>JALHPY010000003.1 GCA_022842305.1 Rubrivivax sp.
GAGCGCCAGCGCGCGCTGACGCTGCGCAACCGCTGGCCCGACGTGCAGGTGGGCGTGTCGCCCACGCAGATGGGCTCGAAGATCGTTTCGTGGGCGCTGATGGTCGAGATCAACATCCCCCTGCAACGGGACACGCGGCGCGCGCAGGAGCGCGAATCCGAGGCCATGGTTCAGGCGGCGCACGCCCGCACCCAGGCCCTGGCCAGCCAGCTGCTGGGCGAGATGGGCGAGAACCTGGCGGGGCTGGATGCCTCGCGCCGCAGCCAGGCGTTGATCAGCACCCAGCTGCTGCCGCAGTCCGAGCTGAGCCTGCGTTCGGCACAGGCCGCCTACGAGAACGGCAAGGCCGATTTCGCCACGCTGCTGGACGCCCAGCGGCAGATCCGCAAGGCCCGGCAAGACCTGCTCAAGGCCCAGGTCGACGCGCAACTGCGCCTGGCCGAGATCGAACGCATCCTGGGAGAAGTACTGTGAAGACCGCAAACATCATCGTGGGCGCGCTGCTGCTGGGCGCCGTGGGCGCCGGCAGCTACTGGCTGGGCAGCCGCTCGGGTGCGCACTCCGAAGCCGCGGCAACGGCGGCCGCCGCCTCGGCACCCCAGGCGCGCAAGCTGCTGTACTACCGCAACCCCATGGGGCTGCCCGACACCTCGCCCACGCCCAAGAAAGACCAGATGGGCATGGACTACATCGCCGTCTACGAGGGCGAGGACGAGCCCGCGGCCGACGGCGCCCAGGGCGGCGTCGGCACGCTGCGCATCAGCACCGACAAGGTGCAGAAGCTGGGCGTGCGCACCGAGCCCGCGGCGCTGCGCGCGCTGGGCCGCACGGTGCGCGCCTCGGGCCGGGTCGAGCCCGACGAGCGCCGCATCTACGCCATAACGCCCAAGTTCGAGGGCTACGTCGAGCGCCTGCACGTCAACGCCACCGGCCAGCCGGTGAGCCGGGGCGAGCCGCTGTTCGAGGTCTACAGCCCCGAACTGGTGTCGGCGCAACGCGAATACCTGATCGCCGCGCAAGGCCTGCTGGCGATGAAGAACGCCGGCGCCGAGGCCCAGGCCGGCATGCGCCAGCTGGCCGAATCCAGCCTGTCACGGCTGCGCAACTGGGACATGGCGCCCGAGCAGATCGAGGCGCTGGTGAAGACCGGCGAAGTGCGGCGCAGCATCAGCTTCCGCAGCCCGGTGTCGGGCATCGTCACCGAGAAGAAGGCGCTGCAGGGCATGCGTTTCATGGCCGGCGAATCGCTGTACCAGGTGACCGACCTGTCCACGGTGTGGATCATGGCCGACGTGTTCGAGCAGGACCTGGGCCTGGTGAAGATGGGCGCCAAGGCCAGCGTGAAGATCAACGCCTACCCCGGCCAGACCTTCGTCGGCACCATCACCTACCTGTACCCCACGCTGCGCGCCGAGACGCGCACGGTGCCGGTGCGTATCCAGCTGGACAACCCGCAGCGCCGGCTCAAGCCGGCCATGTTTGCCCAGGTCGAGCTGCAGGTGGGCGCCAAGCAGCCGGTGCTGACCATCCCCGAGTCGGCGGTCATCGACAGCGGCACGCGCCGCATCGTGCTGGTGGAACTGGGCGAAGGCCGCTTCGAGCCGCGCGAGGTGCAACTGGGCGAGCGCAGCGACCACTACGACGAGGTGTTGTCGGGCGTGCGCGAGGGCGAACGCGTGGTGGTGTCAGCAAACTTTCTGCTGGACGCCGAAAGCAACCTGAAGGCGGCCATCGGCGGCATGGGGGCGCCGCCCGCGGCGGCGGCAGCAGCGGCGCAGACAAAGACCGGCGGCAAGGTGGGCCATCGCGCCCTGGGTACGCTGGAGGGCGTGAACCTGCAGGCCGGCACGGTGCGCCTGCACCACGGCGCGGTGGAGTCGCTGCAGTGGCCGGCCATGACCATGGACTTCAAGCTGGCCAACGCGGCCCTGGTGCGCGACCTGCGGCCGGGTGCGGCCGTGTCCTTCGACTTCGTCGAGCGCGCGTCGGGCGAGTGGGTGATCACCGCCATCACGCCGGTCGGCGGCGCGCCGACGGCGGCACCGGCGGCGGCACCGGCGGCCCGCAGCGAGGCAGCGCCCGTGCACGACCACTCGCAGCACGACCATTCACAGCACGCGCCGCCCAAGCCCGCGCCCGCGCCCGACCCCAAGGCCCACGCCGGCCACTGAAGGGAGCGGCACCATGCTCACCGGCATCATTCAATGGTCAGGCAGGAACCCGTTCCTGGTTCTGCTGGCCACGCTGTTCATCGTCATCGCCGGCATCGTGGCGGTGATCAGGACCCCGCTGGACGCGCTGCCCGACCTGTCGGACGTGCAGGTCATCGTCTACACCGAATACCCGGGCCAGGCGCCGCAGGTGGTGGAAGACCAGGTCACCTACCCGCTGACCACGGCCATGCTGAGCGTGCCGCGTTCGAAGGTGGTGCGCGGTTTCTCGTTCTTCGGGGCCTCTTTCGTCTACGTGATCTTCGACGACGGCACCGACATCTACTGGGCGCGCAGCCGCGTGCTCGAGTACCTGAACTTCGCCGCCAGCCGCCTGCCGCGCGGCGTGGTGCCGGCGCTGGGCCCCGATGCCACCGGCGTGGGCTGGGTCTACCAGTACGCGCTGCTGGCCAAGAACCGCACGCTGGCCGAACTGCGCACCATCCAGGACTGGTACCTGCGCTACCAGCTCACCAAGGCCCAGGGCGTGGCCGAGGTGGCGTCGATCGGCGGCTTCGTGCAGACCTACCAGGTGACGGTGGACCCGCTCAAGCTGCGCAGCTTCGGCATTCCGCTGGCGCGCGTGTCGCAGGTCATACGCGACTCCAACCGCGACGTCGGCGGGCGCGTGGTCGAGATGGCCGAGACCGAGTACATGGTGCGCGGCCGGGGCTACCTGCGCGGCAAGGGCGACATCGAGATGCTGGTGCTCAAGGCCGAGGGCGGCACGCCGGTGCTGATCCGCGACATCGCGCGGGTGGAGATGGCACCTGACGAGCGCCGCGGCGTGTCAGAGCTGAACGGCGAGGGCGAGGTCGTGTCCGGCATCGTGATGTCGCGCTTCGGCCAGAACGCGCTCGAGGTCATCCATAACATCAAGGCCAAGGTCGAGGAACTGTCGGTGGGCCTGCCCGAGGGCGTGACGGTGCAGGCGGTCTATGACCGATCCGAGCTCATCCACCGCGCGATCGCCACCATCAGCTTTACGCTGATCGAGCAGTTCGTGATCGTGGCGGCGGTGTGCGTGCTGTTCCTGCTGCACGTGCGCTCGGCGCTGGTGGCCATCGTGATGCTGCCGGTGGGCGTGCTGATCGCCTTCATCGCGATGCGCATGCTGGACGTCAATTCCAACCTGATGAGCCTGGGCGGCATTGCCATCGCCATCGGCGAGATGGTCGACGCGGCGATCGTGATGACCGAGAACGCCCACAAGCACCTGGAACGCCTGCCACCCGATCACCGCGCCAGCGAGCGCGCCGAGGCGATCATCGAGGCCTGCAAGGAAGTGGGGCCGGCGCTGTTCTTCTCGCTGCTGATCATGACGGTGTCGTTCCTGCCGGTGTTCACGCTCGAATCGCAGGAAGGGCGGCTGTTCTCGCCGCTGGCCTACACCAAGACCTTTGCCATGGCGGGCGCGGCACTGCTGTCGATCACGCTGGTGCCGGTGCTGATGCTGATGTTCATCCGCGGCAAGATCCTGCCGGAGGCCAAGAACCCCATCAACCGCTTCATGATCTGGTCCTACCGGCCCATCATCGCCGGCGTCATGCGCTGGAAGAAGCTCACCGTGGCGCTGGCAGTCCTTGCGATGGGCCTGTCCTACTACCCGCTGTCCAAGCTGGGCGGCGAGTTCATGCCCACGCTCAACGAAGGCTCGCTGCTGTTCATGCCCACATCCTTGCCGGGCATGTCCATGACCAAGGCCGCCGAGGTGCTGCAGACGCAGGACAAGATCATCAAGAGCTTCCCCGAGGTGGCTTCGGTCTACGGCAAGGCGGGCCGTGCCAACACCGCCACCGACCCGGCGCCCACCGAGATGTTCGAGACCGTCATCAACCTCAAGCCGCAGGACGAATGGCGGCCCGGCATGACCACCGACAAGCTGATCGCCGAGATGGACAAGGCGCTGCAGTTCCCGGGCATCAGCAATGCCTGGACGATGCCGATCAAGGCGCGCATCGACATGCTGGCCACGGGCATACGCACGCCCGTGGGCATCAAGGTCTTCGGCCGCGACCTGGCCGAGATGGAGCGGCTGGCCAAGGAGATCGAGACCGTGGTCAAGACCGTGCCCGGCACGAGTTCGGCCTACGCCGAGCGGCTGACCGGTGGCAGCTACCTCGACATCGTGCCCGACCGCGCCGCGCTGGCGCGCTACGGCCTGTCGGTGGGCGAACTGCTCGACGTCATCGGCACGGCCCTGGGCGGCGAGATGGTGACGACCACGGTCGAAGGGCGCGAGCGTTTCGGCGTGGCCGTGCGCTACCCGCGTGAACTGCGCAGCAACCCCGAGCAGATCGAGCGCGAGGTGCTGGTGCCCACCATGGGCGGCGCCATGGTGCCGCTGGGCCAGGTGGCCAAGGTGCTGGTGACGCGCGGCGCAGCCAGCATCCGCACCGAGAACGCGCTGCTGTCGGCCTACATCTTCATCGACATCCGCGAACGCGACATCGCGTCCTACGTGACCGAGGCGCGCCAGGCCGTGTCCGAGCGGGTCAGCTTCCCCGCCGGCTACTACGTCACCTGGAGCGGGCAGTACGAGTACATGGAGCGCGCGATCGAGAAGATGAAGGTGGTCGTGCCGATCACGCTGCTGACCATCTTCCTGCTGCTGTACCTGAACTTCCGGCGCCTGACCGAGACCTTCATCGTGATGCTGTCGGTGCCCTTCGCGCTGATCGGCGGCGTCTGGCTGATGTGGCTGCTGGACTACAACATGTCCATCGCGGTGGCGGTGGGCTTCATCGCCCTGGCCGGCGTGGCGGCAGAGACCGGCGTGGTGATCCTGGTCTACCTCGACAACGCCTGGGACGCCGTGCAGGCGCGTTGCCGTGCAGAAGGGCGCCTGCCCGGGCCTGCCGACCTGTATGAGGCGGTGATGGAAGGCGCCGTCGCGCGCGTGCGGCCCAAGATCATGACGGTGGTCACCACCATGGCCGGCCTGATGCCGATCATGTGGGACAGCGGCACCGGCAGCGAGGTGATGAGCCGCATCGCCGCGCCCATGATCGGCGGCATGATCTCTTCGACCGTGCTCACGCTGGCGGTGATTCCGGCGATCTATGCGCTGGTCAAGCAATGGCAGATGCGGGGCGTTCTGCAGGGCGCGGCGCGGGGGTAAGCCCCCGGTGCGGTGGCTGCACGGTGCGGGGTATGGACTGCTAATATTCCGCGCTCTCTCAGCACCCGCCGGGGTACGACCCGATGTCATCCACCCCTTCCAAGGCCTTCGCCTCCCAGGCCGACCTGGCAGAGAAGACGGTCAGCTTCAGCCGCCTCTCGGACAACGCCTGGGCCTACACCGCCGAAGGCGACCCCAACACCGGCGTGATCATCGGCGACGACGCGGTGCTGGTGCTGGACACCCAGGCCACGCCGGTGATGGCGCAAGACGTCATCCGCCGCATCCGCCAGGTCACCGACAAGCCCATCCGCTACGTGCTGCTCACGCACTACCACGCGGTGCGCGTGCTGGGTGCTTCGGCCTATGGCGCCCAGCACATCATCGCCAGCCACGACACGCGCGACTTGATCAAAGAGCGCGGCGAGCAGGACAAGGCCAGCGAGATCGGCCGCTTCCCGCGCTTGTTCCGCAATGTCGACAGCGTGCCCGCCGGGCTGACCTGGCCCACCATCACCTTCAGCGGCAAGATGACGCTGTGGCTGGGTGGGCTCGAGGTGCAGCTGCTGCAACTGGGCCGCGGCCACACCAAGGGTGACACGGTGGCCTGGTTGCCGCAGCAGAAGATCCTGTTCAGCGGTGACCTGGTCGAGTTCGACGCCACGCCCTATGCCGGCGACGCCTACTTCCGCGACTGGCCGGCCACGCTGGACGCCATCGCCGCCTTGGGACCGCAGCAGCTGGTGCCGGGCCGCGGCGCGGCGCTCACCACGCCCGAGCAGGTGGCCGCGGGCCTGAACAGCACGCGCGCCTTCATCCAAGACCTGCGCGACAGCGTCGAGGCCGGCGTGCGCGCCGGGCTGGATCTCAAGGCCGTCTACCAGCAGACCCTGGCGGCGCTGACGCCGCGCTACGGCCACTGGGTCATCTTCCAGCACTGCATGCCCTTCGACGTGACGCGCTGCTACGACGAGATGACGCAGTACCCGCACCCGCGCATCTGGACGGCCGAGCGCGACATAGAGATGTGGAAGGCGCTCGCTGCCTGAGCCCTGCTCGCCAAGGAGATCCGCATGCCCATCCAGCGCATCCACCACGTCGCCTACCGCTGCCACGACGCGCGCGCCACCGTGCAGTGGTACCAGCAGCACCTGGGCATGGACTTCGTGCTGGCCATCGCCGAAAACGAAGTGCCCTCCACGCGCGCGCCCGACCCCTACATGCACGTGTTCCTGGACGCCGGCGGCGGCAACGTGCTGGCCTTCTTCGAGCTGCCCAACTCGCCGCCCATGGCGCGCGACGCCAACACGCCCGACTGGGTGCAGCACATCGCCTTCAAGGTCGACAGCGTGGATGAGCTGCAGGCCATCAAGGCGCGGCTGCAGGCCGCCGGCATTGCCGTGGTGGGCATCACCGACCACACCATCTTCAAGTCGATCTACTTCTTCGACCCCAACGGCCACCGCCTGGAACTGGCCGCCGACGTGGCCACGCCCGAGATGACCAGCAAGCTCGACGCCGTGAAGTGGGACATGCTCGAAGAATGGGCGCAGACCCGCCGCGCCCCGCGGCACGCGGCCTGGATGCACGAAAAGGCGCTGGGCGCCCCTTGATCCCCGATGCTGGCCACCTACACCTACCCCCGCTACCCCTACCGCCGCGCGCCTGAACTCGACCGGCCCGGCAGCGTGCAGCGCCACCCCGTGGTGGTGGTGGGCGCCGGCCCCGTGGGCCTGACGGCCGCCATCGACCTGGCCCAGCAAGGCCTGCCGGTGCTGCTGCTGGACGACGACGACACCGTCAGCCTGGGTTCGCGCGGCCTGTGCTACGCCAAGCGCGCGCTGGAAATCCTTGACCGCCTGGGCTGCGGCGACGCCGTGGCCGGCAAGGGTGTCACCTGGAACATCGGCCGCACCTACTTCGGCAACGACGAGGTCTTCCGCTTCAACCTGCAGCCCGAGCCCGACCACCACCGGCCGGGCATGGTCAACCTGCAGCAGTACTACCTCGAAGAGTTCCTGGTGCGCCGTGCGGCTGAGCTGCCGGGCATCGACCTGCGCTGGAAGAGCAAGGTGGTGTCGGTGGCGCCCCAGGCCGACGGCGTGTGCATCGAGGTGCAGACGCCCGACGGCCGCTACACGCTGCAGGCCGACTGGCTGGTGGTGGCCGACGGTGCGCGCAGCCCGGTGCGCGGCATGCTGGGCCTGGACGTCGAGGGCAAGGTCTTCCAGGACCGCTTTCTCATCGTCGACGTGGTGCTCAAGCAGCCCATGTTCGCGGCCAATTCGGCCGAGCGCTGGTTCTGGTTCGACCCGCCGTTTCATCCGGGCGCGGGTGCGCGCGTCGGCCAAGGCAATACGCCGGCCGGCACCAGCGTGCTGCTGCACCGCGAGGCCGACAACGTCTGGCGCATCGATTTCCAGCTGGGCTGGGACGCCGACCCCGAGCTGGAAAAGCAGCCCGAGCGCGTGATCCCGCGCCTGCGCGCCATGCTCGGCCCCGAGCCCGAGTTCGAGCTGGAATGGGTCAGCGTCTACACCTTCCAGTGCCGGCGCATGCAGCGCTTCCGCCACGGCCGCGTGCTGTTTGCCGGCGACGCGGCGCACCAGGTCTCGCCCTTCGGTGCGCGCGGCGCCAACTCCGGCATCCAGGACAGCGACAACCTGTGCTGGAAACTCAAGCTGGTGCACGACGGCCACGCGCCCGAGGCCCTGCTCGACAGCTACAGCGACGAACGCGTGGCCGCGGCCGACGAGAACATCCTCAACTCCACGCGCTCCACCGACTTCATCACGCCAAAGACCCAGGTGTCCAAGGACTTCCGCGACGCCGTGCTGACGCTGGCGCGCGAGCACCCGTTTGCGCGCATGCTGGTCAATTCGGGGCGGCTGTCGGTGCCGGCGCACCTGGGCAGCTCCGCGCTCAACACGCCCGACCGCGCGGTGTTCGAGAGCCGCCTGACGCCCGGCTCGCCCATGGACGACGCGCCGGTGCGCCACCAGGGCCACGCCAGCTGGTTGCTGCAGCACGTGGGCGGGCACTTCACGCTGATGCTGTTCACGCCCGCCGCGGCGCTGGACGCCACCGCGCAAGACGTCGTCCGCAGCCTGGCCGAAGGCGCCATTCCGGTGCGCACGCTGCTGGTGGTGAGCCGCGAGCCGACGGGCGATCCACCGCCGGGCTGCCAGGTGCTGGTGGACCAGCGGCAGCTGGTGGCCCGGCGCTATGGCGCGCGCCCCGGCACCGTCTACCTGCTGCGCCCCGACCAGCACGTGGCCGCGCGCTGGCACCACCTGAGCCTGGCCGAGCTGCGCGCGGCGCTGGCTCGCGCCACGGCCAATGCCTGAGCCCGAGGGCCCGCCATGAGCGAACTCATCACCCAAGCCCATTTCGGCACGCCCGGCGAGACGCCGCGCCACGCCTACTCTCCGGGCGACGACTTCTACGAGATGCTGATCAACACCCACGAAGGCCTGGACGACGCCCAGAGCCGCCTGGTCAACGCCCGGCTGATCCTGCTGCTGGCCAACCACATCGGCGACCTGGCGGTGCTGCGCCAGGCGCTGGCGGCGGCACGGGCGGGCGTCGCGCACACATGACCCTGCTGGACTTCACGCACGACCCGGCGCTCACCAGCTGGGTCGAATCGGCCAACGAGCCCGACGGCGACTTCCCCATCCAGAACCTGCCCTACGGCCGCTTCCGGCGCGCCGGCACCGAAGACCCGCTGCGCGTGGGCGTGGCCATCGGCGATCAGGTGCTGGACATGCGCCTGGCGGCCGAGCTGTGCCCCTGGGGTGATGGCATCGAAGACCTGCTGCAGCCGCTGGCCGCGGGTGATCTGGCCGGCTTCATGAACCTGGGCCCGCAGGCATGGCGGGCGGTGCGCGGCGCGCTTTCGCTGGCCCTGGCCGCCGGCAGCGACCAGGGGCCGTTTCTCGAGACCTGCCTGCTGCCGCGCACGCAGGCCCAGATGCAGCTGCCCTGCACGGTGGGCGACTACACCGATTTCTACACCAGCCTGCACCATGCCCTGGCCGTGGGCCGGCTGTTCCGGCCCGACAACCCGCTGCTGCCCAACTACAAGTGGGTGCCCATCGGTTACCACGGCCGCAGCTCGTCCATCGTGGCCAGCGGCAGCCCGGTGCAGCGGCCGCGCGGGCAGCTCAAGGCCTACGACGCGTCGCCGCCGGTGCTGGCGCCGTCGCGGCGGCTGGATTTCGAGCTGGAGTTGGGTGCGCTGATCGGCGGCAGCAACGCGCTGGGCGAGCCGGTGCCCATCGAAAGCGCCGAAGACCGCCTGTTCGGCCTGGTGCTGCTCAACGACTGGAGCGCGCGCGACATCCAGCCCTGGGAATACCAGCCGCTAGGCCCTTTCCTGTCCAAGAACTTCGCCACCAGCCTGTCACCCTGGGTGGTGACGCTGGACGCGCTGACGCCTTTCCGCCGGCCCTTCACCCGGCCCGCGGGCGACCCGCTGCCGCTGCCCTACCTCGATTCCCCCGCCAACCGCGCCCAGGGCGTGTTCGACATCGCGCTCGAGGTCTGGCTGCAGACCGCCGCCATGCGCCTGGCCAAGAAACCGCCGCAGCGCCTGATGCACAGCAGCAGCGCCGACGCCTACTGGACGCTGGCGCAGCTGGTGGCACACCACACGGTGGGCGGCTGCAACCTGCGCACCGGCGATCTGCTGGGCACGGGCACGCTGTCGGGCCCCGGGCCGGGGGAAGGCGGCTCGCTGCTCGAGCTGACCGAAGGCGGACGCAAGCCCATCGTGCTGGCCGACGGCGAACAGCGCCTGTTCCTGGAAGACGGCGACACCGTCATCCTGCGCGGCTTCTGCCAGCGCCCGGGCGCGCGCCGCATTGGCTTCGGCCCCTGCCACGGCACGGTGCTGCCGGCGCGCGAGACCGTGACGCCGGCGTGAAGTCCTGAGCGGGCGGCGCCGGCGCGGCCGCGGCGCCCACCCGGGCGCGTGCCAGAATTCGGCGCGCCTGCTTCCGACCCGCCCGTGGCGGGCCGCCAGGCACTTCTTGCCCCTGCCCACCCATGAAAATCCTGCTCACCGGCGCCGCCGGCTTCATCGGCTCGACCATCACGCTGCGCCTGCTGGCGCGCGGCGATCAGGTGGTCGGACTGGACAACCTGAACGACTACTACGACGTGCGCCTGAAGCAGGACCGTCTGGCGCGCCTGACGCCGCAGCCGGGTTTTCGCTTCGTCAAGCTGGACGTGGCCGACCGTGCCGGCATGGAGCAGCTGTTCGCCGCCGAGCGCTTCGACCGCGTGATCCACCTGGCGGCGCAGGCCGGCGTGCGCTATTCGCTGCAGAACCCGCACGCCTACGTCGACAGCAACATCGTCGGCTTCATGAACATCCTCGAGGGCTGCCGCCACAGCGGCGTGCAGCACCTGGTGTACGCGTCCAGCTCCAGCGTCTACGGCGGCAACACGCGCATGCCGTTCTCCGAGCACGACAGCGTGGACCACCCGGTGAGCATGTACGCCGCCACCAAGAAGGCCAACGAGCTGATGGCCCACACCTACAGCCACCTGTTCGGCCTGCCCACCACCGGGCTGCGCTTCTTCACGGTGTACGGGCCCTGGGGGCGGCCAGACATGGCGCTGTTCCTGTTCACCAAGGCGATCCTCGAGAACCGCGCCATCGACGTCTTCAACCACGGCCAGATGCGGCGCGACTTCACCTACGTGGACGACATCGTCGAAGGCGTGATCCGCGTGCTCGACCGCGTGGCCACGCCCGACCCGGCCTACCGCGCCGAGACGCCCGACCCGAGCACCAGCAACGCACCTTTCCGCGTGTTCAACATCGGCAACAACAACCCGGTGCCGCTGCTGGATTTCATCGGCTGCATAGAGGACGCGCTGGGCCGCAAGGCGCAGATGAACCTGCTGCCGCTGCAGGACGGCGACGTGCCGGCCACCTATGCCGACGTCGACACGCTGCGCGACTGGGTGGGTTTCACCCCGGCCACCGACATCCGCACCGGCATCGGGCGCTTCGTCGAGTGGTACCGCAGTTACTACAAGGTTTGAGCGACCGGCCTCGTCGCCACTTCAGCGCGGCGCGGCGGACTTCATCAGCTCGTGCAGGTGGCGCACCGGCACGGCGTAGGTGATGCCGGTGGGGCTGCTCAGCGCGCTTTCGCGCCCGGCCTTGACCAGCACCATGTTGACGATGCCCAGCACGCGGCCGCTGGCCGCGTCCAGCAGCGGGCCGCCGCTGTTGCCGGGGTAGGCGGTGGCGTCCAGTTGCAGCAGCTCGTAGTTGCCCTCGCGCAGCCGCGCCACGGCGCGCGGGTCCAGCTGCTGCGCCGTGGGCGCCGGCAGCGCCGCGGTGGTGATCGACGCGACGATGCCGCGGTGCGTCACCGGCGCGAAGCCCAAGGCGCCGCCCAGCGGAAAGCCCATCAGCACCACCGCCTGGCCTTCGCGCGCCGTGCCGGGTTCTTCCAGCGCCAGCGTTGGCAGCGGCGGCCCGTCGATCTTGAGCAGCGCCAGGTCGTGCGGGCGGTCGGTGGCCAGCACGCGGGCGCGGCGCAGCTGGTCGGGGTTGCGCGTGGCCAGCACCATCAGCACCGGGCCGCTCTCGACCTCGGCGCCCGCGGGCAGCACGTGGAAGTTGGTGACGACCCAGGTGCCGTCGCCGACGACGAAGCCGCTGCCGCGAAAGCCGAAGCGCGGGCTGTCGGTGGGGCTGAAGGTGCCCACCGGCAGCACCGAGGGCCGGGCCGCTTTGATGAGAGCAGGCAGGTCGGACGCCGCGGCCGGCAGCGCCGACGCCAGCCCGACGGCTGCCGCCAGCGCGACGAAGCGGCGGCGGGGCAGCTTCGTCATGGGCCCGGCTAGAGCGACTGCAGCAGCTTGGCCACCTCGGCCTGCTCGGAGAACTTGTCGCCCAGCTTGGCCAGGCCCTCGAGTTCGGCGCGCGCCCTGGCCTTGTCGCCCGACTGCGTGTACAGGCGCGCCAGGTTGAGCTTGAGCCCCGGGTCGCCCGGGCTGGCGGCCACGGCGCGCGACTGCACCTCGATGGCCTTGGGCAGCTGCTTGTCGGCGGCCAGCGCCGCGGCCAGGGTGTCCAGCAGCGGCGCGCGCTCGGGCAGGATGCTGTTGGCCTTCTCGGCCAGCGCCACCGCCCCCGGCTTGCCCTGCTTGACCATCAGCCAGGCCACGTTGTTCAGCGCCAGCGGGTTGTTGGGCTGCAGTTCCAGCACCGCGCGGTAGCGCGCCTCGGCAGCGGCGGAATTGTTGGCCGCCATCTGCATGTCGCCCAGGTAGAAATGGAAGGCGGCGTCCTTGGCGTGGCCCTTGAGCCACTCGGTTGCGGTGCGATCGGCCTCGGCCGTCTTGCCCCCGCGCAGCAGCGTGCTGTGCAGCTTGACGGCGTGGTCGGTGGTGGCGGCGCGTTGCAGCGCGTTGCGGTAGGCGGCGGCGGCGCCGTCCCAGTTGCCGCGGCTGACCTCGACGTCGCCTTCCAGCGCATGGCCCAGGGCGTTCTTGGGGTCCTGCTTCTGCATCTCGCGCGCCAGGTTCAGGCCGTCCTGCGGGCGCTTGTCGTACAGCGCCAGGGCCACCAGGCCGCGCTGCGCCGGCACCAGGCCGGGCCTGATCTCCAGCGCGCGGCGCAGCGCCCGCGCGGCGTTCTCGCTGTCCTTGGACGCCATGTGGGCGTCGGCCAGCAGCACCTGGTGCATGGCGTTGGACGGTTGCGCCGCCGCCAGCTTCTTGACCGTGGAAACGGCCTGGTTGCCTTCGCCCGCGGCCACCTGGGCCCGGCCCAGGGCTTCCATGATGCTCAGGTCGTTGGGCAACGCGCCGGTGGCACCCTGCGCCGCGGCCAGGGCTTCCTTGGCCTGTCCGGCGGCCAGCAGCTGGTTGATCAGCACCAGGTTGGGCGCGGCGTCGCCAGGGCTGGACCTGACGGCGTCGCGCATCAGCTTGAGCACGTCGGCCGGCGTGCCGCCGGTGCGCGCGCTCAGTTCGGCCAGTGCCAGCAGGGCCTGGTAGTTCTTGGGCTGGGCCTTGATCAGGTCTTCGAAGCGCTTGCGCGCGGCGTCGGGCTTGCCCTGGCTCAGCTCGATGGCCGCCAGGCTGGCGATGGCCGGAAAGAAATTGGCGTCCTTGCTCAGCGCCACTTCGAAGGACTTGGTGGCCGCAGGGATGTCTTTCTTGAGCAGCAGCACGCGGCCGCGCAGGTTGTGCGCCAGCGGCTGCTCGGGCAGCTTGCGCTCGAGCCCGTCGATGGCCTTGAGCGCGCCCGCCACGTCCTTTTGCGACAGGCGCGCGCTGATCAGCGCCAGATCGGCGCGCACGCCTTTGTCCTGCGAGGCGATGTCTTCCAGCTCGGCGATGGCACCGGTGTTGCCGCGCGCCAGCGCCGACATGGCCGCGGTGGTGCGCACGCGCGGATCTTCGGGCGAGGCCTTGGTCGAGGCCTGGAAGGCGGCTTCGGCCTTCTGGGTGTCGCCCATCTGCAGCCAGGCCTCGCCGGCCATGGACAGCGTGGTGCCGTCGACCTGCTTGCCGGCCAGCACCGGCTGCAGCAGCTCGATCACCTTGTCGGGCTGGCTGGTGCGCAGGTAGGTCTGCGCCAGCAGGTGGCGCGCGCGTAGCAGCCCGGGCGCGCCCTTGAGCGCCTTGCCCAGGAAGAACTCGGCCTGCGGGTACTGGCGCTGGCTGAACTCGGCCGCGCCGGCAAGCTCGAGCACGCGCACGTTTTCGGGCATCTGCTTGAGCATGCGGTCGGTGATCTCGCGGCTGCGCTTGTAGTCCTTGTCGCTGAAGGCCACCTGGGCCTCGAAGAACAGGGTTTCGGGGTGGTTGGGGGCGATCTTCTTCAGTTCTTCGATCTGCGCGCGGGCCTCGGCATCCTTGCGCTGCTGGAACAGCAGCGTGATCACCGCGGCGTTGGCCGGCATCGAACGCGGGTGCGCGGCCAGCACCTTCTTGTAGGTGTCGAGCGCGGCCACGCCGTCCTTCTTTGCGCCGACCAGGATCTCGCCCTTCAGGACGCCGGCGCGTTCGTGGCCCGGCTCCTTGGCCAGGATTTCGTCCAGCAGGAACAAGGCACCGTCGAAATCCCCTTCTGCTGCCTTCAGTCGCACCTGGACGATGACCGCCGGCGCATACATGGGCGTGGCCTGCAAGGCGACCTGGGTTGCTTCGCGAGCCTTCTCGGTGTCTGACAGTGTGGCGTGTGCTACCGCCACCGAGGTCTGCAGATCGGCGGTGGCCGTGTTGTCCCTTAGAGCGACCCCCGAGAACTGGGCGATCACCTTGGCCTCTTCGCCAGTCAGCAACATGGCGCGTGCCAGCTCTGGCAGCAATGCCTCGTCGGGCGCCTTCAGATCCTGGGCCTTGCGCAACTCGACCAGCGCTGCCACCGGGTCACCGCTGGCCAGCAGGGACTTTCCCAGCAGCAGACGCCCTTCTGCCGACTGCGGATTCTTCTGCAGAACATTCTTGGCCTGGATGATGGCGGCCTTGTGGTCCTGCTTCTCGATCGATGCGCGGGCGGCAGCGATCTGTTCCTGCTCGGTGTCGCCCCCACAGCCGCCCAGGGACAGGGCAGCGATGGCAAGGCAGGTGGCAGCAAGGATGCGGGTCATCGAGAGTTTCCTCTGGGTAGGGCCGGCTCGATGCCGGTCGGGAGGGTGGCGCAAGCGAGGGTGGCGCGCACGGGCAGCGCGGAGCGCCTACTTGATGGCCAAGCGCTTCATCAGATCGTAGAGCGTGGGGCGGCTCACGCCCAGCATTTCGGAGGCGCGCACGATGTTGCCATTGGCGCGCGCCAGCGCAGTGATGATGGCCTGGCGTTCGGCCGCCTCGCGCACGCTGCGCAGGTCCAGGTCGTTCTGCTCGACGCCGCCGCCGCTGCTGCTGCCGTCGGGTGGCGGCGGCAGGCCCAGGTCGTCGCAGGTGAGGCGCTCGCCATCGGCCATGATGGTGGCGCGCTTCATGGCGTTGAGCAGTTCGCGCACGTTGCCCGGCCAGGGGTGCAACTCGATGGCGCGCAGGGCATCTTCGCTGAAGCTCAGGCCGTTGCGGCGCTGGTCCTGCGCGAAGCGGCGCAAGAAGGCGTGGGCCAGCAGCACCGCGTCGCCATTGCGCGTGCGCAGCGGCGGGATGTTGATCACGATCTCGGCCAGGCGGTAGTACAGGTCTTCGCGGAAGCGGGCTTCCTTGATCAGCGCTTTCAGATCCTGGTGCGTGGCGCAGACCACGCGCACGTCCACCGGGATCTCCTGGCGCCCGCCCAGGCGCTCGATGGTGCGCTCTTGCAGGAAGCGCAGCAGCTTGGCCTGCAGCGAATGCGGCAGGTCGCCGATCTCGTCGAGCATCAGCGTGCCGTTGTGCGCCGTCTCGATCTTGCCCGGCGTGGTCTTGGCAGCGCCGGTGAAGGCGCCCTTCTCGTAGCCGAAGAGCTCGCTTTCCAGCAGGTTTTCGGGGATGGCCGCGCAGTTGATGGCGACAAAGCGGCCGGTGCGCTTGGACGCGGCGTGCACGCCCTGCGCCAGCACTTCCTTGCCGGTGCCGCTTTCGCCCAGCAACAGCACGGTGGCGTCGCTGCTGGCGATGCGCTCGATGGTGCGCGAGATGCGCAGCATCTCGGGGTCGCGGGTGATCAGCCCGGCCATGGCGTCGGGTTGGCGCAGGGCCTGCAGGCGCCGGTTCTCGGCCTGCAGTTCGGCCAGGCGCCAGGCGCGGTCGATTGTCAGGCCCAGCACCTCGGGGTCGAAGGGCTTGGCCAGGAAGTCGTAGGCCCCCAGCGCCACCGCGCGCAAGGCATGGGCCTGGTCGTTCTGGCCGGTGAGCACGATGACCTTGGCGCCGGCGTCGATGTCGAGCATCTGCTCGAGCAGCTTGAAGCCCTCGGACACCGAATCGGGGTCGGGCGGCAGGCCCAGGTCCATGGTCACCACGGCGGGCTGGTGGCGGCGGAACTGCAGCAGCGCGCTTTCGCGGTCGCTGGCCGTCACCGACTCGAAGCGGTCCAGCGACCACTTGATCTGCTTTTGCAGCGCGAGGTCGTCTTCGACGATCAGCAGGGGGGTCGAGCCGTGGTTGCTCACTGGGGGATGCTCAGGTAGAGGGCGTTTCTTCGGGGCGCAGCAGGTCCGAGCCGCGCTGGGCCTCGAACAAGGGCATCAGCACCGTGACCACCGTGCCCTGGCCTAGCTGGCTGGCCACGCTGATGCTGCCACCGAGTTCGCGGATGTACTGAAAGCTTTCGTAGCTGCCGATGCCCATGCCATGGTGCTTGGTGGTGTTGAAGGGGCGGAACAGGCGCTCCTGGATGAACTCTTCCGTCATGCCGGCGCCGGTGTCGCCCACATCCACCCGCACCTGACCGCTCTGGCGCTGCACCGTCAGCCACACGCGCCCGTTGGCCGGAGTGGCGTCGAAGGCGTTCTGCACCAGGTGTCCCAGCACCCGCTCGAGCCGGTCGTCGTGGCCGCGCGTGGACAGCCGCTCGACCTGATCGGCCACCAGTTCGCGCCCCTGGGCCTGGGCCGTGAGCTGCAGCCGCCGCACGATGGGCGCCAATTCGACGCCGCGGCTGCCCCCGGGCGGTGTGGCCCCCTCGCGCAACTGCAGCATCAGCCGACGCATCTTCTCCAGCGAGCTCTCCACCGTCAACAGCATGTCCTGCTGGAACTCGCGGTTGGCGTGCAGGCGTTCCGCATTCTTGAGCATCAGCGACAGCTGGGTGACGATGTTCTTGAGGTCGTGCACGACGAAGGCCGACATGCGGTTGAAGGCCTCGAACTTGCGCGCCTCGAGCAAGGCCTCGGTGCTCTGCATCTGCGCCAGGAAGCCAGCCGCCTGGCGGCCCGCGGTCTTGAGCAGGTCGCGCATTTCCCAGTCCAGTTCCATCGGCGTGCGCGGGTGGGCCAGCAGCACGAAGCCCAGCAGATCGTCACCCACCTGCAGCGGCACCACCAGCCACGCATTGGGCGTGCCCAGCAGCCAGGTGGGCAGGGCCAGGTCACCGTAGCGGCGCGGGGCGTTGCGGAACTCGTTGAGGTCGACCACCCAGCCCTTGCCCTGCAGGAACTGGATGAGGGCCGAATCGGCGGGCTCCTCGGCCTCGACCGGGGGCATGTTCCAGCGCGAGGCCTGGGTGTAGCGGTCTTCGCCGGGCGTGCGTGCCCACAGGCTGCCGGCCGGGCATTCGACCATGTTGGCAAGGCCGCGCACCACGTGCACGCCCACCTCTTGCGGCGCGCTCTTGGCCGAGAGCATGGCGGTGAAGCGCAGCCATTCCTCGCGGTAGTCGTAGCGGTAGCTGAAGAAGTGCTTGCCCACGAACACCCGCAGCCACGAGCGCAGCGAGCCCGAGACCATCAGCACCGCCATCAGCGCGAAGCCGGCGAACAGCAGTGACAGTTGCAGCGCCCGGCCCCAGTCGCCGCCAAAGTAGCGCACGTAATAGCCGATGGCCGACATGAACAGCAGATACAGCCCGGCCAGCAGCAGCGTGGCCGAGTAGAAGGCCGCCGTGCGCGAGACCTGCATCTTGGCGATCCAGTCGGCGCGCCGCTTGGCCGCCACGAACAGGAAGGGCACCGACAGCAGGTGCACCGCGCCGCGCACGCTCAGCGCGTCTTCGTCTAAGCGGCCGAAGAGCAGGGCCTCGGAATACAGGTACACGTCGAAGGCAAAGATGCAGGCCAGCCCCAGGCACACCGGCTTGGCGTTCCAGCGCGAGTCGTCGCCCAGGTTGCGGAACAACTGCTCCAGCAGCACCAGGCCCAGCACGGGCATGGCCAGGGCCAGGCTCAGCATCAGGCGCGAGGGTGGCGCATCGACCTGCTGCGCCAGCGCCCGCACCAGCAGAATGGCCGCGCTGCCCGCCACCAGGGCCGCCGCCACCCACACCAGCCAGGCGCCGCTGCCGCGCTTGCCGGCCGGGCGCGAAGGCCGTACCAGCATCAGCAGAAAGGCGTACCAGAAGCCGTAGCGTGCCAGATCCAGCACGCTGGCCGCGAACAGCCAGCCGGTGTTGCGCGAGAAGGCATCGGCCACCGTGGCCGCGGCCCAGAAGCCGCCGCACAGCAGCGCGGCCAGGAACAGGGTCGAGGTGCGGTTGCCTTCGTGGCGGAAGCGGCCCGACACGAGCACGTAGCCGGCAAAGGCCAGGTGCACCAGCGCCGCCAGCGCGTAGCCGTAGATCGTCAGGTCGGCCGCACGTGCACCCATCGCTCACGAGCCCTTGCGGGGCATGAAAGAAGGCCCGCACGAAGGCGGGCCATGACGGGTGCCGACCCAGTGCCTGGGCTCAGCGCGCGCCCTTGCCCGTGAGCACCACGCCGATGGTCTCGAACAGGACGACGAGATCCAGGAACAGGGTGTGGTTCTTCACGTAGTACAGATCGTACTGCAGCTTCTCCTGCGAATCCTCGATCGTGGCGCCGTACTGGTAGCGCACCTGGGCCCAGCCAGTGACACCGGGCTTCACACTGTGGCGCACGGCGAAGAAGGGGATCTCCTGCGTCAACTGGTCGACGAAGAAGGGGCGCTCGGGGCGCGGGCCGACCAGGCTCATCTCTCCCTTGATCACGTTGAACAGTTGGGGCAGCTCGTCGATGCGCAGGCGGCGGATGATGTGGCCCACGCGCGTGACGCGGTCGTCGTTGGTGGTGGCCCAGCGCGGCTTGCCGTCCTTCTCGGCATCGGTGCGCATGCTGCGGAACTTGATCACCTTGAAGTTGCGGCCGTTCAGGCCCACGCGCTCTTGCCGGTACAGCACGGGCCCGCGGCTTTCGAGCACGATCACCAGCGCCGTGATCAGCATCACCGGCGCTGCCAGCAGGAACAGCAAGCTGGAGCAGAAGATGTCGAACACGCGCTTGACCAGGGTGCGCATCGTTCCCTGGTTGAAGCCGTCGCAGAAGATCAGCCAGCTGGCATTGACGTAGTCGATGCGGATCTGGCCCAGGGTCTTCTCGAAATGGGTGTTCAGGTCGTAGACCTTGATGCCGTGCAGCTTGCAGTCGAGCAGCTGGCGCAGCGGCATGCTGCCCGAGCGCCGCTCGGTCAGGGCCACCACGATCTCATCCACGCCCAGGTGGCGTGCGGTCTCGGGCAGGGTGCCAGTCAGCGGCAGCAACTCGCCCGCGGGCACGGCGTTGTCCTTCTCGTTCGGGCCGGCGATGTAGCCCACCACATGGGCGTTGGGATCAGAGGCCTTGAGCGTGCTGCCCACCACCTGCGCCGCGCTGCCGGCGCCGAAAACCAGGATGCGCGTGCGCGCCTGCGGCACGGCGGCCCAGTGCGACAGGTAGGCGCGCCGCATCACCACGGCGGTGACGCCGGCCAGGGCCGACAACTGCACGGCGCCGCGGCTCGCCATGTCCAGCGGCAGCAGCGCAAAGATCAGATAGGTCAGCGGCAGAACGACCATCAGCGCGATGGCCGCGCGCGTGCACGACTGGCCGAAGGAGGTGGCCGATGACTTTTCGTACAGGCCCGACGCGCTGTTGATGACGAACAGGCAGGCCGCCAGCGACACCACGTGCGTGCCAGCCAGCGGCATGGCTTCGTTCAGGCTGCCGCCAGCCTGGAGCATGAGCGCGCACAGGATCAGGAAGAACACCAGCGCAGCGTCGAAGAAGATGCTGCCCAGCGTGGCTCGGTGTACGTAGTGGCTGAAGATTCTGATCATGGCAACTTCCGGCTCAGGCCCGGCTTGTGGCCGGGCTGGTGCGGTTCGGTAAGACGTTGTGGAGCGGCTTCGCGACTGCTGGCAAGGCGGAAAATTCCGAATCCCTCTGGCGCAAATCTGCGAGTGCTGCCGGCTGCATGATTTCGGTACTGCAATACGGGAAAGGCCTTCAGCGGATGCCCTGGCTGCAGGTGCTGAAGCCCCGTACGATTAAGGAACTGTAAGCAGGTGCTACCGACGGCCACAACCCCCGCCTTGAGGGGGTGGCGTGACATCTGGCCGTCTTGAGAGAGGATGCGGAGCGGCGCGAAGCCCTGCTCCCTGGCGCAGCGCCAGGAAGGCAGGGCAGGGTTTGCGGCGGTCGGGCGCATGGAAAGTGCAAGGGGGCCTTGGGGTGAACGTGGCGAGCATAGGCAAGCCAGGGCGCCGCGACTGCTCGCCAGCGTACGCAGATGGCGTGAGCGCCGATTCCTGCACGCCGAATCCGGTGTCAGGGTTGTGGGCGCGCGCCTTCGGGCTCGGCTGCTGGCTGTGCGTCATTGGCCGGGCGCATCAAGGTCTTGGTGGCCAGGTGGCGGACCAGCAGGCCCGGGGGCATGCGCAAGCGGTGCCCGCGCAGCCCGCACCTGCACCGCGCGGGCTTTCAGCCGTCTGCTGCGGGCCGCTCTTGCGGCAGCAACAGCGGGTGCCGACCCCAGTTCATGGGTGTCGGATTTCCTTACAAACCTGCAGAGACCGACCGGCGCAAGGGGCTTCCCCGAGCAAGGCCCCCAGGCCGAGAAATCAAGCACGGCGCCAGCTTGCACGTCTGAACGCGGGGTGGTTTGGCGGCTGGGCAAGGTATATGCTTGTTCTCTGCCATTGCCGCCGGCCCAGTCTTGAAGTCAGCCATGTCACACGATTCCACCAGCAAACCCGTCCCGCCCGTCCCGCCCGTCGCGGGTCAGACCGACGGCCGTCGCCGCAGGTTTCTCGGCGCAGGTGTGGCCGCCACGCCCGCCGTGTTGAGCCTGGCCAGTCAGCCAGCGCTGGGGGTCACCTGCTTCACGCCCTCGCGTTCGCTGTCAAAGAACACCAGCATTTCCCAGCAGGGCAAGTACGGCGAATGCACGAACGCTGAGTCCCCCGGCAACTACAAGGCGCAGCAGACCCCGGGGGTAGGCGCGTACCACTGGCCGGCTTCGGTGCCTCCCAGCACGCCCTTTCACCCGACGTTTGTGAGGGGCTCAAGCGCTGGTTCTACATTATTTATTATCAAGGAACCCGATCCCAGCCCAGATTATCGATCGATGACGATGGGCGAGGTTCTCGACAGAACCGGAGATCAAGACCCCTACAAGGTCGCCTTTCACCTCATCGCCGCCTACCTCAACATCAAGGGCGGCAACGGCGCGGTCATTTCGCCTGCTGCAGCCACTGTACAAACCATCACGACCATCTGGTCCGAATGGGTCGCGAAGGGCTATTACGAGCCCTTCGCCGGTGCGCAGTGGGGTTCCGAGCAGATCAAGACCTATCTGATCTCCAACGGCATCGTGGCGTGATGCCAGGACGGCAGCACGAGCCCGTCGTCGAGCAGGTCTACCATCTTCTCTGGACGTCCTTCGAGGACGGCGCGGTCGTTTTCGATCAGCGCACCGGCGACACCCACGCGCTCGACTCTGTGCATGCCAGCGCCCTGCGAGACTTTCTCTCGGGTGCTCCGGATGGCGACGCCTCAACCGCGGCCTGCGCGGCCAGCCCCGCCCTGGCGCACCTGCGTAGGGTCGGCCTGGTGTAGCGTGCTGCAGGCGGCGGGTGGACGCTGGCAGCGCGTGGCAGACCTGGATCTCGGCACGCTCAGGCAAGGCCTTGCGTCGGGTGCCATCGGCCTGCAGACCGGGCCCTTGGTCATACGCGTTCTTTGCAGGCTCCCTTCGCTGGCCCCTTACTTGCACCACGCGTACGCGGAGCATCCCGTCACGTTCAACCCGGACTTCACGGATTTCGACGTCGAGGTCAAACTCCCCGCCAACCTGCGCCGCTGGCTGCGCCCGCAGGCAGTGTTTGCGGTCGACGGGGTAGAACCGTTCGAGCCCTTGCCACTGGAACAGGCGCCGGCCTTCTTCGAGTGGGGCCTGAACTGGACCATCGCGGCCAGTTGCCATCAGTGGCTCATGCTGCACGCCGCCTGCCTGGAGCGCAACGGCCGCGCGCTGCTGCTGCCCGCGCCTTCGGGTTCCGGCAAGAGCACGCTGTGCGCAGCGCTGGCGATGCGAGGCTGGCGCCTGCTGTCCGACGAGATGTGCCTGATCGATCCGTACACGCTGCAGCTGAGCGCCCTGGCACGACCGATCAACCTGAAGAATACCTCGATCGACGTGATCCGCCGCTTCGCGCCTGGGGCCCGCTGGGGGCCGGCCACCTACGACACGGCCAAGGGGTTGGTCGCCCACCTGTGCCCACCGCCGGACAGCGTCAGCGCCATGCATCGCACGGCACCGGCCACCTGGGTCGTCTTCCCGCGCTGGGCCCAGGGAGAAGACGCTTTGCTGACGCCACGCAGCCCGCGACAGACCTTCATCGAAGTGGCGAGCAACGCCTTCAACTACTCGAACTTGGGTTCGCTGGGGTTTTCGACAATGAGCCGGCTGGTCCGCGCATGCAGCACCTTCGACTTTCGCTACGGCAGTCTGGAAGAGGCCGTGGAGGTATTCGACTGGTTGTCCGAACAGGCGCCGGACGCGGTGTGAGCCCTCTGAGCCATGCCGGGCCCGGGCTGGGGCCTTTGTCGGCCCGTCAGCAACTGGTGCAGGGCCTGAAACAACCCGAGGTGCTGGCCCGTGCGGGCCTGTCGACCTGGAACGCCGTGCTGCGCGAAGCCCGGGCTGCGAACCTGATGGCCCGGTTGGCCCACGTGATCGAAGAGGCGGGGCTGCAGGACAGCGTGCCCAGCCCGGCGCGTCCGCATCTGTTGGCTGCGAGGCGCTTGAGCCAACATCAACACGATGCGATTCGGTGGGAATGTCATCATCTGGAACACGCTCTGCGCGACCTGCAGATTCCTGTTGTCCTGCTGAAGGGCAGCGCCTATGTGATGGGCCACCTGGTGGCGTCGCGCGGCAGGCTCTTTGGCGATATAGACCTACTGGTGCCGAGACAGTGCCTGAACCAGGTCGAGGCGGCGCTGCGACTTCATGGCTGGTCCGCAGGCGCGGTCGACCCGTATGACGATCGCTACTACCGCCGCTGGATGCACGAATTGCCACCCTTCGTGCATCTGAAGCGCGGCACCACGCTCGACGTGCATCACAACATCCTGCCCCTGACGGCGGCAGACGTGCCCGAGGTCCAGGAACTATTGGACCGGAGTGCGGAGTTGCCCGATTCGCGGCTGCGCATTCCGCTGCGCGAAGACATCGTCATCCACAGCGCGGTCCATCTGTTCCACGAAGGAGAGACCATCCACGCGCTCCGGGATCTGCTGGACCTTCAGGCCCTGTGCACGGAGTTCGCCGAAGCCGACCCCCGCTTCTGGGATCGCCTGATCGAACGGGCCCGCAGGCTCCACCTGGTTTGGCCCACCTACCTGGCGGTCAGGTACTTGGCTTGCATGCTCCAGATGCAGATCCCGAGCCCGGTGCAGACGCAGCTTCGCAAGGATTCAGGCATGGGAAGTTTGCGTCTGGCTGTACTCGACCGCCTGTACCGACATGCGTTCTTGGACAGCCGGACAGGCCAAACCGGGCGGGCTGACGTGCTGGCGCGCGCAGCCCTCTATCTGAGAGGGCATGCGCTGCGCATGCCGCCGCACCTGCTGGCGCTGCATCTCGCCCGCAAGGGGCTGTTCAGGGTGTTCAAGAGCAGCAGCCGCTCGGTCTGAAGCGGCTGGTGCGGCCGGGGCGGGATGCAGGGAGCGACTCGTGCGCAAAAGGCGCCGCAGGGCTGCAGGCTGAACTCGGACAAGTCTCGGTGATCCAGCGCTGAAATGCGAAAAAGGGCGGCCCGAAGACCGCCCTCTTGGCGCAAGGATCCCTGGAAAATCAGGCGTTGCGGCGGCGGCGCGCCAAGGCGCCAAGGCCGGCGAGGCTCAGACCGACCAAGGCCAAAGTGCCCGGCTCAGGAAGGGTCCTGACCGATTCCACCAAGACCACCAAGTCGGTGAAGTTCCTGTCGCTGGGGCCCTGAGGTCCTGCCAGATCTTCAAACGCCAGGATGTACTCATTGGAGGCCCACTCGCCTTGGGCATAACCCGGGATCCTGATGGTGTCACCGTCCCCGCGGTAGGCAACCATGTGGTCTTGCCCGTCGGTGTTCAGTGAAGTCTGGGAGTACCAAGTTTCGCTGATATTGCTGACACCCAAGAAGTAACCGAAGGCGTTCGAGGCAAAGTTCTTGCCCGAGTCCGCGCCGTTGACAAGGACGCTTCCAGCGTCGAAGAAAGCATTGCCCAGCCCGACGATGCTCACTGTGACCTGCGCACCGGGAAGGTACTGGGTAGCACCGGAGAACAGGGAAACGAAGTTACCCGAATTGGCGGCGTCATAGACGCCGAAAGTGTGAAACGGAGCAAACCCGGCCAGCGAGATGATGAAGCTGGTAACAGAGCCGCCCGAAGCGTTCAACGCCCAAAGCTCATCGGGAGCGTGTTGGTCTGTATTCACATTCGGCGCATCGGTAACCGGACTACAGGCCGGGCCAAAGCTGTCTGCGGCGCAGCCGTAGAGATTGTTAATGACGCCCTGCAGGGCAGCGCCGCCCCCGCCAAGGGCGGTTGAGGCGCTAGCTGCGCCAAAACCGGCCACCAGGGCCGCAGCCAACGCCAGCTTCTTGAAGATGTTCACTTTCCAACTCCTTGCGTGTTTCGGGATGACGGCAAGCCGCCGCACCATTCTCTAAGCAACCGGTGTGCCAACTTTGTAAATCAACGACTTAGCAGAGACGGCGCCGCCGGCTGTAAGAATTTTCGACATCCGGGCCAGCGCTTCCGCAGCGACCTTCACGACTCCGAAGCGCCGCGCAGCCAAAGCACCGGCGCGGCGAGGCACCCGCAAGCGCAGTTCGGCCGCCCATGCCGTGGGCAAGCAGGTCTCCGCACTTGGCGCAATGTGGCGAAGGTCACGGCAGCCCTTCATGACGGGGATTGCGGCATGACGTAGCTATTGCTTACAGTCCGTCAGAGGTACTCGCCGCGCCCGACGGTTCCTCGCGGGAATAGCGCCGCTCCGGCGGCAGCGTCATCGTGCAAGTGGGTGTGCGTGGGGACGCTGCCCTCCCGTTGGGCCCCGTCGACAAGACAGGCGCCAGGAGCCAGCAGGCCTGCCTGCCAGGGCGAGATCGGTCCGCAAGCATCCATGATTATGACCTTCAGCCACCACGTTGACTGCGCCACGCTGGGCAGCGTTGTCTTCCACGTGGGGTTGATGTTCTGCCTAGTGGTGTTCGCGCAGATGCTGCACGGCGGCGGCAACCTCAACCAGACCATAGCCCTGGCAGGTACACACCGCATCTCGCTGGCGGCCTGCCTGCTAGTAGTGATCAACAGTTCCTCGGGCTTGCACGAGAAGTTCCTCGAAAACCACCTTTGGGTATCGTTGCGTCACTCGCCCCGGGCCGATGGCGGTATCGTTCGCGCTCCCCAGATTCTGGGCGTCAGTCCGCCCACGCTTTACCGTTGAAGCGTCTGGCCATCAAGTGGTCGAGCAACGCGCTCCGATTTGACAGGGAATACAAGAATGAACCGTCTCCTCTCCCTGGCCGCACTCGTGCTCGCCCTCGGCTCGGCAGCCTTCACGGGCTGCCGCGGCGATACGCCTGCCAGCCTGCTGGCCAGCGGCAAGCAGCACCTTGCCAAGAAGGACACCCGCGCGGCGGTGATCCAGTTCAAGGCGGCCCTGCAAATCGCGCCCGACTCGGCCGAGGCGCGGTACCTGCTGGGTAGCGCGCTGCTGGAAGATGGCGACCCGGTTGCCGCAGCAACGGAACTGGCCAAGGCTGCCGAGCTGCGCTATGACAACGATGAGGTCGTGCCCGCGATTGCGCGCGCGCTGCTTTTCAGTGGGCAATACCGCAAGCTCACCTCGGGCTATGCCGACCACCCCGCGCTGGGCACGCCAGCAGCCAACGCGGACCTCAAGACCTCTCTGGCCAATGCCTGGGCCCAGCAGGGTGACCGCGTTGACGCCGAGAAGGCACTGGCCGATGCGCTCAAGGCCAAGGCCGATTACGGCCCGGCACTCATTCTGCGTGCGCGCATCCTGGCCGGTGCCGGACAGTTCGACGAAGCCATACGCATGGTCGACAGCGTACTCGCGAAGGAGCCGCAGCGGCATGACGCGTGGCACCTCAAGGGCGAACTGCTGCTCTTCGTGAAGCAGGATGCGCCTGGGGCACAAGAGGCCTTCCACAAGGCCTTGGCGTTACAGAAGGCCTATCTGCCCGCCCACCGCTCGCTCATTGGTATGGAACTGCGGAAGGGCGACGTTGCGGCCTTTGAAGCACAGGTCGCGCAGCTCAAGACCGTGCTGCCCAACCACATCCAGACGCGCTTCGCCGAGGCCCAGGTGGCCTTCCTGAAGCGCGATTTCGCTCGCGCCCGTGAGCTCAATCAGGCGGTGCTGCGTGTGGCCCCGACGCACACGGGGACTCTCTATCTGGCGGGCGCCATCGAGGTCCAGAACGGCTCGCTGTTGATGGCCGAAAGCTACCTCAGCAAGGTACTGCAAAGCAGCCCGCGCATGATTCTGCCCAGGCGCATGCTCTCCACCGTGTACCTGCGCCTGGGTCAGCCGGCGAAGGCCATCGTCACGCTTCAACCCCTGCTCGAAAGCACGGTGGATGACGCCGAGGCCGCAGCCCTGGCTGGTGACGCGGAACTGCAGCTCGGCAATCACGGCAAAGCCGAGGCGCAGTACCTGCGTGCTTCGACCCTGGCGCCGGACAACCCAAAGTTCCGTACCGCCGTGGCCTTGTCGCAACTGGCCCGCGGCAACACCGACACCGCTTTCGCCGAACTGCAAGCAGCCGCCACCCAGGACAAGGGCGGCTTTGCCGACCTGGCCCTTATCAGTGCGCGCATGAAGCGCGGCGAACTCGATGCGGCCTTGGCCGCTGCCGATGCGCTGGTGACCAAGCAGCCGGCCTCTGCAATGGCGCTGACCACACGCGGGCGTATCCAGGTCGCACGCAAGAACAATGCGCCGGCACGGGCTGACCTGGAGAAGGCGCTCACGATCGATGCCCGTTACTTTCCCGCGGCCACCACGCTGGCGGTGATGGACCTGGCCGACGGTCAGGCGCAAACTGCCCGCAGTCGGTTCGAGAAGCAGCTGAAGGAAGACCCGCGAAACTACCAGGCCAGCCTCGCGCTGGCCGATTTGGCGTCACGTTCGGGTGGAAGCGACACCGAGGTCGCCCAGATCCTTGCCGAGGCGATCAAGAACTCACCGAGCGAAACATCGCTGCGAGTGGCCCAAGTCAACTTTTACATCCGCGCCAAGGACACGAAGCGCGCCCTGGAATCGGCTCAGCAAGCCCGAGCGGCACTGCCCAACAGCGTCGAAGTGCTGGACGCCTTGGGCGCTGCCCAGTTGGGCAGTGGTGACCTGCAGCAAGCTGTCAGCACCTTCCGCCAACTTGTGGGCTTGAACCCGCAGTCGGCTCAACCGCAGCTGCGCCTGGCCGACACCTATCTCGCGATGAAGGACCGCGCCTCAGCAGAACGCAGCCTGCGCAGCGCGCTCGAGTTGCAGCCCGACCTGGCGGTGGCACAGCGCCAACTGATGGCGATGGCGCTGGCAGACAACCGGCCGCGCGACGCGCTGACGGTGGCGCGCGCGCTTCAGAAGCAGCAACCGAAAGACCCGGCCGGGTACATCTACGAGAGTGACATCCACCTCAAGCTCAAGGACACCCAGGCTGCCCAGAACGCATTGCGCAACGGCTTGCGTTCAACCGAGAGTTCGCTGATCGCGCAGCGGCTGCACATGCATTTGCGTGTCGGCAGTCCGGCAGCGGCGGCGGCGCGGTTCGCCGCCGATTGGGAGCGCGCCAATCCCAAGGATGCATCATTCGATTACTACATGGCGGAAGTCGCGCTGAGCACGGGCGACGAAGCCCAGGCCATGCTGCGCATCAAGCGCGTACTGGAGCAGCAGCCACGCCACGCTGCAGCACTCAACAACCTGGCTTGGTTGATGGTCAAGCGCGGCGAGAAGGGGGCCGTGGCCGTGGCCGAGCAGGCCAACCAACTGGTACGCGACCGGCCCGCCTTCATGGACACGCTGGCGATGTCGCTGGCAGCAGAGAACCAGGCCACGCGCGGCCTCGAACTTCAGAAGAAGACGGTGGAACGGGCGCCGGAAGCGTTTATCTTCAGATTCAATCTGGCCAAGATCGCCATCAAGGCGGGAGACAAAACCCTGGCACGCACTGAACTCGAGAAGCTGGCCAAGTGGAGCAAGAAGCCCGAAGAGCAAGCCCAGGTGGCCCAACTGCTGCAAACACTTTGAAACGCCTGCAGGGTGCAAGCGTGAAGAATATTCCACGGTGCGATGTCGAACCCGCTGCGCCGGATCAGTAGCGGTTGCCGGCTGTGACATGATCCAAGACTGACCTGCAAACGCTCGGATGCTTGCCGGCGAGGTCGTTCTGGAGAGTCGCCCATGATCGAACTGCACCTTCTGCCGCACCGTCGCGTCGGCTTGCTCGCATCACTCATTGTGCTGATTGGCACCCTCGCCGGTTGCGGTTCGATGCGCTCGAGCCTGCCACCCGCCCCCGCCACCGCCGCCGCCCCCGACTACAGCTACGTCATAGGCGCCGGCGACAACCTCAACATCACCGTCTGGCGCAACCCCGACTTGTCGATGTCGGTTCCGGTGCGGCCCGACGGCAAGATTTCGGCGCCGCTGGTAGAGGAACTGGTGGTGCAGGGCAAGACCTCGGTCGAGGTGGCGCGAGATGTAGAAAAGAAACTGTCGACCTATGTGCGCGACCCGATCGTCACGGTGATCGTCACGGGTTTCGTGGGACCGTTCAGCGAACAGATCCGCGTGATCGGCGAGGCCGCCAAGCCGCAGTTCCTGCCCTACAAGCAGAAGATGACACTGCTCGACGTGATGATCGCTGTCGGCGGGCTGACCGACTTTGCCGATGGCAACGGCGCCAGCATCCTGCGCACGGCCGAGGGCAACAAGCAGTACGCCGTGCGCCTGCGTGACCTGGTCCGCCGTGGGGATGTTTCGGCCAACGTCGAGATGCGTCCGGGTGACATTCTGATCATCCCGCAAAGCCTGTTCTGAGCTGCAGCAAGAAGCCTCGCCCAGACGCCCCTAGACCGTCAGCTGATCGCCCATGGAAGAGATCGTCAAGCAGGTTCTCGCCATCCTCAGCGGGATGTGGAAGTTCCGCTGGCACGGCCTGATCGCCGCCTGGGTGGTGGCTCTCGTTGGCGTCATCGTGGTCTTCCGCATCCCCGACCAGTACGAGGCCTCGGCCCGCATCTTCGTCGACACCGATTCCATCCTCAAGCCGCTGATGGCGGGCTTGGCGGTGCAGCCCAATGTCGAGCAGCAGATCGGCATGCTCAGCCGTACCCTGATCAGCCGCCCCAACATCGAGAAGCTGATCCGCATGGCTGACCTCGACCTCAAGAGCGAGGGCCGCAACGAGCAGGACTTGCTCATCGACAAGCTGATCAAGTCCATCGAGATCCGCACCACCAGCGGCATCAACCTGTATTCGTTGAACTATCGTGACCCTGACCAGGAAAAGGCCAAGCGCGTGATCCAGTCGCTGGTCTCCATCTTCGTCGAATCGGGCCTGGGCGCCAGCCGCAAGGACACCGATTCGGCCAAGACCTTCCTGAGCGAGCAGATCAAGACTTTCGAGACCAAGCTGCAAGAGGCCGAAGGCCGGCTGAAAGAATTCCGCCTGCGCAACGCCGAGATGCAGAGCGCCGACGGCAAGGACGCGGCGTCACGCCTGGCCGAAATCAACGGCCAGCTCGAAGCCGCCCGGCTGCAGCTGCGCGAGGCCGAGAACGCCCGCGACGCCGCCCGCCAGCAGCTGCAGGCCGAGCGTACGCAGTCGGGCAACCTGGCCACGCAAAGCCTGCTGCAGGAGTCTGCCATCTCGGTGTCCACGCCCGAGCTCGACGGCCGCATCGATGGCATCAAGCGCAATCTCGACGGCCTGCTGCAGCGCTACACCGAGCAGCACCCCGACGTGCAATCCGGCCGCAAGCTGCTCAAGGATCTCGAGGAGCAGAAGCGCAAGGAGATGATCGAGCTGCGCAAGGCCGCGATGGCAACGGCCGCTGCCGGGCCCGTAGGGGGTGGCAACGCCGGCAGCCTGGCTGCACAAGAGCTCAACCGCATGCTGGCCAATTCCGAGGTCACCGTGGCAGCGCTGCGCGCGCGCGTGTCCGAGTATTCCGGCCGCCTGGCCCAGGCGCGATCCTCGTTGAAGAACGCGCCGCAGATGGAAGCCGAGGCGGCCCAGCTCAACCGCGACTACGCCATCACCAAGAAGAACTACGAGGACCTGGTGGCACGACGGCAGTCTGCGGTGATGTCGGGTGAACTCGACGTGGCTTCGGGCATGGCCGAGTTTCGCCTCATCGACCCGCCGCGCGTCTCGCCGCGGCCGGTGTCGCCCAACCGGCTGCTGCTGGTGCCCGTGGCGCTGCTGGCGGCGCTGGCGGCGGGCGCGGCGCTGGCCTTCGCCGGCAGCCAGCTGCGGCCCACCTTCAGCGATGCGGGCGAACTGCGCACCAAGACCGGCCTGCCCCTGCTGGGCGTGGTGACGCTGGTGATGAGCGACGCCGACCGCCGTCTCGAGCGCATGCGGCTGATCCGCTTCGCCTCGGCCTCCGGCAGCCTGATCGGGCTGTTCGTAGCCGGCCTGATCGCCATGTCCCTCTTGGGGCGCTACGCACTGGTATGAAGCCATGACGAGCTTGATCGAACAGGCGGCGCGGCGGCTGGAACAGCTGCGCCAGGCCGGCGTGGACCTCTCGGAGTTCGAAGCCCCGGCCCCCGCGGCGGCGGCGCCTGTGCCCCGTGTGGCCGAGCCCTTGCCCCCGGAACTGGTTGCGCCCGCAGCCCTGGCCGTGCCCGATTACATGCCGGACGCGGCGGCCGCCTCGTCCCGTCGCATCGAGATCGACCTCGACACCATCGCCGCGGCCGGCATCGTCACGCCCAACTCACCGCGCTCGCACCTGGCCGACCAGTACCGGGTCCTGAAGCGCCCGCTCATCGCCAACGCCATGGCCAAGGGCGCCGCGGCGGTGAAGCACGGCAACCTGATCATGATCACCAGCGCCGTGGCGGGTGAAGGCAAGAGCTTCACCTCCATCAACCTGGCCATGAGCATCGCCGCCGAACTGGACCACACGGTGATGCTGGTCGACGCCGACGTGGCGCGGCCTTCGGTGCTGCGCGTGCTGGGCCTGCCGCCGGCGCCGGGTTTGCTGGACCTGCTGGAAGGCAAGGCCGAGATGGCCGACGTGCTGCTGCGCACCAACATTGACAAGCTCAGCATCCTGCCCAGCGGGTCGCCGCATCCCAAGGCCACCGAACTGCTGGCCAGCGCCGCCATGCAGGCGCTGCTGGACGACATGGCCACGCGCTACCAGGACCGCATCATCCTGTTCGATTCGCCGCCGCTGCTGCTGACCACCGAATCGCGCGTGCTGGCCAGCCACATGGGCCAGATCGTCGTGGTGGTGCATGCCGGCAGCACGCTGCAGGCCACGGTGCAGCAGGCTCTGGCCACCATCGAAAGCTGCCCGCTCAAGCTGATGGTGCTGAACAAGGCGCGCAGCGGGGCGCAGGGCGCTTACGGCAGCCACGGCTACGGGTATGGTTATGGCTACGGGTATGGCTACGGCTACGGCGCTGGCAGTGGGCCTGCGCAAGGGCAGGATGCGTCCGCGCCGACACCAGGCGCCGAGCCGGTACGCCAGCCCTGAGCGCGCCATGCCCGACCGCCGTTTGTGCAGATCACTGTCCCTTTTGGCCTTCGGGGCGCTCTGCCAGGCCGGCGTGCCGGCATGGGCGCAGTCCGCCGGGCGATCCTTTTCCGTCACGCCAGCGTTTTCGGCTTCCGAGACCTACACCGAAACCCGAGCCAGCCCCACCATCCCCAGCGGCGGCGAGTTCGTGACGCGCCTGAGCCCGGGCATCACGGTGGCCAGCCGCAGCGGGCGGGTGCAGGGGTCGCTCAACTATGCGCTCAACGCGCTATTCCGATCCGGCAGTGCCGATGCGCGCGAAATCCAGAACAGCCTGAACGCCGCCTTCACCGCCGAGGCCGTGGAGCGCTGGCTGTTCGTCGACGCGCGGGCCACGATCTCGCAGCAGTCGCTGTCGGCGCAGGGCCTGCAGACGCTGGCTGACAGCACGCAGGCCAACGCCAACCGGGCTGAGGTGGGCACGGCCAGCCTGTCACCTTATGTGCGGGGCATGCTGGGCGGTGTGGCCAACTACGAGGCGCGGCTGGAACTCTCGGCCAACGAGGTCAAGGGCAGTTCGACCGCCGACTCCGTCACCACAGGGGGCTCGCTCTCGCTCAGTTCGGCCACGCAGGGCCGTCTGGGTTGGGGCCTGAGCCTCACGCAGCAGGACGTCGACTACAAGGTGGGCCGGCAGACGACCAGCGGGCGCGCCAATCTCTCGCTCAGCTACAGGGTGGACCATGACCTGCAGCTCAGCGTCAACGGCGGCCGCGAATCCACCGATGTGGGTGCCGCCGACCGCCAGAACCAGACCAACTGGGGCGCCGGCCTGACCTGGACGCCCACCCCGCGCACCAGCCTACGGCTGCAGTCCGACCGCCGCTACTTCGGCCGCTCGCATTCGTGGGCCCTTTCGCACCGCATGCAGCGATCGTCGTTCACCTACACCGACACGCGCGACGCCACCGGCGGCGGCGACCCGCAGGGTGTGGGTCAGTCGCGCACGCGCTACCAGGTGTTGCTCGAGCAATACCGGTTCATAGAGCCCGATGAGGTGGCGCGCGACCTGCTGGTGCGCGAACTGCTGCGCCAGCAGCCAGAACTGGACCCGAACGAACAGGTGCCCGGCGGCGTGCTCAGCTCGGCCGTCAGCCTGCAGCGGCGCCAGGATCTGGCCTTCGCCTGGACCGGGCTGCGCGCCGCGCTCAACCTGCAGGGCTTTGCGTCCAACTCGCGCATGCTGGACGTCACCGCGGCAAACCCCGACGACGGCGGCACCCGGCTGCGCGGCTACAACGGCTCGCTGTCCTACCGCCTGACGCCGCTGTCCACGATCAGCCTGACTGGCTCGCGCCAGGTCACCAGCGCCAATTTGCTGGGCACGGGCAACAAGCTGCGCGCGGCCACGCTGAGCTGGACCACCCAGCCCGCGCGGCGCATCAGCACCTCGCTGTCGGCGCGCTACACCGTGTTCAACAGCGACACCAGCCCCTACCGCGAAACCAGCCTCACGGCCACGGCCAACCTGCGCTTCTGACCCATGGCACGCGCATCCGCACCACCGGCTCTGGGCCGCAGCCTAGCAGCGCGCCTTCGGGTGCGCAGAAGGCACTGAAATGTACGAATCCTTCTACGGCCTCAGCGCCAAGCCCTTCCAGCTCAACCCCGACCCGGCCTTCTACTTCGCCAGCAAGCAGCATCGGCGCGCCAAGGCCTACCTCGAGTACGGTGTGTCGCGCAACGAGGGCTTCATCGTCATCACCGGCGAGATCGGCGCCGGCAAGACCATGGTGTTGCGCTCGCTGATCGAAGGCCTGAACGGCAGCAACGTCATCACCGGCCACCTGGTCACCACCCAGCTGGGCGCCGAAGACACGCTGCGCATGGTGGGCGCGGCCTTCGGCTTTCGCGTCAAGGACGTGCCCAAGTCCGAGCTGCTGATCACGCTCGAGGCCTTTCTCATCAGCCAGACGAGCAAGGGCAAGCGCTGCCTGCTCATCGTGGACGAGGCGCAGAACCTGACGCCGCGCGCGGTGGAAGAGCTGCGCATGCTCAGCAACTTCCAGTTCGGCAACCAGGCCTTGCTGCAGAGCTTTCTGGTGGGCCAGCCCGAGTTTCGCGAGATATTGCAGCGGCCCGAGATGGAGCAGTTCCGCCAACGCGTGGCCGCCACCTGCCACATCGGCCCGCTCGATCTGGAAGAAACGCGCGGCTACATGGAGCACCGGCTCAAGTGTGCCGGCTCGCAGGGCAAGCCCAGCTTCGAGCCGGGCGTTTTCGAAATCGTCTACAAGGCCAGCGGCGGTATCCCGCGGCGCATCAACGCGGTGTGTGACCGGCTGCTGCTGGCCGGCTTCCTGGCCGGGCGCACCCTGCTCACCGTGGCCGACACCAACGAAGTGGTGCGTGAGTTCCAGGCCGAAAACGAAGTGCCTTCGCGCGCTGTGCAGGCGCCGCAACCGGCCATGGCCAGCGGTGAACCCATGATGCCCGGCGGCTTGGCCGGCGCCGTGCTGGACCTGGACCTGAGCAAGCTCAAGCTCGAGCCCGAGGTGGCCGATGGCATGAGCAAGCAGCTCGCCAGCCTTACTGCCGACCAGCGCACTGACCAGTTGCAGCGCCTTGAGCGCAGCCTGATGCGGCTGGAGCGCATCAACGTACAGACGCTCTCCCTGCTGCAGAAGCTGGTGAGTGCGGTGCGCAAGACCGAAGACAAGCCCAAATGACGAAGAGCAGCGGCCCGCAGGGCCCGGTGATGTGCATCGTGGGCGCCCGGCCCAACTTCATGAAGATGGCGCCCATCCTGCGCGCGCTGGCCGAGCACCAGCCGCCCCTGCCGGCGCTGCTGGTGCACACGGGGCAGCACTACGACGCGGCCATGAGCGACCAGCTCTTTGCCGACCTGCGCCTGCCCCGGCCCGACATCAACCTCGAGGTCGGCTCGGCCAGCCACGCCGTGCAGACCGCCGAGGTCATGAAGCGCTTCGAGCCGGCCATGGACGAGCACCAGCCCAGCTGCGTGCTGGTGGTGGGCGACGTCAATTCCTCGCTGGCCTGCACCCTGGTGGCGGTGAAGAAGGGCGTGCCGGTGGTGCATGTAGAGGCCGGGCTGCGCAGCTACGACCGCAAGATGCCGGAAGAGATCAACCGCGTGCTCACCGACCAGGTGGCCGACCGGCTGTACACCACCGAACGCAGCGCCACGGCCAACCTGGTGCGCGAAGGCATTGCCGAAGCGCGCGTGTGCTTTGCCGGCAACGTGATGATCGATTCGCTGCTGTCCAACCGGGCCCAGGCGCGCCCGGTGGCCGACACGCTGCGCGCCGCCGGCATGGATCCGGCGCTGGTGCAGGGCGCGCAGGGCTGGGGCGTGGTCACGCTGCACCGGCCTTCGAACGTGGACGCCGCCGACACCCTGGGCCCGCTGCTGGGCGTGCTGGGCGAAGTGGCTCGCCAGCTGCCGCTGGTCTTTGCGTTGCACCCGCGCACGCGCGCCAACATCGAGCGCTTTGGCCTGGGCGGGCTGGTCGACCCCGCGCGCATGCTCATGCTGCCGCCGCAGGGCTACCTCGAGATGCTGGGCCTGATGGCGGGCGCCCGGCTGGTGCTCACCGATTCCGGCGGCCTGCAGGAAGAAACAACCGCCCTGGGTGTGCCGTGCCTCACGCTGCGCGACAACACCGAACGGCCGATCACGGTGGAACAGGGTACAAACACCATGGTCGGTCGCGACGTGCAGGCCATCCGCGCCGGTGTGGCCGAAATCCTGGCCGGCCACGGCAAGCAGGGGCGCGTGCCCGAGTTGTGGGATGGCCGCGCGGCCCAGCGCATCGCGGCCGACCTGTACAGCTGGCTGCTGGCCGGCGCACGCTGAACCTGTTCCCCCACCCTGACCGATGCTGGCCCCCGCGATCACCAACGCACTCACCATCGACGTGGAAGATTATTTCCAGGTCTCGGCCTTCGCGCCGTATATCCGCCGCGACGAGTGGGACGCGCGCGAGTGCCGCATCGAGCGCAACGTCAACCGCATCCTGGACATGCTGGCCACGCGTGACACCCGGGCCACCTTCTTCACCCTGGGCTGGGTGGCCGAGCGCTACCCGCAGCTGGTGCGCCGCATCGTCGCCGACGGCCATGAACTGGCCAGCCACGGCTATGGCCATGAGCGCGTCAGCGACCTCACGCCCGAAGCCTTCAGTGCCGACGTGACGCGCGCCAAGAAGCTGCTCGAAGACATCGCCGGCACCCAGGTGATCGGCTACCGCGCGCCCAGCTTTTCCATCGGCACCGGCAACCTCTGGGCCTTCGATGTACTGGCGCGCACCGGCCACGGCTACAGCAGCAGCATCTACCCCATCAGGCATGACCACTACGGCATGCCCGATTCGCCGCGTTTTGCGTATCGCCTGGCCAACGGAATGCTGGAGATCCCCGTGACCACGCTGCGCCTGGGCAAGCGCAACCTGCCTTCCAGCGGCGGCGGCTACTTCAGGCTGCTGCCCTATGCGCTGTCGCGCTGGATGCTGAGAAGAGTCAACCGCCAGGACCGCGAGGCCGCGGTCTTCTACTTCCACCCCTGGGAGATTGACCCTGGGCAGCCGCGCGTGGCCGGCATCGACGTCAAGACGCGCTTTCGGCACTACGTCAACATAGCCCGCACCGAGTCGCGCCTGCAAAGCCTGCTGGGCGACTTCCGCTGGGGACGCATGGACCAGATCTTCCTGCCCCGCGCCGGCGCGGCGGGCTGACGCACCGTGCCCACCGTTTCGCGCCTTGACCCCAAGGACGCCCGCGCACTGGCCGCGTGGGACGCCTTTGTCCTGGCCTGCCCGCAGGCCACGTTCTTTCACCGTGCTGGCTGGCAGCGCATCCTGCGCGATGTCTTCGGCCACGAGCCGCACTTCCTGCTGGCGCGCAGCGGCACCGGCGCCGATGCGCCCATCACCGGTGTGCTGCCGCTGGCGCACGTGAAGAGCTGGCTGTTCGGCAGTTCGCTCACCAGCCTGCCCTTTGCCGCCTACGGCGGCGTGGCCGCGGCGGATGAGGCCAGCGCCGCTGCATTGGAAGCTGAGGCCGAACGCCTGGCCCGATCATTGAACGTGCCGCACCTGGAACTGCGCCACATGGTGCAGCGCCACGCCGACTGGCCGCAGCAAGACCTGTACGTCACCTTCCGCAAGGAAATCCTGCCCGAGGAAGAAGCCAACATGCTGGCCATCCCGCGCAAGCAGCGCGCGATGGTGCGCAAGGGCATCAAGAACGGCCTGAAGAGCGAGATCGACGCCAACGTCGACCGCTTCTTCGCACTGTTTGCCGACAACGTGCACCGCCACGGCACGCCGGCCATGCCCAAGCGCTACTTCCAGGAACTGCAGCGCGAGTTCGGCGCCGACTGCGAGGTGCTCACCGTCACCGGGCCCGATGGCCGGCTGCTGTCATCGGTACTGAGCTTCTACTTTCGCGACGAGGTGCTGCCCTACTACGCCGGTGACGACGAAGCCGCGCGTGACCTGGCGGCCAATGATTTCAAGTACTGGGAGCTGATGCGCCGCGCCTGCGCGCGCGGGCTCAGGGTGTTCGACTACGGCCGCAGCAAGCAGGGCACGGGCCCCTACTCCTTCAAGAAGAACTGGGGCTTCGAGCCGCAGCCGCTGCACTACGAATACCGGCTGTACCAGCGCGACACGGTGCCGCAGAACAACCCCGCCAACGCCAAGTACCGGCTGCTCATCGCCAGCTGGAAGAAGTTGCCCATCGGCGTGGCCAACTGGCTCGGGCCCTTCATCGTCCGCAGCCTGGGCTAGGGCCGCGCCATGGCCGACCTGCTTTACCTGGTGCACCGCCTGCCCTATCCGCCCAACAAGGGCGACAAGGTACGCAGCTTCCACCTGCTGAAGCAGTTGCTGGCCGGCCACCGCGTGCACCTGGGCAGCTTTGTCGACGACCCGGCCGACGAGACGCATCTGCCCTACCTGCGCGGCCTGTGTGCCAGCCTGCACGTCGAGCGCCTGCATCCCATCCGCGCGCGCCTGGCCAGCCTGGCCGGGCTGCTGAGCGGCGATGCGCTCACGCTGCACTACTACCGCCACGCCGGGCTGGCACGCTGGGTCGACGAGACCGTGGCGCGCCAGAACATCGCCGCCACGGTGGTGTTTTCTTCTTCGATGGCGCAGTACGCGCAGCGCCACCCGCGCATCCCCATGCTGGTGGACTTTGTCGATGTCGATTCGGCCAAGTGGACCGACTACGCGCCCAACCACCGCTGGCCCATGTCCTGGCTGTACCGGCGTGAGGGGCAGCGCCTGCTGGCCTGCGAAAGCGCCGTGGCACAGCAGGCCAAGGCCTCCTACTTTGCCACCGACAAAGAGGCCGAATTGTTCCGCCGCCTGGCGCCCGAGGCCGCTGCCGGCGTGCAGGCCATGAACAACGGCGTGGACGCGCAGTACTTCGCGCCCGACCCGCAGCGCGCCACGCCTTTCGGCAAGGACGAGTTGCCGCTGGTCTTTACCGGCGCCATGGACTACTGGCCCAACGTCGACGCCGTGGGCTGGTTTGCCGCCGAGGTGCTGCCCCTGCTGCGCAAGCGCTGGCCGGCGCTGCGCCTGCACATCGTGGGCCGCAGCCCCACGCCGGCCGTGCGCGCGCTGGCCAATGAGGCCGTCACAGTGACCGGCACCGTGCCCGACGTGCGGCCCTACCTGCAGCACGCCGCGGTGGTGGTGGCGCCGCTGCGCCTGGCGCGTGGCATCCAGAACAAGATCCTCGAGGCCATGGCCATGGCGCGGCCGGTGGTGGCCGCTGGCGCCTGCGTGGACGCGCTGCAGGCCGAGCCCGGTGCCGAGGTGCTGGCCGCCGACGCCCCGGCCGACTACGCGCGCTGCATCGAAATGCTGCTGCAGGCGCCCGAACGCGCCGCGGCCATCGGCGGTGCGGGGCGCCGGCGCGTGCTGCAAACCTACGACTGGAGTACCCACATGGCGCTGATCGAAGGCCGGCTCTCAGCCCTGGGCGCTGCTGCGGCGGTGCCGGCGTGAGTGCAGTGATGCCGCTGCCGCTGCTGCCTGAAGCCTGGCGCCGCACCCTGCCGCTGCTGCTGCTGCTGCTCCTGGCGCTGCTGGCTCTGTACTTCGGCACCCTGCAGGCCATGGTGGGCATCTGGGCGCGCTCGGAGACCTTTGCGCATGCCTACCTGGTGGCGCCGATCTCGCTGTGGCTGGTGTGGCGCAGGCGCCACCGGTTGGCGACGATGCAGCCCCGCCCGCAGCCGCTGTGGCTGCTGCCCATGGCCGTGGTGGCCCTGGGCTGGATGGTGGGTGAACTGGCCGGCGTGAACGCGCTCACCCAGGGCACCGCCACGGCGCTGCTGGTGCTGGCGGTGCCTGCCTTGCTGGGCACGGCCGTGGCGCGCGAGATCGCCTTCCCGCTGGGCTTTTTGTTCTTCATGGTGCCCTTCGGCGAATTCCTGACAGCGGCGATGATGGAATACACCGCCGACTTCACCGTGACCGCGTTGCAGTTCTCGGGCATACCGGTGTACCGCGAGGGCTTGCAGTTCATCATCCCCTCGGGCGCCTGGTCGGTGGTCGAGGCTTGCAGTGGCATTCGCTATCTCATCGCCTCGTTCATGGTTGGCACGCTGTTCGCATACCTCAACTACCGCTCGCTGCGCTACCGTGCAGTCTTCTGGTTGGTGTCGCTGGCGGTGCCCATCGTCGCGAACTGGGTGCGCGCCTACATGATCGTCATGCTGGGCCACTTGTCGAGCAACACCCTGGCAGTAGGCGTCGATCACTTGATCTACGGCTGGATCTTCTTCGGCGTGGTCATCGGCCTGATGTTCTTCATTGGTTCCCGCTGGACCGAACCCGAAGAGGATCTGAGCGCGGCCGCAGTGGCTACAGCACCTGTGCTCGGCGCGCAGGCCAGCCGCGCCGGCGCGGGCTGGGGCCTGGCGCTGGCTGCCGTGCTGCTGGCGGCGGCGCCGCACGCGGCCGTGTGGCAGTTCGAACATGGCGCATCGGGCCCGGCACCCGTGCTGGGGCTGCCGGGGCTGCCCGGGCAGGGCAACACGGATGCGCTGCTGCCGTTGCAGCCAGTGTTCAAGGGCGCCACGGCCCAGGCCAGCCGCAGCTATGTCGACGGCGCCGACACCGTGGCGGTGCACGTCGCGTACTACCGTCGCCAGCACTATGGCCACAAACTCATCAGTTCCGATAACGTGCTTCTCAAGTCCGGAGACCGCGAATGGAACCGCACGGCCAGCGGCACCACCAGCGTCAGCGTGGCCGGCCGCGCGGTGCCCCTGCGCACCTACGAGGTGCGCTCGGTCAGCACGACTGGCACGCAGCGGGCGCGCCGGCTCGAGGTACGCCAGGTCTACTGGGTGGGCGGGCGCCTGACCACCAGTGATCACCTGGCCGCCGCGCTGGCGGTGGCGCACCGCCTGACAGGCCAGGGCGACGACGCGGCAGCCATCAGCTTCATCATGCCGGGCCTGGCCGAAGACGGCGCGGCCGCCCGGCTGGACGCCTTCGTGGCGCGCCACCTGCCGGCGCTGGAAGCCAGCCTGGCCGCCATGCAGTCGCGCTAAGCCTTTTCTTCAACCCTTCACTCCTGCCAGCAACACCATGAACACCATCGCAGTCATCGGTTTGGGTTACGTCGGCCTGCCGCTCGTCGTCGAATTCGGCAAGCAGATCCGCACCATCGGTTTCGACATCGCGCAGCACAAGGTCGACGCCTGCCTGCGCGGCACCGACCCCTCGCGCGAGCTGGAAGACGCGCAGATGGCCGAGGCCAGGCACGCCGTCTACACCAGCGACCCCGCGCTGCTGGCCGAGGCCGACATGATCATCATCGCCGTGCCCACGCCGGTGGACGAGGCGCACATCCCCGATTTCCGCCCGCTGGTGGGCTCGTCCACCAGTGCCGGCCGCCACATGAAGAAGGGCGTGACCATCGTCTACGAATCCACCGTCTACCCCGGCGCGACCGAAGAAGTGTGCATCCCCGTGCTCGAGCGCGAATCGGGCCTGAAGTGGAAGCAGGACTTCTTCGTCGGCTACAGCCCTGAGCGCATCAACCCGGGCGACAAGGAGCACACGCTCACCAAGATCCTGAAGATAGTCAGTGGCGACACGCCCGAGACGCTGGAGCGCGTGGCCAGGCTGTACGAGAAGATCATCATCCCCGGCGTGCACCGCGCCAGCAGCATCAAGGCGGCCGAAGCGGCCAAGGTCATCGAGAACACGCAGCGGGACCTGAACATCGCGCTGATGAACGAGCTGGCCATCATCTTCGACAAGCTGGACATCGACACCAGCGAGGTGCTAGAGGCCGCGGGCACCAAGTGGAACTTTCTGAAGTTCAAGCCCGGCCTGGTGGGGGGCCACTGCATCGGCGTGGACCCCTACTACCTGACGCACAAGGCCGAGATGCTGGGCTACCACCCGCAGGTCATCCTGGCCGGCCGGCGCATCAACGACGGCATGGCCAAGTTCATCGCCGAGCAGACCATCAAGCAGATGATCGCCAGCGGCAGCTACATCAAGGGCGCGCGCGTCAACGTGCTGGGGCTGACCTTCAAAGAGAACTGCGGCGACCTGCGCAACAGCAAGGTCATCGACATCATCAATGAGCTGCGCAGCTACGGCGCCGAGGTCTTCGTCACCGACCCGCAGGCCGAGGCGGACGAGGCCATGCACGAGTACGGCGTGCGCCTGCTGCCCTGGGAAGACCTGCCGCGGGCCGACGCCATCGTGGCCGCCGTGGCGCACAACGAATTTGCCGCGCTGTCGGTCGAAGAGATGCAGCGCAAGCTGGTCAAGGGCGGGGCGTTCATCGACGTCAAGGCCTGCTTCGATACCGACGCACTGCGCGCTGCGGGGATGCGCGTCTGGCGCCTCTGACGCCTGGCCGCCCGGTGAACGACGCGCGCCCCCTGGTCTTGCACGTCGTCCACGGCTTCAGCGTCGGCGGCCTGGAAAATGGCGTCGTCAACCTCATCAACCGGCTGCCGGCCGAGCGCTGGCGCCATGCGGTGCTGGCGCTGACCGAGGTCGACCCCAGCTTCGCGCGCCGCGTCGAGCGGGACGATGTGCGCTTCGTGTCGCTGCGCAAGCCCCCCGGCCAGGGCCTGCGCGAGCTGCCAAAGCTGTGGCGCATCTTCCGCGAGCTGTGCCCGTCGGTGGTACACACGCGCAACCTGGCGGCGCTGGAGGCGCAGCTGCCCGCCTGGCTGGCGGGCGTGCCGGCGCGCGTGCACGGCGAACACGGGCGCGACATGGCCGACCTGCACCTCACCAACCGCAACCACCGCTGGACGCGGCGTGCCTACCGGCCCTTCGTGCAGCACTACGTGGCGCTGTCGCGCGACCTGGCCGAACACCTGGTGGCACCCATCGGCGTGCCGCCATCGCGCATCACCCAGCTCTACAACGGTGTCGATACCGAACGCTTTGCCCCGGTCGCGCAGCGCGCCGTGCCCCAAGGCTGCCCGTTCGACGCCCCCGGGCTCTTCGTCTTCGGCACGGTGGGGCGCATGCAGACGGTGAAGGCACAGACCCTGCTGGCCCAGGCCTTCGTGCTGGCGCTGCGCCAGGCGCCGGCCTCAAGCGCCCGGCTGCGCCTGGTGCTGGCCGGCGACGGCCCGCTGCGTGCCGAGTGCGAAGCCATCCTGCGCGATGCCGGCTTATCGGGTTTCGCGTGGTTCGCGGGTGAACGCAGCGACGTGCCGGATGTCATGCGCGGTCTGGATTGTTTCGTGCTTCCGTCCTTGGGCGAGGGCATCTCGAATACCATTCTCGAAGCCATGGCCAGCGGCCTGCCGGTGGTGGCTACCGATGTCGGTGGCAATGCCGACCTGGTGGCGCACGGCAGCACTGGCCAGATCGTGCCGCCGGCCGACGCGCAGGCGCTGGCCACGGCGATGTTGGCCATGGCAGGCGATGTGGGGCAGGCGCGGGCCCGGGGCCTGGAAGGGCGGCGGCAGGTGCAGATGCGCTTCAGCCTGCTGGCCATGGTGGACGCCTACGAAGGCATTTATGACCGCCTTCTGGGGCGCGCGACGAAGGATTGACGAGACCCATGTGCGGCATCACCGGCCAGTTCGACATCCGCGGCAAGGCAGACATCGACCGCGCCGTGCTGCAACGCATGAACGATTCGCAGCTGCACCGCGGCCCGGATGAAGGCAGCCTGCACCTTGAGCCCGGCCTGGGCTTCGGCCACCGGCGCCTGTCCATCATCGACATCGCCACCGGCCAGCAGCCGCTGTTCAACGAAGACGGCTCGGTGGTGGTGGTCTTCAACGGCGAAATCTACAACTACCAGGAACTCATCCCCGAGCTGCAGGCCGCCGGGCATGTGTTTCACACCAAGAGCGACACCGAGGTCATCGTCCATGCCTGGGAGCAATGGGGCGAAGACTGCGTCAAGCGCTTCCGCGGCATGTTTGCCTTTGCGCTGTGGGACCGCAACCGCCAGACCCTGTTCATGGCGCGTGACCGGCTGGGCGTCAAGCCGATGTTCTATGCCGTGCTCGACGATGGCCTGCTGCTGTTTGGCTCCGAGCTCAAGAGCCTGATGGCCCACCCGGGCCTCAAGCGCGACATCGACCCGCTGGCCATCGAAGAGTACTTTGCGCTGGGCTACGTGGCCGAGCCGCGCACCATCTTCCGCCAGGCGCTGAAGCTGGCCCCCGGGCACAGCCTGGTCATCCGCCGCGGTGAAACCGTGGGCCGGCCGCGCGAGTACTGGGACGTGCGCTTCACGCTGAACAACCCCATGCGCCTGGATGATGCGTGCGCCGAGCTGCAGCACCGGCTGCAGGAATCGGTGCGCCTGCGCATGATCGCCGAGGTGCCGCTGGGCGCGTTCTTGTCGGGCGGCGTCGACTCCAGCGCCGTGGTGCAGGCCATGGCCGGGCTGTCGGGCGACGCGCCGGTCAACACCTGTTCCATCGCCTTCAAGGATCCGGCCTACAACGAAAGCCAGTTCGCGCAGATGGTGGCCGACCGCTACCGCACCAACCACCGCGTCGAAACGGTGGACAGCGACGACTTCGACCTCATCGACACCCTGGCCGACCTGTACGACGAGCCCTATGCCGACAGCTCGGCCATCCCCACCTATCGCGTGTGCCAGCTGGCGCGCAAGCATGTCACCGTGGCGCTGTCGGGCGATGGCGGCGACGAGAGCCTGGGCGGCTACCGCCGCTACCGCCTGCACCTGATGGAAGAGCGCATGCGCTCGGCACTGCCTGCGGGCGTGCGCCGGCCGCTGTTCGGCATGCTGGGCCGCGTCTACCCCAAGGCCGACTGGGCCCCGCGCATGTTCCGCGCCAAGACCACCTTCGAAGGTATGGCGCGCAGTTCGGTCGAAGGCTATTTTCATTCGGTGTCGCTGCTGCGTGGCCCTGCACGCGACGCGCTGTTCAGCAGCGCGCTGCGGCGTGAACTGGGTGGCTACAACGCACGCAGCATCTTTGAAGGCCACGCGGCGCGCGCCGGCACCGACGACCCGCTGGCGCTGATCCAGTACCTTGACCTGAAGACCTACCTGGTGGGCGACATCAACACCAAGGTCGACCGCGCGTCGATGGCGCACTCGCTTGAAGTGCGCGAACCGCTGATGGACCACCCGCTGGTCGAGTGGCTGGCCACGCTGCCCTCGTCGCTCAAGATGCACGGCAACGAAGGCAAGTACCTGCTCAAGAAGGCGATGGAGCCGTATCTGCCCGACGACGTGCTGTACCGGCCCAAGATGGGTTTTGCCGTGCCGCTGGCGCGCTGGTTCCGCGGCCCGCTGCGTGAACGCGTGCGCGGTGCGCTGATGGGCGGCCCGATGCAAGAGACCGGTTGGTTCGACCCGGCCACGCTGCGGCGTCTGGTGGACCAGCACGAGTCGGGCGCACAAGACCACAGCGGGCCGCTGTGGTCGCTGCTGATGTTCGACGCCTTCCTGCGCCGCGTGGTCGGCGCGCAGGTGGTGCGCCACGCCGCCTGACGCCGGGAACCACGCGCTGATAAGCGCCTGCCCCGCACCAACCGCCCAAGGAGTAAACGCTTGAAAGTCTCGATCTTCGGCCTCGGCTACGTCGGCGCCGTTTCCTGTGCCTGCCTGCCCGAACTCGGGCACGAGGTGGTGGGTGTGGACATCAACCCCCTCAAGGTGCAGATGATCGGCGCCGGCCAGTCACCGGTGGTCGAGGAAGGCATAGACGAGCTCATCGCCGCTGCCGTGCGCGCCGGCCGCCTGCGCGCCACACTGGACCTGGCCGAAGCGGTGCACGCCACCGATGTCTCGCTGATCTCGGTGGCCACGCCGGCGTTGGCCAACTTCATGCCCGACCTGCGCGCGCTCGACGCCGTGATGCGCGCCATCGGCGAGGCCCTGCGCAGCAAGGACAGCCACCATACCATCGTCATCCGCAGCACCGTGGCCCCGGGCACCACCGAGGGCCGCATCCGCACGCTGCTGGAAGAGGCCGCCGGCCGCGCCGTGGGCGACCGCCTGTCGCTGGTCTTCAACCCCGAGTTCCTGCGCGAAGGCTCGTCGGTAGCCGACTTCCACCAGCCGCCGCAGACCATCATCGGCAGCATCGACGACGAGGGCTTCGAAGTCATGAAGCGCCTGTACGAAGGCCTGCCCGGCGCATTCGTGCGCACTTCGGTGGGCGTGGCCGAATCGGTCAAGTACCTGTGCAACGTGTTCCATGCGCTGAAGATCGTGTTCGCCAACGAGGCCGGCTCGGTGCTCAAGGGCTGCGGCTTGGACGGGCGCGAGGTGCTGGACATTTTTTGCCGCGACACCCAGCTCAACATCTCGCGTGTCTACCTGCGCCCCGGCTTCGCCTTCGGCGGCAGTTGCTTGCCCAAGGAAGTGAAGGGCTTCCTGACGCTGGCGCGCGAACGCCAGATCCAGATTCCCGTGCTGGGCGGCCTGCTCGACAGCAACCAGGCCCACATCGACCGCGCCTACGAGATGATCGCCAGCGCCGGCCGCAAGCCGGTGGCCTTGTTCGGCCTGGCCTTCAAGCCCGGCACTGACGACATGCGCGATTCGCCCCTGGTGGCGCTGGCCGAGCGCCTGATCGGCAAGGGTTTCGATCTGGCCATCTTCGACAGCTTCGTCAAGGTGAGCCGCCTGCTGGGCAAGAACAAGGAATTCATCGACCGCGAGATCCCGCACCTCGACCGTCTGCTGAAAGACTCACCCGAGGCAGCGCTGCACGGGGCCGAGGTGGTGGTGATCGGCCATGCCGACGCCGAAACCCGCGCCACCATCATTCGCCGCGCCGCTGGCTGCCGGGTGGTCGACCTTTCGGGCTATGCCGACCTGCGCGCCGCCAGCTTTGCCGGCTATGAAGGCATCTGCTGGTGACCACCCGCAAGCCGCGCCTGCTGTTCGTCTCGCCGGTCTTTCTGTTTCCCAATGATGCCGGTGGGAAGATCCGCACGACCAATGTGCTCAAGGGCCTGAAGGGTGGAGCCTTCGAACTCACGTTGCTGGCCCCCGCAGCGGGCGAACAGCCGCAGGTCTGGGCCGAGGCCCTGGGTACGGTGTGTGACGAGTTCCGTGCCTGGCCCGCGGGCAGCAGCCTGCCGCGCTGGCGCCGCGCCGCCGACCTGCTGGGCCGGCTGCCGGTGAACGTGGCCGCCGACCGCCGGCCGCCGGCCGTGGCCGCGGTGCAGGCGGCGCTGGCGCGCGGCGGCTTCGACCTGGTGGTGTTCGACTTCGTGCACGCCGCGGTGCTGAAGCCCGCGCGCGTGGACGCGGCCACCGTCTGCTTCACGCACAACGTCGAGGCCGAGATCTTTGCGCGTCACGCGCAGCAGGCGGCCAACCCCTTGCTTGCAGCCATGTGGCGCTCGCAGCACCGCAAGATGCAGCGCTTCGAGGGCGCGGTGCTGCGCGACTTCACCCAGGTGGTGGCGGTGTCCGAGCGCGACGCGCAACAGTTCCGGCAGGCCTACGGACTGCAGGCCGTGTCCACCATCCCCACCGGTGTGGACCTGGACCACTTTGCCTGGCAGGCGCCGCGCCAGGACGGGCTGCCCACCGTGGTCTTTACCGGCTCGATGGACTGGGAAGCCAACAAGGACGGCGTGCGCCATTTCCTGGACGACATCTGGCCGCGCGTGAAGGCCGGGCTGCCCGAGGCGCGCTTCGTCGTCGTCGGCCGCAACCCGCCGCCGGCGCTGGTGGAACGCGCTGCGGCCCTGCCGGGCGTGTCGTTCACCGGCTTCGTGGACGACGTGCGGCCCCACGTGCACGGCGCGCAGGTCTTCGTGATTCCGCTGCGCGTGGGTGGTGGCACACGCATCAAGGCCTTCGAGGCCATGGCCATGGGCTGCCCGGTGGTGTCCACCACACTGGGCATCGAAGGCCTGGACGTGGAAGAGGGCGCGCACTACCTGCGGGCAGATGACGCCGCCGCCTTTGCCGCCGCCGTGTTGCGCCTGCTGCAGCAGCCGCAACAATGCGCCCAGATCTCACGCGGCGCACGCGGTTTCGTCGAGGCCCGCTTCGGCCACCAGGTGGCGGCGCAGGCCTTCGAGCGCATCTGCCTGGACGCGCTTCAGGTGTGGCGCGGCGCTGCACGCGCGGCGGCCTAGGGCCGCCCGACGCAGGGTAGGTATGGGCCGCAAGTTCCGCACGCTGCTGTTTTCGACCCTGTATCCGAGCAGCGAGCGGCCGCTGCATGGCATCTTCGTCGAGACGCGGCTGCGTGAGCTGTTGAAGAGCGATGCAGTCGAAACCCGCGTCGTGGCGCCGGTGCCGTGGTTCTACTCCACAGATCCACGCCACGGCGACTATGCGGCGATGGCGCGGACACCGGCTCGGGAGCGGCGTGAGGGTATAGAGGTATGGCATCCTCGCTATGTCGCGATTCCCAGGGTCGGCATGTCGCCTGCGCCGCTGCTGCTGGCCATGGGTGCGCGGGCGACGCTGGCGCGCGCGATCCAGGAAGGATTCGACTTCGATCTCATCGACGCGCATTACTACTATCCCGACGGTGTCGCGGCGGCGCTGCTGGCGCGCTGGTTCCGCCGGCCCTTCATCGTCACGGCGCGCGGCAGCGACGTCAACCAGATCGGCGAATTCGCCGCGCCGCGGGCCATGATCCGCTGGGCGGCGCGGCGGGCTCACGCCTCGGTCGCCGTGAGCCGGGCGCTGGCGCAGCGGCTCGTCGATCTGGGCGCCCCGGCCGACTCGGTCCAGGTGCTGTCCAACGGCGTCGATACCGACCGTTTCAGGCCCGAAGAACGCATGCAGGCGCGCGCCCGGCTCGGCCTGGGCATCGGCACCGATCCGCTGATCCTTTCCGTAGGCAACCTGCTACCCGTGAAGCGGCACGATTTCGTCATCGAAGCGCTGGCGCAGATCCGACGGGTGCACCCTCGGGCGCAACTGGCGGTGGTCGGGGCCGGCCCCTTGCGTGAAGGGCTTGCGGCGCGGGCGCGCGAACTGGGCCTGGCGCAGGCCGTGCATCTGGTGGGCGCCGTCGAACAACCGCTGATGCGCTGGTGGTACAGCGCGGCGGACGTGCTGGCCCTGGCCTCGACGCGCGAAGGGTGGCCCAACGTCTTGCTGGAGGCCCTGGCCTGCGGCACCGCCGTGGTGGCCTCGCGCGTGGGCGGGGTGGCCGAAATTCTCGACGGCTGCAGCGCAGCCTTGGCAATCGACCTGGCAGATCCGCAGGATCTTGCTGATGCCCTGCTCGCGCGGCTGGGGCTCGAGCCCGATCGCGACGCAGCATGGCGGCACGCGCAGCAGGCCAACTGGTCGCGCACCAGCGAGGGGCAATTGCGGCTCTTCGAGTCAGCCGTGGGCGCGGTGGCCGGCCGCACACGGCAGGGAGCCGGCGCGTGAGGGACCTCCTGATCCTAGTCCTGCTGGTCGTGCCGACCCTGTGGGCGCTGCGGCGGCCCTGGATCGGCGTGATCACCTGGACAGTGGTCAGCCTGATGAGCCCGCATACGCAGTTCGGTTATTCGGCCGCCGGCTGGCCGGTGGCCACCGGCGTCGCCGTTTGCACGCTGTTGGGGATTCTGGTCACCAAAGACAAGCAGAACCCGATGCTTGGGGCGGCTGCATGGTGGCTGCTGGTGTTCGTGGCCTGGATCACCATCACCTTGCCCTTCTCGATCTACTTCGACGACAGCTACCCGCTGTGGGAGCGGTCGATGAAGATCTACCTCATGGTGTTCGTGACGATCGCGCTGCTGACCGACTATCACAAGCTGATGGTCTTTATCTGGGCCAACGTCATCTCGATCGCCTTCTACGGCGTCAAGGGCGGCATCTTCACGATCCTGTCGGGTGGCGCCCACCGGGTCTGGGGACCGGGCGGATTCATCGAAGGCAACAACGAGGTCGCGCTGGCCGTGATCACGGTGGTGCCATTGATGCGATTCCTGCTGTATCGCCTGGAGAAGCCGAGCGCCAGGTTGGCGATGATTGCCGCGATCGGTTTGTGCCTGATGATGACGCTGGGCACCCAGTCGCGCGGCGCGCTGGTCGGCATCGGCGCAATGGTGACCTACCTGTGGTTCCGCGGTGAGAACAAGTTGCAGTGGGGTGTCCTCATCGTGGTCGTCTCGATCGTCGGCCTGTCGCTCATGCCCGATGCCTGGTGGGAGCGGATGAGCACGATCAAGACCTACGAGGCCGATGCCTCGGCCATGGGCCGCATCAATGCCTGGTGGATGGCCTTCAACCTGGCCAAGGACCGGATCTTCGGCGGTGGCTTCATGGTCTGGACCGGCACGCTCTTTCAGCTGTACGCGCCTGTGCCTGAAGACCCCCATGCCGCGCACAGCATCTACTTCCAGGTGATGGGCGAACATGGCTTCATCGGCTTCGGCATCTTCGTCGCCATCGGCGCGGCCACCTGGTTCGTGTCGCGGGACCTGAGAAAGATCGCGCGCCATCACCCGGAACTGCGCTGGGCCGGCGAACTGGGTGCCATGGTTCAGGTCAGCATGATCGGCTACGCGATCACCGGCGCCTTTCTCAGCCTGGCCTACTATGACCTGCCCTACAACGTGATGGCCATCGCCCTGGTTGCGCGCAAGCTGGCCAACGAGGAAGTCCGCAAGCTGGCGCTGCCGCGCCGCCCGGCCCCGGCAGGGGCAGGGCCCAGGGCGGAGGCTGGGCTTGGAGCGAGAGCGGGGCCCGGGCCATGAGCATCGGCAACCACGGCCCCGGTACACATGCACTGGGCGACGTCGCACTACGCTCGGCGTTGCATGCGCTGTCATCCTCTGGCCCCCACGGTCGGCTCTCGATCGCCATTTTCCACCGCGTGCTGGCCGAACCAGACCCGATCTTCCCCGACGAACTCGACCGCGCCGGCTTCGATCGGGTGTGCGCCTGGCTCGCCGCCTGGTTCGAGGTGCTGCCGCTGGACGAGGCGGTTAGGCGGTTGGTGCGCGGCGAACTCCCGCCCAGAGCGCTGGCGATCACCTTCGACGACGGCTACGCCGACAACCACGATGTCGCGCTGCCGGTGCTGCGCGCGCATGGTCTGCCGGCCACCTTCTTCATCGCCACCGGGTACCTGGACGGCGGCCGCATGTGGAACGACACGGTGGTGGAGTCGGTGCGCCGTTGCGCCGCTGGCGAACTGGACCTGCGGGGCCTTGAACTCCCCCTGCCCGACGCGTTCCGGCTCGACAGCGCAGCCGCCCGCCGCGCCGCCATCGACGCACTGCTACTGGCCACCAAATACCTGCCCCCAGCCGAGCGCCTGGCTGCGGTGGGACGCATCGCCGAACGTGCCGGCGCCGCGTTGCCGAGCACGCTGATGATGAGCTCTGCGCAGGTGCGGGCCATGGCTGATGCCGGCATGCAGATCGGCGCCCACACCGTGTCTCACCCCATCCTGGCCCGGCTGGACGACGGCCAGGCGCTGGACGAGATGGTGCGCAGCAAGGCGCGGCTGGAGGAACTGCTGGCGCGCCCGGTGACCTTGTTCGCCTATCCCAACGGGCGCCCCGGCCGTGACTACCTGCCCCGTGACGTGGCGCTGGCGCAGCAGGCGGGCTTCGTGGCCGCGGTCAGCACCTCGCCTGGCGCAGCACGCAGGGGGGACGACCCTTTCCAGCTGCCGCGCTTCACGCCATGGGATCGCACGCGCCTGGCTTTCGGCGCGCGCATGGCGCGCAATCTGCTGTCGGCCCGCATCGGCCGCTGAGGGTCAGCGCTCCAGGCGCCAGTCGGGCCGGTGGTGGCGGAACCACTGTTCCAGCATCATCAGGATCCACACCATTTCGCCGAAGAACCCGGGGTGCTCGGGCAGATGGCGTTCGAAGAGCGCGTCGATGAACTCGGGCTGGATCACGCCGCGCGTGGCGAAGCCGCGCAGTGAATCGCGCGCCAGCGCGTGCAGGCCCGCGTGGCGCATGGCCCACACGCCGAAGGGCAGGCCGAAGCCATGCTTTTGCTTGGAGATGATCGCGTCGGGCAGGAAGCCGCGCAGTGCCTCCTTGAAAAACCAGCGCAGCTTCAGTCCGCGCAACTTGTAGCTCGACGGCAGGCGCGCCGAGAAGTCGACCACCGCCTGCTCGAGGAAGGGGTATCCCACCGAGACGCCGGCGAGATCGGTGCTGCCGCGCACCTTGGGCAGGTCGTTCTCTGCCAGCGTGTAGCGCCAGTCGTAGGCCAGCATCTGGTTGATGTCGCTCGCGCCGGCGGCCTCGGCCCAGACCCGGCGCTCCTGCTCTTGTGGATCGGCGGTGTCGATCTGGCTGGCGAAGGCGGCGGTCAGCATCGACGGCAGGCCCAGGCGATGCAGCAGGTTGTAGGTCTGCAGCCGATCTGGCATGGGCACGCGCGCCTGGCGCACGTAGCTCGCGCCCTTGCGCAACAGCGGGATGCGATCGAGCAAGCCGCGGTCGGTGAGCGGCTCGATCAGGCCGTTGCGCAGCGCCGCCGGCACCTGGCCGTACCAGCCGAACACGCGCTGCTTGGCGTAACGCGTGTTGCCGCCGAACAGTTCGTCGCCGCCGTCGCCTGCCAGCATTCGCGTCACGCCGTCCTGGCGGGCGCGCAGGGCGCAGTAGTAGGCCGGCAGCGCCGACGAGTTGCCGAAGGGCTGGTCGTGGTGGGCGGCCACTGCGGGGATGCTGCGTACCAGGTCGTCGGGGGTGACGTAGTACTCGTGGTGATCGGTGGCGAAGTGGCGCGCGGCGATGCGCGCGAACTCCATCTCGTCGTAGCCCTCGGCCTCGAAACCGATGGAATAGGTGGCTGGCGCGCGCCCCGAGACCTGCGCGATGAGGCCGGCGACCGTGGAACTGTCGGTGCCGCCACTGAGAAAGGCCGCCGGGCGCGTGTCGTCCAGCTGCGCTGCCACGGCATCGGCCAGCACACGCCTGAACTCGTCGCGCGCGGCCGCGAAGGACGCGAACGGCCGCTCGTCGAATGCCGGCTTCCAGTAAGGGGCTTCCTCGAGGCGCCCGTCGGCGAAAGTGGCATAGTGCCCTGGCGGCAACCGATGCACGCCGCGGAACACCGTGCGGGGCGAGGGAATCGCGTGGTGGTAGAGGTAGTCGAACAGCGCCTGCGGGTCGATCTCGGCATCCCGGCCCCCCAGCTCGGCGGCGCTTTCGGCCCAGCGGAACTCGTTGCCGTCGACCCGGTAGCACATCGAACGCGTCGCAAAGCGGTCCACGGCCAGGAAGGCGCGGCCCGATTCGTCGGTGAACCCGACACAGAAGTGGCCCTGCGCGGCTGCCGCTGCTGCGGCAGCGGGGGCCGATCCCGCCAGGGCCGCACGCCAGGCGGCCGCTGCGCCGTCGCGCGACTCGACGGCAGAGCCTTCGGGGCTGCAGAAGCGGGGCTGGCCTTTGAACAACGGGGCTGAGGGTTCTTGCATGGGCAGGCGCACTGGGCTAAACCTCGCATTGTCGGCGTTCGGCGGTCCTTGCCCGGCGCAGCAATTCACGCCGCCGCCGACCGCGCCTGCCAAGCAAGTCCCGTGAACGCGGGGCAAAATGTCACCATTTCGTACCTCAATTGGGGGGTTGACGGCGCGGACTTGGCAGGAAAATGGGCCATGTCCCTTTTCAGGGATGGCCGAAGACTGACAAGGTTTCGATGGCGCCTGCGGGTGCCTGGCAATTGAGCATGGTGGTAAAGATGACTGACCAAGAACGTCGCGATTTCCTCCGCCTCTGGGCTTTCGCCGCAGGCGTGATCACGCTTCCGGCCTGTGGCGGCGGTGACGGAACGCCCGAAAAGACGATTCTGGCGGGCGACACGGGGAACTCACCAACCCCGCCCCCGACGGAGACACCCCCGCCGGTCGAAACGCCAACGCCCACGCCAGAACCCATTCCAGAGCCAACGCCAACGCCAGAGCCGCCGCCTCCGCCGCCCGCACCAACGCCCGCACCAACGCCCGCACCCGCGGTGCGCGCGGTGCACTCCACCGGCGCCATGCGCTTCACGCTGTTCAGCAGCGCAGGCGGCAGTGCAGTGCCGTATTGCCTGGGGTTCGCGTTCCGCCGCGGTGACATACCCAGCGGCAGCACGGTCGAGTCGACGGTCGGCAACCTGCAGGTCACGGTGCGCAACACCTGGACGGACGGCTCGCTGAAGTTCGCCCAACTCGCCGGCACGGTGGACATGTCGGCCGGCGGGTCGCAGGTGGTGACGCTGCGCAAGGCGGCACCGCGCGCGTCGGGCACGGCCCTGACGCCCGCGGATCTGCGCCGCACGGCCGTGGCCGCCCAGGTGGGGTGCGGAGCGTTCGGCACGGCTTCCTGGTCCGCTGCCGACTGGGAATCGCCGTTCATGTCTTGGGTGTCCGGCCCAACCATGTCGTCGTGGATCTACCGCAAGCCGGTGGGCGCCGACGCGCATCTCGTAGCCTGGCTCGAGGTCCGCCTTTACGTCGGCGGCCAGGTCGAAGTGCTGCCGTGGGTGGAGAACGGTTACGTCGCCGTCGCCGGCCCGTCCAACAAGTCGACCACCTACACCTTCAGCCTGGGCGGCACGCAGCGCTTCAGCGCGGCCATCGATCTCAAGCACCACCAGCGCACGCCGCTGGTCTCGGGCGCAGCCCTGTCGTACTGGCAGGGGGTCGACCCGGGCGTGACGGCGCAGCACGATGCGTGGTACCTGATGTCGACCGAGCTCGTGCCCACGTACTTCGCTGCGCCGGGCGCGGCCACGGTTCACATCGACGCACTTCCCGCCACCTACGCGCCGCTGCAGGCCGGTAGCTTCAACTACTACCAAGACAGCATGGCAGCGCCGGGCTACCAAGAGCCGATTGGCCTGCTGCCGCAGCACGATGTCTTGTACCTGGTGGGTGACCGCTCCAGCGTCTACGCTAGCGTGGTGCGCAACGGCTACAGCTCAGGGCGTTGGGGCATCCATTACCGCGACGAGGCAACCAACCGGCCGCTGCGATTCTCTCAGCACCCGACACGCGTCATCAGCGACGCGCACGGGTTCAAGGACAACGGCGGCTCCACCACTAGCACGCGCACGCCAATCGCCACCGGAGGAAACCCTCCGCAGTGGGACGTCGCCCACAGCCCCTCGGTTGGCTACTTGGCCTACCTCGTCACCGGGCGTTTCTACTTCATGGAAGAAGTGCAGTTCGCGGCCACCGCCAACTACCTGGGCAACGGCGACCCGCCCATTCTGCGCGACGGTGCCAAGGGGCTGGTGCAGACCGCCATCGACGCTTGGCAGACGCGCTCTTGCGCGTGGGACTGGCGCTCCAAGATCCAGGCGCTGACCGTCACGCCCGACGACGACGCCGCGCTGCGCGGCGAACTTATCAGCTGCGCCGAGAGCAACATCGATTTCTTCCACGGCCGTTACGTCGCCCAGCCCAACAACCCCTTCGGGTTGATCCTGCCCGGTGAGACCTACAACGGTACTTGGAGCGAGGTCGCCATCTGGCAGCAAGACTTCGTCACTGCCGTCTTCGGCTGGGCGGTTTCGCTCGATCTGCCGATCGCCAGCGCGGCCAAGGCCAAACTTGACGCCTTCTTCCGCTGGAAGGCCAAGAGCATCGTGATGCGCCTGGGCAAGCGACCTGACTGGTGGTATCTGAACGCGGCACCGTACACCATCAAGGTGTCCTCCGTCGTCGGGCCGAACTACGCGACCGGCGCCGGGCCCTGGTTTCCCGACGCAGGGGCCGCCTACGCGGCGTCGTACACACCGCAGCCGACTTGGTTCAGCACAACGGAAGGTGTACTCGCGGCGGAATTCGACATCGGATCCTGGGCCCTGTCGATGTGGGGCAATCTCCAGCCCGCGATTGCGTATGCCGTGCGCCACGGCGTACCGGGGGCCTTGGAGGGCTACGCCCGCATGGTTGGCGCCAAGAACTGGCCCGAACTCAGGACCGCGTTCGACGCCCGGCCGGTCTGGAGCGTCGCGCCCATGGTGCGCCCTGCCTGGATGAGCAACCAGCCGCTCAACGAATGGTTCGAGATCCCCGGCACCAGCGGCGCCGCTGGCGCGCCGATCGAACCTTGGGCAGGCTTCACGCTGCGCGAGGAAACCGGCGAAGTCTTCATCCTTTGCTCGGGCGGCCACGGCGACAGCAACGACAACCGGGTGGTGAGCCTGCCTCTGTTCTCTGATGCCCCGGCTTGGCAGCTGCGTTCCGCATCGTCACCCGTGGCCATCGCGAATGCGAGCTACTACTCCGATGGCAAGCCGGGCTCACGGCACATCTACCACCACAACATCTGGGTGCCGCAGGTCGGGCGGCTGATGATGTTTGGCCTGCGCTCCACATGGCCGGACTCAGGTGCCTTTCCCACCGTGGACGGCTTCGACCCGGACACCAACACATGGGACCCCGCAGGTAGGTGGCCTGACCTGCCGCCGGGCTACTTCGGCGCGGTCAAGGACCCCCGCAACGGCAACGTCTGGCTGACCACGCCCCGCAAGTGGCGGGCGGCTGACGGCCTGTGCGATCCGGCAATATCGGCAAGGGTCCCGACGCGCTGGCCGCAAGTATGGGACTCGTCGCGCTCGCAGATCTTCACGCTGTGCTGGGGCGACGGCCAGGGATTCGACACCGGGGTCAATGCATCCAGGATCAATCCGGACACTGGGGTACAGACGGCGATCACGTTCAGTCCCTCCAGTGCCCTGACGCAGTTCATTGCCGACCAGCCGCAGTACGCCGGCATGGACTACGATCCTCTCAATGACCGCTTCCTGTTTTTCGCAGGTGTTGCGATCAATGGCGCCGCCAGGGTGGCTGACGTTATGACGCGCATCTACGTGATCACGCCGAACTCAGGTACGACTTGGGACATGTCGCTGTTGACATTGGGAAGCGGCACAGTTACGCCCGCGCCGGTGCCAGCGTCCGGTATCAACAGCCGTTTCAAGTACGTTCCCGCCTTGAAGGGCTTCGTCATGCTGCCCAACGGAACCAGCAATGTCTACTTTATGAGGACTGCCTAGCCGAGCCTGGTTGACTCCTCATTGACCGGCGGCGAGATACCCAGCGCCGGAGGCTGCAGCCTACGCCTTCTTGCGCACCATTCGGCTTCTAACGCGAAAGGCATTTGCGTTGCGCTTCAGTAGGTTGGCTTGCCTTGCGTCGAGATGTGTACCCTTGTATCCGTACAAGACAACCCCACGATTGCGATGGGCCATTGCTCTGCAAGAATCGCTTCCGACTGACTGCGAGCGCAGGCCGACTTGTGTCCATGTCGGTACTTACAGACAATCTTGTCGGGCTCAAGATGGCAAGAACTCCAAGCTCGCTGTATGCCTGATCTCACGAGCGTCAGCGTAGTCATTCCCTGCTTCAATGCAGAGCGTTACATTGCCTCGACTCTGCGTTCTGTGCTCTGTCAGACCGGCGCCGACCTCGAGGTCATCGTTGTCGATGACGGCTCTGTAGACGATTCAGCCGCGATCGTAGAGCGCGATTTCCCGCAAGTTCGGATCCTTCGACGCGCCAATGCCGGAGTTGCTTCAGCGCGCAACGCCGGCATAGAGGCTTCCCGCGGCGACTGGATCGCATTCTGCGATGCCGACGACGTTTGGCTAGAAGGAAAACTCGCGACTCAATTCGCAGCCCTGTCGCAGATTCCGACATGCCGCATGAATTACGCGGCTTGGCATGTTTGGCCGAGCGCGATTCCTGAGCCCGATCCTGCTCTCCTCAATGACCTGCAGGCTCGATCCAGCGATATGTGCTGGCGTGGGCCGCGCGGCTGGATCTACACCGATCTGTTGCTGGACTGTGTAGTCTGGACCAGCACCGTCCTGATCCACCGCAGTGTTCTCAGTGAGGTGGGGGTGTTCGACACTGAGCTGCGCATCGGTGAGGACTACGATCTATGGTTGCGCGCGTCGCGCGTAACTCCCATCGAACGAGTTGCGCAGCCGCTGGCGCTGTATCGCCAGCACCCCGAAAACATCACCCGCCGGGCGCCTGCAGAGAACTACCGGCAACGCGTCGTACAGCGTGCAATCGACCGCTGGGGCTACGTTGGCCCGGACGGACGCGAGGTGGATCGCAACGCGGTGAAGCGAATGTTTGCCAAGAGCTGCAGCGACTTCGCCGCCACCCAACTCGTCACAGGACAACGAACCGCAGGACGCGCCAGCGCACTTCAGGCCCTGAAGCTAGATGCAATGCATCTAGCCGCGTGGAAATTGCTGGTGCGCTCATTTCTACCGCTTGTTTGAGTTTGCCGTGCCCGGCGGGGCAGCGGACTCAGCGGCGGGATGCTCGTGCAAGCACGTCGCGAAAGACCGCGAAGTGTCCCTCCACACTCCTGCGCCATGAGTACTGGCGTGCCCACTCGACGCCCCGTGCAGCGCGCTCTGCACGCGCGAACGTGGATAGGGTTGAGACTTCCTGCAGCGCAGCGAGCCATGCCGACATGTCCCCGACTTCGACGGGCCATGCTAACGGTCCGACCAAGTCCACCAAGCTGCTTACGGGGCTGAACAAGACCGGAGTGCCCGCCGCCTGTGCTTCAACTGCCGGAAATCCAAAGCCTTCATAGAGCGTCGGATAGACGGCCGCAAGTGCTCCTCGGTACAGTTTCACAAGTATGTCGTCTTGGACGAATGGTGCGAAGTGAACGCGGCCTCGCAGCGCAGCAGGCACTTGCTCTGCCGCGGTGGTGCCAGCCCCAAAGCCGCAGGCCACAAGGTGCAGGTCGTCCCGTCCGCACCGCCCGAGCAGTTCTAGTGCCCATGCAAACCGCTTGCGCGGCTGTGCGCCCCCGAGATACACGAGATAGGGTGAGGCGCCCAGCGCGTGCTGCAGTTGGTCCGGCAAAGGCACGTCTGTTGATTGAAAGAACTCGTCTGCAATCCCATGCGGCACCACCGATATCCGATCGGCGAGCACGGGCCAGCGTGCGGCAATGTCCCGACGTGAGGATTCGCTGATCGTGATCACTGCGGCACAGCGGGCGTAGGCAAAGCCCTGGACATCGTGCAGGTAGTGCTGCTCCAGCTTCGTTGGGCGGTCTTCGTCCCATAGGACGGTGTCGTGAATCGTCACGACCGTTGGAACCGGCTGCCAGATCGGTACCGTGTTCTCGGCGCAATGCAGCAACTGCACACCGGACCGGCGGACACGCCATGGCAGGCCCAGTTGCTCCCAGAGCTGAAACCTGTCTCCGCGGAAGTCGAACACATCCGTGGTTCCCTGCAGAGGCGAAGGCACGAGAAAAGGCGTGGACGGGTCGTGACCGTAGGCCGTCCAACGCACATCATCGGTTTCGACGGTATTCCTCAACAACTCCTGGACATAGCGCCCCGTGCCGCGGAGGTGCTTTACGTTAAGTGTCCGTGCGACGATGCCGACGCGCAATGTCATCGCGGTAGCGCTCCGGAAGCGCACGCTTTGAACGCTTGCCCTTGTGAGATCATTCGACACACTCGCGTGACTGACTGTTTGCAAGTTGGCGCAAGTGGCCTGCCAGACGAAGCGCCAGTGCACCAATCGTGAGCCCGGTGTTGGCGATGCCACTTGCCGGGATGAGCGAACCATCGCAGACAAACAGGTTCGACACGCCGTGAACTCGGCAATCGGCGTTGCAGACACCAGAGTCCGCGGATGCTGACAGCCTGGCCGTACCCGAGTGATGAGCGCCAGTATGGATCGCCGTGATCCAGTCGGGAAACACCCGGGATCGCGTGATTACGGGGCCAAGCCGCTCCAGCACCTCGCATATCGCAGCGCTCAGGTCGCGCTGGTACTCATCGGTTAATTGCCAGTGGCGAATCGCGACCTCGCGGCCGTTTGCTTGGTCAAGTTCGCTCCAGACAGACATCTCATCGGACGCAGGCATCTGCGCCGTCATCAGCAGCGTGTAATGCTTTGTGGGCAGACGAATACCGAACTTGAACGACAGGATGTCCAGTACATCGTCCCAATGCGCGAAAAGCTTCGCATAGTTGACGGGGTTCCAAGGATTCTGTCGCAACTCATTGAGAACGCTACCCACCCGCTGCCGGCGACTATCCCGGTAGTAGGTCGCTGCGGGCCTGAGCTGAAATGAGACGTGCATTCCGCCTTGAGTCACGACAAGTGGCATGCGCAAGTTCCCACCTGTGCCCTTCACAAAGTAGTTCCAGAGGCGATACAGAGGCACCTTAACCTCGACCTCGCCCACGAACCCCATAGGATGATCTTCGTAGTGACGCCCGGCGTGATGCAACGCGGGCAGAGGTAAATCGCTCGACAATTTCTGCAGTAGGATGGGAGAGCCTAGTCCGCCAGCCGAAAGAATGAACAAATCGCCCGGGACATCCTGGCTTTGACCTTCAGCGTTCACTGTGAGGCCCAAGATTGAGCCGGCTTGGCTCACCCGAAACCCCGCGACATTGCCGCGGACCAAGTTGACCCGAGGTTCCAGGCCGAACTCCTCCCATACATTCATGGGCCAGCGCGGATAAAACAGTCCTGGTAGCATTGCGCTGGGCAGGCCCAGTTCTTGATACTTCCGTCGAAGTGTGATGATGGCCGCCCGAACTCGCTCTACAGGTACGTGCGAAAGCAGCAGAAACGCCTGCTCGTAATGGCGATGGAGTTCGGCCTTCTGGATCGGCCAGTGTGTCGAGAAAATCTCATCCTCGATTTCGATCAGGCCATTGTGCCAAAGTTGGGTAGATCCACCCAAGCCCGAGCCGATATGTGGATCGGTGATCGCAGGTTGACCGACATCAATGATCGGGAACTGCGCGCCAGAACTGGCCGCGCCGCGCTCGATGATCGTGACGTCGTGCGACTCCAGCAGCGCCTGGGCGAGCACGCAGCCGCCAAGACCTGCACCTACGATGATGGCGCGGGGCCGGGTCATTTCAGGCCACCATCGGCGCGTAACCAAGGACCCGTCAACTCAAGGCTGACACAGCACCGCGCGCGCTCAGGCAACGAGCGAAGAAAGGGCTTGATAACCTTCCCCGGGAAAATCGACGGTTTCTTCTTGATGATCATAGCCTGTCATCTACTTCAGCGTTAAACGCTGCGAAGCCAAAGCATCGCACAAATCGTCCATGGAAACGTACTGCAGGTCAACGCGCCCTCGCCATGAAAGTGACGAACCCGTAGTGCGCCTGCTGCACGACGCGGAGAAGGTAGACGCCAGTTTCGGGCTCGGGACTGCGGGCCGCATCATAGCCGGCCGGAAGGCATCCAGATCGTTCGCCAGTTGCGGACGCCAAGCCGTTCGTGTGGAATGTGCGGCAGCCTCAACTGGTGGGTTGCAGCGACTTGGGTTGGCTGAGCCAGATGGCGAGAGCACGAGCCAAGCTTCGATGACTAACAACAGAAACTCTCGCCCAGATGCGAATGGATTGACTACTGGACGCTGGAAGCAGTAACCCCGAGGAATTCACGTACAGTTTTGAGGCAAGGACGTGGTGGGTGAAATTCCGCCGGACCGCTCACTTTAACCGCGCCAACAGGCCCATCTGATGACCCCGATCGTGGTACATCAATGCGGACTGCCGAACGAATCCAGTCAGGGCTAGTGACGCGGAGAGAAGTGTCCTCAGAATCTCGGCGCGAGGTCCTCTGAAATCGCTTGAGTATGGATTCCAGGTCGCGAAGCCAACAATCTCAAAGCCATCGGTGCGCAGGAGTTCCTTGAGTTCCCAGGGTGTGTATTCATACACATGACACATCGTATGACGAGGGCCGAAATTCTGTGAGTACGGCTTCGCATCGTATGTCGGGGCGTGCGAAAGGGAGCGCATGATCTTCGTCCAGGACGCGGCATTTGGCGTAGCCACGTAGAGGTAGCCCCTCGGTACGAGCACCCGCTTGATTTCCGCCAGGAACTCGCGCGGGCTGATGGATACGTGCTCGATGACTTCCATGGTTGTGACCAGATCGAAAGCTGCGTCCTCGTATGGAAAGTGCTTCTCAAAGTCGAACTCGTCAATGTTCCATTGCCGTACAGTGCCATCTGGCGAAGTAAAATCGCATGTGTCTCTGGCGCTTTCATGGCCCTGCATTTCTGAAGGTGCGACGTTGCCTCTCAATTTGCAGCCGAGGTGCGCTAACAATGCGCCCACGTGCACATCGTGCCCAAGATCGAGGGTGCGCGTGCCCTGAAGCTCCAAGTTGTCGTTCAAGAACTGGACGCAGGTTGAAATCCGCTCACGATGCCATTTGACATAGTCTGGCGGATTGGTGCTGTCCAGCAACGCTGCAATCTTCCCTGCTGTGAGTTTTGTGCGTGGCATAAGTCGAACCTTGGTTGTGCCGCGAAGAAGCGCGGGTACTATTAGTGGCGTATTGTGACGCCTAACGATGAAGCGGACTCCACTGTACTGAGCTAGCCGATGTGCGCGGCTGGATCGTACCGCGCGGCTGGATTCGAATGCATTGCGCCATTTCCCGCAGGTTACCGGCCTGTCCCCGCGACTTTCATGTGGGCGCCTGCCCGCAGTCGTCCGGCGCGATTGGCTGTACGGCCCTCCAGCCGGCTTAGCCATTGTTCGAAGTCTTGCATGCGGGGCAACCCACCATGGCACTCAATTCTGAACCGCCAACTACAGCTCGAACGCCTCGGTGATGCTTTGCAATCCATGAACACGACGACGTAATCCTTCTCGGACATCCATAGCCGCCCCCAAACGTCGCGGACCGGATTATCGGCGTCCAGCTCATTTGATCAATTCGAGTGCGGCAGTGGCCAGTCGTCGAGCGCCGGTCATGCTGAGGTGGTTGTCGTCGAAATACAGTGGTCGTTCACCATCGACAACCTCGCATCGACCTGTTGCGCACAGCATTTGTGAGGTCCCGAGCGTGAGCACCCCGGCCTGCGCGGACAGACGGCCCAGCACTTGCAGTGCGGCCTGTTGGGCGGCGCGGTACTCCGTCAGTGGCTGGCCGAAGTCTGCCGCGGGTCGACCGCGCCCTGAAAGTGCGGCCAGCGCGGCGGGAACCGGATAGGGGTAGATCGGAAAGGGCTCCACCAAGATGACCTGCTTGCCTGCAGACTTGAGAGCCTTGATGGAATGCGCCAGCGACGCCTCAAATGCCTGCGCGTCCAGGCGCAAGTAATGCTCGTAGCGCGCGACCAAGAGTACCTGGACCACGCTCTCGTCTGCCACCAAGCCCCGAAGGGTTTCATCGTTGTGGGAGGCGCACAATGGGCGGCCGGGCACCACGAATCCGATCGAAGGTGGGCAGGTCGAGGAAGTTATCTGGATCACGGAACGACGCTGGCCCCTGGCCAGTTCGCCCAAGGCCGCCGCAAGTTCAACACCGTGACTGTCCGCCCAGACCGCAATGTGCTGCACGGAACTTGGATGACCAAAGCGGCAACGATCCTTGTACGCCACGATGTCCTCCGGTCCATCGTGGCAGCGGCGGCGCTGCGGACTGAAATCCTGCGAGCCCGCTTGCAGGCGAACCTGCTGCGCCGACATCGGCTGCACCGACGACGTGTGCTGGACCAAGAGCCACGATACGCTCAGGGTCAGGGCAATGGCCGCGGCGCCAAACGCCAGCAGGCGCAAGTCATGGTGCGATGCTCGACGTACCGGCGCCTCCACCCATCGCAGCGATGCTTGTGCTAAGCCAATAGCCACCACAACAGCCAACGCGGCCTGCATTGCCGAAGGTTCTCCCAGGATCATGTGACGCGCGAAGACCAGCACGGGCCAATGCCAAAGGTAGAGCGAAAACGACAACGCGCCCAGCCAGCGCAGGGGTCGTGTGGAGAGCACGCGTCCGACCAAGGTCGGGCCTTGGCCACCGGTCCAGATGATCAGGGCTGCACCCAGGCAGGGCAGCAGCGCGGCCATGCCGGGAAAGGGCGTCCGTGAACTCAGCGCAATGCAGGCGATCACGATCATGGCAAGACCAGCGGCAGCCGCGACCTCGCGCATGACCCACAAGCCAACCGCGCCGCGGAATGAGACGGCCAACAGCGAGCCAATCATCAGTTCGAACGTTCGCGAAAGCGCCGAGTAGAAGGCCAATGACGGATCGGTGGGCACCAGCCAAATGCTGAGAGCCAATGACACGATGCCGATCAACCCTAGCACCACTGGAATCCATCGTCGGCAGCGCCTTGCCAGCCACGCCAGCAGGAGGGGAAAGACGATGTAGTACTGCTCCTCAACCGCAAGCGACCAGGTGTGTACCAGCGGCTTCAACTCCGTGGCAGCTTCGAAGTAGCCGGTGCTCCGGTAGAGTTCCATGTTGGAGAGAAACACTGCCGTGGCGCCGAGCGTGCGGCCGAATCCCTGCAGAGCAGACGGTGACAGCAAAACGATCGCGGCCGGCACTACCACCGCTAGCATCGCAAACAGAGCTGGAAAGATGCGGCGTACCCGCGCTCCGTAAAAGGACGCGATCGAGTACTGCCCTGCCTCAAGCCGCTGCATAAGCAATTGTGTGATCAAGAAGCCCGAGATCACGAAGAAGACATCGACGCCGACGAATCCGCCGGGTAAGGCGGTGGGGAAGGCGTGGAAAGCAACTACCGGCGCGATGGCCAGCGCGCGCAGCCCTTCGATATCCGGACGAAAGCGCAGGGTCACGGCGTCTTTGTCCGGAGCGTGGTCCTGCACCGTTTCGACCCAAAGCAACACGCAAAGGCATTGCGCCCCTCACCGGCCAACCGCCAGCTTACTAACGCGCCGCCCATATGGCCTCCGTCCGGGCTACACGAACCACCTCCGGCAGCGACGGTTCAGCGGCCCCAGCCGCTGCGCGGCACCGGCCTGCGCGGTCGCGGCGCAACTCCGGCCATTGTGCGAAGACCCGCGCGCAGAGGAATGTTGTCATGGTCCTCGCTTCTGCAACAAGCGCTGGAGCGGCCCCTCCAGTTCGGGTGCCAACTTCGTCGCATACGCTTCGGTCAAGTGGTTGCGGTCCATGAACATGACGACGCCATCCTGCTCGGTCGGGCATTCCGGTTGCGAGCACAGCCGCACCGGAAAGTCCAGGTACTCGCCGCCATGCGCCTTGACCGTGGAAGCCTCGGCCCTGGACAGGTCCCCATACCGGAGCTGTTCCCGCGCTCGCGGATAGGTGCACAAGCGATCTGACGGAATACCGCGCCATTGCGCCCTGGAAAGGCAGGTCGGCACATCGAAGTTCACCGACGGCGTATCGGCGACATAGACCACTTCGGCGCCCGTCGCCCTGACCCGCTGCATCGTGCTGGCCAGGCCCTGCATCCGGCGATCGAGCGGGATACCGTAGCCCGAAGAGCTGGCGATCACCACCAGATCCGGCTTGATCACCTGCAGGCGCTGGAACATGTTTTCGCGCCATGCCGTGCAATTGGAGTACTCGGTTCGCGTCAAGTAGTACTCGACCACCATGTCCACCGACGGGCAATTGACCTTGGCCAGAACGACCAGGCGCCAGTCGTTCTTCTCCGCCAGGGCGACCAGCGGCGTGAACCACTGCATCGCGTGCGAGTCGCCGAACAGGACCACGGTGGCGCGCGGCGTGGCAGAGCCGAATTCGCACGGTGGCTGGTCGACCGCGTCGAACTTCACCAGGCAGCCCGAGCGGGTACCGGCAGTCCATTCGGCGGCCTTCCGGTAATGCGCCTGATTGGCATCGATCTCGAGCCGCCCCAGCACATGGGCGCTGGCTGCGACGGCCAGGCAAAGCCCCAGCGCGGCCGACACCAACCGGCGCGACGACCAACTGGGAAACAGACCGTGCTTGAAAGGTTGCTCGATCCAGCGGTACGACAGCCAGCCCAGTAACAAGGTGAGGCCGACCACGAACGCCGTCAAGGGCACGCTGGTGCGGGGGTGGATCACCGCCGCGAAGATCAGCAGCGGCCAATGCCACAGGTAGACGGAGTACGAGCAATCGCCCAACCAACGCAAGGGCCGCAAGCGCAGCACTCTGCCGCCCAGGGTGGTGGATTCGTGTTCGGCAACGACCAGCAGGCCGACGGTGGCCAGCACGGGAATCAAGGCCCAGGCACCGGGATAGCGCAAGTCCTGGTTCACCAGGACAGTGGCCACCGCCAAGGTCAGCAAAGAAAGCAGCCCCAGGATGCTCAGCGCCCGGGACCTCAGCCTGCGGCTCGAAGCAGGCAGGGCGACGATGACCATGCCGGCGCAGAACTCCCACATCCGGGTCGGCGTCAGGTAGAAGGCCCACGAAAACTTCAGGTTCGAAACGACGATGCAGGCCACCAGGCTCAGCACGCCAACCACCACAACCAACCGCAGCGTCGCCCGGCGGGGATCGTTGCGCAGCAGCGCCCAGGCACCCAGCATGAGCAAGGGCCAGATGATGTAGAACTGCTCCTCCACCGCCAGCGACCACAGGTGCAGCAGTGGATTGGCCTCGGTATGCCCGAGGAAGTAGTCCGTGGATCGCCCGGCCAGCCAGAGATTCACTGCGTACAGTGCCGACGCACGCACGGAAGACATCAGTTCGAAATGCTCTGCGGGCGCGTAGAGCCAGAGCACGCAACCCATCACGGCAAGCAGCAACACCAGGCATGCCGGCAGCAGGCGCCGGCAGCGGCGGGCATAGAACGCCCACAGGTCAATGCGCCCGGTGGCGGTCAACTCGCGCAGCAACAGGCCGCCGATCAGATAGCCCGAGATGACAAAGAAGATGTCGACCCCGATGAACCCGCCATCGAAGCCAGGCACCCCGGCATGATTGAGCAACACCAGTAGGATGGCGACGCCGCGCAGACCCTGAATGCCCTGGTTGAGCTCCTTCTCGCGCGAATGACCCAATCCAGTTGCCGCAGGCATCGGTGTGCCGGCCCTCAGCGCTAGGTTCGTATCTATGCCCTGCCCCCACTCGGTTTTGTGACACGCCTCTTCACGCAAGAACCGCGCACTTGCGCGGCCCGGCCGCTGGCCGAACCCGACGTCATCCTCTGCGCTTGCCTGTAAACAGGTACCAGCCCCCACCCTTCTCGAAGGATTCGAGTCCGAGTATCTTCTTCAGGCGCTCGGGACCATAACGGTCTACTCGGAACTCGCGAGCAGAACTGGGCCAGCACAGATCGAAGAAGCAGGGCCTGAGGAACCACACCGCTGCTAAGGAAGCGCTCTCCACTGGACTCGACATTGACTACCCCGAACTGATGTAAACGTACTACGTGCCGCCACTCGTGCTAACGCGATCCAGTTAGCCCCGCACCGCATCAATCAGCGCGGCCACCACGCGGTCCATCTGCACGGCCGTCAAGTCGGCGCTCATCGGCAGGCTCATCACCCGTTCACCGGCGCGCACGCTGTGCGGGCAGCAGTCCGGGCAGCACAGGTGTGCGTACGCTGGTTGGTGGTGCAGCGGCAAGGGGTAATGCACCGCGGTCGGGACCCCCGCTGCCTGCAGCCGCTGCTGCACGCCCGCACGATCGGGCACGAACACTGTGAACTGCGCCCACACGCAATCGCGGTCCGGCCGCTGGGCCAGCGTGTGCACCGGCACGCCGGCCGCGGCGATCTGCTCGACGTAGCGTCGCCCCAGTTCCAACCGCTGCGCGACCTCCCAATCGAAGCGCTGCAGCTTGCCCAGCACCACGGCGCACTGCAGCGTGTCCATGCGCCCGCCCACACCGACGCGGGTGTGGGTGTAGCGCTTGCTCTGGCCGTGCACGCGGATCTCACGGCAGGCCTGGGCCAGCGCGTCGTCACTGGTGAAGATGGCGCCGCCGTCGCCATAGCAGCCCAGCGGCTTGCTCGGAAAGAAGCTGGTGCAGCCCAGGGTCGACAGGTTGCCGCTCTGGCGCCCCTTGTAGCGGGCGCCGAAGCTCTGCGCCGCGTCCTCGATCACCGGCAGGCCGTGCCGCAGCGCAATGGCGTTGATCTCGTCCATGTCGGCGCACTGGCCGTACAGGCTTACCGGCATGATGGCGCGCGTGCGCGCCGTGATGCGGGCCTCGATCAGGCTGGCGTCGATGTTGCAGGTGTCGGGCTGGATGTCGACGAACACCGGCTTCCCGCCCAGCAGCACGATCATCTCCGCCGTGGCCGCGAAGGTAAAGGGTGTGGTGATGACTTCGTCGCCCGGCTGCAGGCCCAGCGCCATCAGCGAGATCAGCAGCGCCTCGGTGCCACTGGCCACCGTGACGCAGTGACGTGCCCCCACGCGGGCAGCCAGCTGCTGTTCGAGCTCGGCCACCTCGGGGCCCATGATGTACTGGCCGTGGTCGAGTACGCGTTGAATGCGCGCGTTGATGTCCTGGCGCAGCGCGGCGTACTGGCTTTTCAGGTCGATGAAGTCGAGCGGCGGCTTCGAATCGGGTGCGTTCACGGGCAGGCCTTCTCTTTCAGGATTCGATCAGTGTCAGCGTCCGGCCTTGCAGGCGGTAGCGGTCGCCGGTGTGGGCACAGGTGGCCTGTGCCTCGCCCTGCAGCGGCAGGGGCAGGCGTTCGCCGAAGCGGCTCATCCAGCCCACCTGGCGGCCGGGCACGCCAACCAGCAGCGCAAAGTCGGGCACGTCGCGGTTGACGACCGCCCCGGCACCGACGAAGGCATGGCGGCCGATGGTCGTGCCGCACACCACGGTGCAGTTGGCGCCCAGCGTGGCGCCCTGGCGCACCAGCGTGCGCCGGTACTCGTCCTTGCGCAAGACCGCCGAACGCGGGTTGTAGACATTCGTGAAGACCATGCTCGGCCCGCAGAACACGTCGTCTTCGAGCGTGACGGCGTCGTAGACCGAGACGTTGTTCTGCACCTTCACGTTGTCGCCAATCGCCACGTCGTTGCCCACGTAGACGTTCTGGCCAAAAGAGCAGCCGCGGCCGATGCGCGCACCGGCGCTGATGTGCACGAAGTGCCACACGCGGCAGCCGTCTCCGAGCTGGGCGCCTGCGTCGACGATGGCGCTGGGGTGAATGGTGATGGACATGTGGGCCCTGGCAGCCTAGTAGGCCAGCGGCAGGTTGATGCGCTTGCCGTCGCGCGCCGACATGTACAGCGCGATCAGCAGCTCCAGCGACTTCAGGCCCTCGCGGCCATCGGTCTCGGGTTCGCTCTGGCCGCGCAGCGTGTTGATCACGTTGTCGTAGTACAGCGGGTGGCCGAAGCCATAGACCGAGGTGGTCTGGTAGCTGGCGTCGGCAATTTTCGCGTCCATCTCATGCGGGGTGTCGAAGTCCCAGTGCTGGATCTCGTTGACCGCCACGCCGCCGACGCGGATCGAACCCTTCTCACCCAGGATCGTGATCGAGCCTTCCAGGTTCTTGGGGTAGGTGAGCATGGTCACGTTGATCGAACCGATGGCCCCGTTGCGCCACTTGAGCACCGCAGCGCCGGTGTCCTCGACCTCGATGTTGCGCGCCAGCGTGCCGGTGTAGGCCATGACGCTTTCAACGGGCCCGCAGATCCAGTCGAGCAGGTCCACATAGTGACTGGCCTGGTTCATGAACGCGCCGCCGTCGAACTCCCAGGTGCCGCGCCAGGCCGCGCTGTCGTAGTACTCCTGCGGGCGTGACCAGAAGACATTGAGGCTGACCATGTAGATGCGGCCGAAGCGCCCCTCGTCCACCGCCTGCTTGAGCAACTGCAGCGTCGGATTACGACGGTTCTGCTTGACGACGAAGAGATGCACGCCGGCCTCGTCGCAGGCGCGCACCATGGCCAGCCCGTCCTGCCAGCGCGTGGCCATCGGCTTTTCGGTCATGACGTCGTAGCCCGCGCGCGCCACCTCCATGGCCTGGCGTGGATGCAGACCGCTCGGCGTGGTGAGCACGACACAGTCGGGCTGGACTTTGGCCAGCAGTTCGGTCAGCGAGGCGAATCCGGGGGCGCCGGTCTTCTGGACGGCGCGCGCCAGCGCGGCCGGATCGGTGTCGCACACGGCCAGGATCTCGGCGCGGTCGGCGTGCTTCTTTACCGCTTCGAAGTGATTTTGCGCAATGCGGCCGCAGCCGATGACGGCGAAGCGGACCTTGCGGTCAAGAACGGCGGTGCGGCGAACATGCATGGGCTTCTCGATACTCAGGTAAGGGCAAGCCTGCCGAGACGGCAGCCAACTCAAGACGGCCGCGATGCAGCCTTCACGCGACAGACGGGTATTCTGAGGGCGACTGACATCGCCGGCTCCGGCGGGCATGCGTCCGGGCGCCGCGGCGCGGGAATTCTTGGTAACTTCAATCACTCCGCTCGCACGGCATCGCGGCAGTATGGCCGGCGCGGGCGTCATGCGGCGACGGCAGGATCCTCTCCGCTAACTGTTCCCGCCACCCGCCGGGCTGCCGCGACCACCGTGGTTCATGACTTCGTCGATTGGCGCGGCCTGGGAATCCACCGACCGAAAGCGCGCGCGAAGGCCGGGTCGTCCGCCAGCGGGTGGCGCAACCAGACGACTGCGAGAAGCCAGCACAACGGACACAGCGCCACCGCGGCTCCGAAAGCAATCCAGCTCGAGTTCGAACCGGGGCTGCCCGCCAGCAGCAGCGCCAGGATCGCCGGCAGCGACATGCAGGCCAGTGTCACCCACAGGCTGCGCCGCAAGCCGCGCCAAAGCGCACGGTAGTCGTTCGGCACGCATCGCCCCTTGTAGTGGTAGATCATCGGCTGCTGTATCAGGAAGGCGACCACCAGCGCCACGGCGCAGGCCATCGTGCTCTTGAAGATCAGGGCCGCCAGCACGATCAGCAGTGCCCTGAAGGGCTGGAAGATGAGCTCCATCCGCGTCACCAGATCGATGCGGCCTACCGCCAGCATCTGGATAGAAGCCAGGTTCGAGGCGGCGGCAATGGCACCGGCCAGGCAGAACACCGGCACCAGCGGCGCCGCCGCGTCCCATTGCGGGCCGTACAGCAGGCGCAGAACCTGGTGCGCGAAGAGCGACACGAAGGCATAGAAGGGCCAGGCAATCGCCGTCAGGTTGGTCACGCTGGTCACATATTGCGGCTCGAGCGGGCTGCCGTCGCGGCTGGCCTGGGCATAGGCCGGGTAGGCGACGTTGCGGATCGCCGACATCAGGTCGCGCTGGAACATGTTCATCAGGCCCTGTGCCCGGCTCAGGATCGCCACCGGCTCGAAGCCCATGATCTTGCCGACCGCCAGGTCGTTGATGTCCATCGACACGCTGGTCACGACGCCAGACAGCGAACTCTGGGCGCCGAAGCTGAGCACGCTGCGCCACTCGCTGAAGGCCGGCAGCAGCAGTTCGCGCGGCTTGCGGGCCAGCCAAGCCCCGACACCGGTGACGAGGTTGACGACCACCGAACCGATGGCCAGGCTCACGACACCGGTGCCGGCATAGGCCAGGCCTACGCTGACGACCGCCCCTGCGGAAGTGGCGGCCAGGTTGACGGCCGCCAGGCGCTGGAATGACATCTCCCGCCGCAGCAGCGCCAAGGACACGGTGCAGGCGGGCAGGAACAGGAAATTCAGCGCGCACACGCGCAGCGTTAGCACCATCGAGTCTTCGGCGTAACCGGCGGCGATGAGCGGTGCCCCGAAGAAGAGGATCAGGAAGACCACCGTTCCCAGCACCAGCGAAACGCCGAACGCGGTGCGGATGTGGGCCTGGCTGAGTTCGCGCGCCTGTATCAGGTAGCTGGCGATGCCGAAGTCGCGCAGCACCTGGGCGATGCCGATGAAGGCCATGCTGACCGAGAAGATGCCGATTACCTCGGGCGTCAACAGCCGCGCGATGAGCATGTTGCTCGCCAGCGCGATGACCAGCATCAGGTAGCGCTCTGCCACCGAGAACGCCAGGGCGCGGCGGACACCGCTCAAGGGGCGAGCTCGATGGTTTCGCCGCGCCGCGCGGCTTCGAGGACGCGTGCCAGCGACCCTGTGGTGGCGCTGCGTGTGTAGTGCTGGAGCCGCTCGGGGCGGCGCGGCGACCACAGGCTTGCCGCGTCGCCGGCGCACAGGCGCTCGAGCATCTGCGCCAGCGTGGCATCGTCGCCCGGGTCGATGCGCGCCGCGCCGCCCACGTCGGCGAGCACCCTGGCCGTCTCGCTGGTCTGCGGCACGGCAGCGACGATGGGCTGCTCGCTGCCGAAGTATTCGAAAAGCTTTCCGGGCAACGAGGCATCGGCGTAGAAGCCTTCGGGAACGGGCAAAAACAGCATGTCGGCGTTGCGCATGATGTCGACGGCCCTGCTGTGCTCGACGCGCCCGAGTTCCTCGATGATGTCGGCGATGCCCATCTGCCCGGCCAGCCCCGGTGCGAAGCCAGCGGCAGTGACTTTGAGCCGCGCCAGCTGCGGGAAGCCCTGGTCCTTCAGCCGGCGCACGGCGCGGTAGAGCGCATCGGGCCCGTAGCCCTGGCGCCAGACCCCGGTGTAGGCCACCCGCACAAATTCGTCTGGGGGCTGCACCAACGCGGCTGCGAAGTCCGACGGTTCGAAGCCGTTGGTGATGCAGTGGACATGCCGGGCACCGCTGTCGCGGCGGATCACGTCGACCAGGGTGCGCGTGACGGTGACCACGTGGGCCGCACGTGCGCCGGCCCAGCGTTCCAGACGGGGGTTGATCAGCCCCTGCAGCCAACTCTGGGTCTCCCACGCCATCGTTCCGCTCGGCTTCCACTCGTCCCGGTAGTCGAGCACGTAGGGGCATCCGGTGCGCTGCGAGATGGCGCGCGCTATCACGAAAGAACTGTAGGGCCAGGCGGTCGCGTAGATGGCGTCGAAGCCGACCTCGCGATGCAGCTCGACGCCGCGGCGCACCGCGCTCGGATACCACGAGGCTATCTGGTCCGGCACGGCCACGAGGGCGCGCAGACGCCATTCGAGTCCTTCCGCCAATTGCTTGCGACGCGCGCCCCGGGCAACAAAACCAGCGGCCAGGTCGGCCAGGGTCCGGCTGGCCAAGGGCACTCGTTCGACACGTGTGCCTGGGGCCACTTCGGCCAGCATCCCGGGATCAAGAGGCTCGGCGGGCGGATCGGCCACCGTGAGCACCAACGGCTCCCAGCCGAAGTTGGGCAGGTGATTCACGAACGACAGACTTCGCCTTGTGCCCGAGTTGGCGATGGGTGGAAAGAGATAGGCTATGAAGAGAACACGTGGCATGGGGCGTCTGATCAATGGTCGAGGTAGGCGCCGTCGCCTTGCGGACGAAGGCGTACCGCGAGCCGTGTCTTGAAGCCGGCGACACGGGGCGCTGACACACCTTGTTCGACGAGTCTGAAGTCGTGGCTGGACGCCAGCGCGTGCGCCAGGACGCAGCTGCCGAGGCCGGCACCCACGATGACGATGCGCTGACGCATCAGCCGCGCATGCCGGCGCCGGCCAGCCAGGTGCGCGTCAGCTCCACGCCGTGCGCAAAGTCCACCGCAGGTGCCCATCCCAGCAGGCGCCTGGCCTTGTCGTTCGAATAGTGGATCCGGAACGTTTCGCGCTCGACGCGGCCCAGCGCGGGCCAGGGCGCAGGGGCTGGCGCCGAGCCGGCCATGCGCATGAGCTTCAGGCGCACGCGGTCCAGCAGGCCCCGTGCCTGCGCCGGCGGGTGCGCTTCCCAGTACGCGATGGCCTGTGCGGACGAAAGATTTTCGAAGCGGGGCGGCGGTTGAACCATGCCGGCAAAGGCTGTGATGAACTCGCGCCAGGTCACGGCCGTGTCGGCGTTGACGAACATGGCCTGGCCCAGGGCGGCAGGGCTCACCAGCGCGGCGTCGATGGCGTCGCAGACATCGTCCACATAGACGGCGTTGCAGAGCCCGGCGCCCTCATCGAACCAGTCGACCACGCCGCCACGGGCCTGCTGGATCACTTGCGTCACGAAGTGGCTGTGGGGGCCGTACACCACCGTAGGCCGCAGGATGACGGCCGGCAGGTCGCCGCGGTCGATGGCGGCCTGGACGATCTCTTCCTGCTCGGCCTTGGAATCGCAATAGTCCTGGTTGTAGCGGCCGATGCGCGCCGTGTCTTCGCGCGCGGCCTCGGGGCCGGGGCGCGGGCCATGAACCGACATAGTGCTGACGTGGACGAAGCGCCGGACACCGGCCGCCACGGCGCGCTGCACCAGTTGCCGGGTGGCTTGCGGTCCCTTGTCGCCATGCGCCAGATGGACCACGGCGTCGCAGCCCTCGAGCGCCCGTTCCACCTGGTTGCGGTCGAGCAGGTCGCCCTGCCGCGTTGTCGCGCCCAGCGCTTGCAGCCCGGCCGCGGCATCGGGCCGCCGCACCATCGCCACCAGCGGCTGCGCGCCTTGGGCGGCAAGGCGCTCGCAGAGGCGGGTGCCGATGAAGCCGGTAGCGCCCGTGATCAGGCACCGGGCCGGTCGATGTTCTGTGGAACTCGGCTTCACGGCTTCGGCTCCTCCCATTTGCCCGCACCACGGAGCATCTCCTCGAGGTCCTTGCGTTCGAAGCCCATTTCCCGTGCGCGGTGAGCCCGCTTCAAGGCATTGCCGAAATCGCCCAATTCGAAGAAGACGAGCCCGGCGTTGAACTGGGTGAACGGGTTGTCGGGCGCCATCTCGGACGCGGCCTTGACCTGTCGGACAGCGTCTTCGACCCGTTTGAGCTTGTTCAGGTGGCGGGCGTAGATCATCCGCACCACCGGGTCGTCCTGCCGGAATCGAATGGCGCGCTCAAAGTAGCACTCGATCGGGAAGTCGAAGCCCGGCAACTGCGGTTGGTTGTGGCGTTCGCTGAGCTTCGCAAGGGCAATGAGCGCGCGGTGGTGGTTGGGCGATGACAGCAGCGTGTAGTTGAGATCCTTGTTCAGGTCGCCGGTCGAGCCGCCCAACAGGGCCTCGACGCGGGGGGTGAAATGGGCAATCTCGACGATGGTGAGTCTGGCGCGTTCGGTGCGGTAGTCGTAAGGACCGTAGTGCATCGGTATCGCGATCGGGCCGCAAGCATGCGGTTGGACCGCGGCCTGGGCACCGGCCGGCAGGGGCGACACCAGCATACCGGCGGCGGACACTGCCAGGCACGCCACGAGTCGGGCCGATCGGTGTAGGTTGGGTAGATGCATGCCAGTGCTCCTTGCCGGTCGCTTCAGGCTGCGTCGACGGGGTGATGTCCGAGCCAGTCGACGACGGCGGCCTCCAACGTCTGCCGCGAGGCCGTGTCGGAAAGTGTATGGTCCGCTTCGGGCAGTTCAATTCTCCGGATACTCGGTCGTGCGAGCAGGTCTTTCCAACTTGGCTGATGTGCCGTGGCCTGGACGAACTCCATCGCGGTCAGATCGGCCCCGCTCAGCACCAGCAATGAAGGGCCGGCAAAGCCGGCCCAGCCGGCCAGCATCGCCGCGCGAAAATCCAGTGCGCGCGGCCCCGTCCCCGCGCCCGGGCCGCCACGCGTCAACGGCCTCGCGGTCTTGAGCACGCTCAGCAGCGACTGGACCGCTCCGAAGCCAACCCGGCCGCTCGCGAGCTTCCGCCAGAAGTCCGCGCTCAGCAGGCGCTGCCGATAGTAGTGCTTGACCTGGGTCTGCGCCAGGCTCTGTTCCGAGCGGAACCAGGGGTTGAGCAGGCACAACCCGCCAACGCGGCTGTCGGGCCGCTGGTGCAGGTAGAGCAGGGCGGCGGACGCGGCGTCGCAAAGCCCGAACAGCACCACCCGCGTGACCGCCGCGCGGCCGCACAGGATGTCCACAGCAGCGCCGATGTCGTCGGATACCGCTTCGAAGCTGCGTTGGTCACCCGTGCTGTCGCCCATCCCACGCACGTCGAAGCGCAGGCTTGGATGGCCGGCAGCAGCCAATGCGCGCGCCAGTTGCACGAACTGCCGATGCGAGCCCGCGCGGTACTGCGGGCCGCCCACGATGATGAGGACGGCGGTTCCGCTGGCCACGACGCTGGCGTGAGGGAGGCTCAGGATGCCCAGCAACTGCTCGTCCCCGCAGGCGAACGCGAGTGCGGTTTCCTGCGGCCGTGGCGAACTGTCCGCGACGGGGCGTGCCGCGGTCGCGGTGCTCGGGAGCGGCTCGGTGTTCATGGATCCAAGCTCGCGCCAGCGGGCTGCACAACTGGCACCGGTGCGGGTTCGGCCAGCGCGCGCAGTGTGGCCACTATCAAGTCGGGCGCATCCTCGATCTCGGTCGTCTGCCAGAAACTCGGGCCCGCCACTCTCTGGTGGCGCACTGCGCAGCCACCTTCGATCCAAGCCCTCACTGCTTCGGCGGCGGCGGGTGACGGCGGCAGGTCGGCATTGGCGGCCACGTCCAGCCACTCGACACGGCACCCGCTGCGCGGCGCTGCAAGCCGTGCGGCTTCCATGCCCTGCGCCAGGCCGGGTGCGATGGTGTAGCCGGCCACCTGGGCCTGCCTGCCTCCGGCCAAGCGAGCCTTGGCGCTTGTCGGACCCTTGCCGGCGGTCTTGCCCAGCAGGGCGCCGGCGCTTTCGAGGCGCAGAAACTGCTGCAGGATCACCTTGCCGCTCGTCGCCGCCTGCCAGAACAGCAGGTTCCAGGACGTGTCGAGCCGGGAAGCGGCCTCGGCGGCGAGAAGGCAACCGGCCCTGTTGCCCCACAGCCAGCGCGTCGGCGGCTTGGCGCCGGGCCAGCGCTCCAGCGCAAGCCCGCAAGCGGCCACCACGTCGGCTACCCAGATCTCCCAGGTGGCGTCGCCGCTGTCGCCCTCGCTGTCGCCGCAACCCAGCAGATCCAACTGCAGAACGGCGTAGCCTGCGGCCGCCAGCGCGCGTGCCTGCAGCGCCACCATCCGCCGCGACTTGTTCATCTCTTCCGCAAAGGCGTGCACATGCACGACCAGGCCCTGCACCGCTATGGCGCGGGGTACGTGCCAGATGCAGAGCCGGCGTCTGTCGTCGTCCGGCCGAATGGTTGCGAACCCGGCTTCGAGTGCGGGGTGCACTGCTTCAGTGGCCGAGCAGCTTGCCCACGAAGTCGGTCAGACTGCCTACGGTGGCAAACGTGTCGCCGTCGATGTCGTCGTCGTCGACCGAAATGCCCAGGCGCTCTTCGAGCGTGGTGATCAGGGTGACTACGGCCATCGAATCGAGCTCGGGGATCGCGCCCAGGAGGTGGGTGTCGCGGTCAAAGGCGGCGCTGCGGCCGCCCAGGCTCAAGACCTCGTCGAGGACGCGCAGGACCTCTTGCTCCACGTTCATCGCATGCTGCTTTCACCGCGCCTAGGAGCGCTGGGTTCATCGGCGCGGATTCTACGGGTGCAGGGGCTGCAATCTGGGCGCAGCGCAGCTTCGGTCGAGACAAAGTCACGGCACGCCAACTTGCGCAATGCAGCCCATCCGCAGGTGCGGGAACCCTATGCAATACTGATCGGCGAATCTTTCCACCTTCCTGCCCTGGCCGTGCCGGCCGCCCCTTGTACGATGCGTGACGCCAGCCTCCTGTTCGAACTGATTCGCGAATCCGCGCATCGCAGCCCCCACGACGTGGCCATCACGCACGGTGATGTGCACACGAGCTACGGTGCGCTGCAAGAGGCCGTCGCGGCTTTCGCTGCCTGGCTCGTCGGCAGCGGTCTTCAGCGCGGCGAACGGGTGGCCGTGTACCTGGAGAAGCGTCTCGAAACCGTGGTGACCAGCTTCGGCGCCACTGCCGCAGGGTGCGTGTTCGTGCCGCTGAATCCCCTGCTCAAGCCGGAGCAGGTGTCCTACATCCTGCGTGACTGCAACGTGCGCGTGCTCGTCACGTCGGCCGACCGCGCCCAGTTGCTTCAGCCGGTGCTGGCGTCCTGCGGCGACCTGCAGCACCTCGTGCTCACCGAAGCGTCACCCGCGGGTACTGCATTGCCCGTCACCCTGTGGCCCGCAGTCATGGCGGCAAGCGGCAGCGCAAGTCACAGGGTGATCGACTCGGACATGGCGGCCATCCTCTACACGAGCGGCAGCACCGGCCGCCCGAAGGGCGTGGTCCTGAGCCACCGCAACATGGTGGCCGGCGCCAAGAGCGTGGCCAGCTACCTTGAAAACGGACCCACCGACACGCTGCTGGCAGCGCTGCCGCTGTCCTTCGATGCCGGATTCAGCCAGTTGACAACGGGCTTCCACAGTGGCGCACGTGTCGTGCTGCTGAATTACCTGCTGCCGCGCGACGTGATCAAGGCGCTGGCCCGCTATGGCGTCACCGGCCTTACGGCCGTGCCGCCGCTGTACATGCAACTGTGTACGCTGGAATGGCCGGCCGCCATCAACGAGCGTCTGCGCTACTTCGCCAACACTGGCGGCCGCATGCCGCGTGAGACGCTCGAACAACTGCGCCGCAAGGCCCCCGGGGCCAAGCCTTACCTGATGTACGGGCTGACGGAGGCTTTCAGGTCCACCTACCTGCCTCCCACTGAGGTGGACCGGCGGCCCGACAGCATCGGCCGGGCCATTCCCAACGCCGAGATCCTGGTGCTTCGCGAAGATGGTACCGAGTGCGCTGCCGAAGAGCCGGGTGAACTGGTGCACCGCGGTGCCCTGGTGGGCATGGGGTATTGGGGCGATCCCGAAAAGACGGCCGAGCGTTACCGCTTGCTGCCGGTGGGTACGGGCGGGCGCCAGGCGGGCATGCAGTTGCCCGAGTACGCCGTGTTCTCGGGCGATACCGTGCGGCGCGATGCGGAGGGGTTCCTGTACTTCATCGGTCGCCGCGACGAGATGATCAAGACCTCGGGCTACCGGGTCAGTCCCACCGAAGTCGAGGAGGAGTTGTACGCTACCGGCCAGGTCGGCGAATGTGCGGCTTTCGGCATCGACCACGCCACATTGGGCCAGGCTATCCAGGTGGTTGCCACGTCGCCGGATGGCAGCGCGGCAGTCGATGTGACGGCGTTGCTGGCCGCCTGCCGCCAGCGCATGCCGGCGTACATGGTTCCCGCCGGCATCGAGCCGATGGCGGCGCCGCTGCCGCGCAACCCGAACGGCAAGATCGACCGCAAACTGCTCTCGACAGCTTGGCACGAGCGTGCGGAGGCGGGGCGTGGCGTCTGAGTTCCTGGCACGCGTTGCCAGCCCCTTCCGCGAGTTCGGCTGGCTGGCCGGTACGCTGTACATCCTGGACAGGCTGCTGCGGCGTCTGTCGCCCCAACTGGGCCTTTACGTCTACGAGTTCATGGTGCAGCCCATCGGCGGGCCGCCTTTGTTGCCGCCTAATCTGGCCAAGAACCTCAGCTTCAGGGAGATCGGGCCGGCCGATCCCGAGATCGAACTCATGCCGGCGCGTGCCGACATCAAGGCGCTGCGCTTCGAACAAGGGGCGCGCTGCATGGGGGCCTTTCGCAAGGGCCAACTGATTGGCTACCTCTGGTACGCCAGGGGCCGTTACCAGGAGGACGAGGTGCGCTGCGACTATGAGTTGGTCGACGCTGCGGCCTCGGTGTTCGACTTCGACCTCTACGTCATGCCCCAGCATCGCCTGGGCGTCGGCTTCCTGGGCGTCTGGTATGGGGCCAACGAAATGCTCGCACCCCGTGGTGTGCGCTACACCTTCAGCCGCCTGACGCGCTTCAACGTGGCGTCGCGCCGCGCGCATGCCCACCTGGGCTGGAAGCGTGTCGGGGTGGGCGTCTTCCTGCGCGTCTGGCGCGCGGAATTCATGGTTTCCAGCCTGGCGCCGTACGTTGCCGCCACCTTCGGCCCACGCCAGAGAATCAGGCTGAAGTTGCGTCCAGATGCACTGGGCGGCACGGCGACGGCAGCGACAGTTTCAGTGGAGGCACCCAGATGAGCGACATCATCGAAGTTCTGATCGAATACATACGCAACGAGACCGGCTATACCGGTCCGATGAGCGCCGAGGACGACTTGCTGGAACTCGGCGTGCTGGACTCCTTCAACATCGTCTCGCTGGCCTTGTTTGCCCAGGAGCGTTTTGAAGTGGAACTCGAGGGCGAGGACCTCGTGCGCGACAACCTGGCCCGGCTGTCGGCGCTTGCCGCACTGATCGAAAAGCGGCGCGCCGAGCAGAACTGAAACCGACCCAACCATCGAATCGTCTCAACATGCCTGCATCGATTCCGCGCTATCTGCTGCAAACCGCCCATCGCCTGCCCGACAAGGTGGCGCTGATCTCGCGCGAACGTTCCGCGACCTTCGCCGAACTGCTGCAGGAGGCGCTGACCACGGCGCAGTGCCTGCGCGAGATCGGCCTGGTCGCCGGTGATCGCGTGGGTATCTGCATGGAAAAGACCGTCGATCAGGCGGTCGCCATCCTGGGCGTGCTGTTCGCCAACGCCGTTGTCGTGCCGATTCTGCCGCGCCTGAAGGGCCCGAACATCCGCCACATCATCGACAACTCCGGCATGGCGGCGATGATTACCGACACCGACCGGCTGGGCGAGGTGAAGGAATTTGCCGGCCTCACGCGCCTGATCACCGGCCATGGGCCGGTGACCAATGATTGGCCGAACCTGCCCTACATGCGGCGCTTCATGCAGTCGACGAACTTCTTCGACCGCATCGGCAACGACAACGCCGCGATCATCTATTCCTCGGGTTCGACCGGGCGCCCCAAGGGCATTCTGATCTCGCAGCGCAACCTGGCCGAAGGTGCCGACATCGTGGCCGAGTACCTGGGCACGGACGAGACCGACCGCATCGGCTGCATGCTGTCGTTCAACTTCGACTACGGCATGAACCAGATCTGGCAAACCATCCGCCAGGGGTGCACGCTGATCCTGCATGAGCTGGCGTTGCCCAACGACCTGTTCGCGATGATGGCGCGCGAAAGGGTGACCGCGCTTCCGGTGATGCCGGTGTTCCTGACCAAGATGTTCGACCGGCGCCTGAAGGTGGACACCTCGCGCTTCGACTTCTCGTCACTGCGCTACATCTGCTCGACGGGCGGGCGGCTTTCGGCCGACATGATCGCCGATATGCGCGGCGCGTTCCCTGGCGCCAAGATCTATTCGATGTTCGGCCTGACCGAGGCCTTCCGCGGCACCTATCTGCCGCCCGACAAGCTCGATGCCTTTCCCACGTCGGTGGGGCGCGCGGTGCCCGACTGTCAGATCCTGGTGCTCGACGAGCAGGGTGAGGAATGCCCGCCCAACGTCGTCGGCGAACTGGTGCAGCGCGGCGCCACGGTCACCAAGGGCTACTGGAACGACCCCGAGAACACGGCCAAGTCCTTTCGCCAGCATCCGCGGTTCCCGGGCGAGACGCTGGTGTTCAGCGGGGACAAGGTCTACAAGGACGAGAACGGGTTCATCTACTTCGTTGCCCGCGCCGACGACATGATCAAGACCAAGGGCTTTCGGGTCAGCCCCACCGAGGTGGAGACAGAAGTTTTGCGGCACCCGGATGTCGCCGAAGCGGTGGCCTTCGCGGTACCCAACATCAGCGTTGGCGAGGATATCGGCTGCGCCTATACCAGCGCCGACGGCAAGCCCATTGCCGAAGCGGTGCTCAAGCAGTTCCTGAAGTCCCAGCTGCCCAATCACATGGTGCCGGCAATGCTCGTGCATTTCGACAGCTTCCCCATTCTGGGCAACGCCGGCAAGCATGACCGCAAGCTGATCAAGCAACAGTCGTTCGATCGCTTGGGCATCGCGGCGCTGGCTCATGGCAGCAGCTGAGCGCGGTGTGGGCGACCAGCCACGCATCGTGATCGGCGTCATCGGCGATGACATCCATATCGTCGGAAACCGCATCATGCAGCTGGCGCTGGAGGAGTCGGGGTGCCGCGTATTCAACCTGCGCACGCGCAACCGGCCCGAGCACTTCGTGCAGGCTGCGCTGGAGGTGAATGCGCACGCGGTCTTCGTCTCGTCGCTCAACGGCGAGGGCGAACACTGGTGCGCCGACTTCCGGCACCGATTCACCGCCACGGGGCTGGGGCGCACGCTGTTGTACGTGGGCGGGAACATCGTCGTCGGCAACCGCCCCGAACCGGAGGTCGTGGCCCTGTTCAAGAGTTTCGGTTTCGACCGCGTCTACCACCAGCGGCCCGACATCGGCGCCGCCATTATCGATCTCTTCGAGGACCTCCGCCATGGCGCGCCCGACTCCTGAGGCGCGCTTGCGCGGCATCGAGCTGCAGCGCGAACAGGTGCTGTCGCACCCCTTCGCGCGCGGCCTGGACATCGACGAAGTGGCTGGCCATCTGGCCGGTCTGCCGGCACGGCGCTTCCCGAGCATCCGCTATGCCGAGCGCAGCCGCGGCATGCCCCTGCTGCAGCCGCGCGGGGGCACGCCGATCTTCGAGGAGCAGTTGCGCCTGACGCGCATCCTGAGCGAGGCCGGGGCCGACTTCGTGCCCCTGACCATCGACAGCTGCACACGCCACAACCAGTACGACACCGCACTGCAGCTGCTGCGCCGCAGTGAGGAAGAGGGCCGTGCCTACCTGAACGGTTACCCGCTGATCTGCCACGGGCACGAACTGACGCGCCAACTCTATGTTGGTCTGGACAAGCCCGTGAGCCTGCGCCATGGCACGCCCGATGCGCGACTGCTTGTCGAACTGGCGATCGGCTCGGGCATCGCCGAGATCGAAGGAGGGGGGTTGTGCTACTCGTTGCCCTACTCCGAGGGCTTCCCCGTCGACCGGGCGCTGCTGTACTGGCAGTATGTCGACCGTGTCTGCGCGCTGTATTCGACCCCTGAGCGTCCGATCCATCGCGAGAGCTTCGGCCCGCTGAGCGCGACGCTGGTGCCGCCGGTCATGGTGATCGTGATCGAACTCGTCGAGATGCTGCTTGCCGCGGAGCAGGGCGTGCTGTCGTTCGCGGTCAGCTTCGGGCAGACCGGATCTTTCATCCAGGACGTGGCCACGGCGCAGGTGATGCGCAAACTGGCGCGCGAATTGCTGGATGAGCATGGCTTCCAGGCCATGCAACTGCGGCTTGTCTATCACCAATGGATGGGGCAGTTCCCGATGCAGCGTGAGCGCGCCGCGGCGCTCATCGCCGGGTCGGCCCTGGTCGCCGGCGTCATCGACGCCGACAAGGTCGTGGTCAAGACCGTGGACGAAGCGCTGGGGGTGCCCAGCCCCGAAGTCAACGCCGAGGCTGTGGACACCGTGCGCTATGTGCTGCGGACCTTCGGCACGCCGCGGCAGCTGGACGCGCCGGCCATCGAGGCCGAGGCCATGCTGATCGAGTCCGAGGTGCGTTCGGTGATGGACGCGATATTCGGCCTGTCGGGAGACGCGTTCTGGGAGAGCGTTTACCGGGCGTTCCAGCAAGGCTGGATCGATTTGCCGTTCTCACCCCACGCCGACAATGCCAACCGGCTCGTCACCATGCGTGACGCCGACCGGTCCATCCGTATCGTTGATCCCGGCAAGCTGCCCCTGGCCGTGAAGGATCTGGCCACCGAACGTGCGCTGCTTGCAACACGGGGCGACAGTTCTGAGAAGACCTACCGCCGCATGTTGTCGGACATTGCCCTGATGGTCTGAACGATGAACCAAGACCTCAAGCCGGATTCAGACCGGCCGCAACTGGCGCTGGACATCGGCTCGACCGTCGTCAAGCTCGCCCGACTGGACGGCGATGGCGGGGTGGCCTCGCAGGAGTTCCACGCGCGCGATCTCCAGGCCGGCATAGCCCGCCAGGTCAATGCTATCCTGGCCGCCCACGGCATCGATCCGGCGCGCGAGCCCATACTGGTTTGCTCCTCGGCCAACGGGGGCCTGCGCGTGGGCATCGTCTGCCTCAGTCCGCTCTTCAGCGGCGCGGCGTTGCGCAACCAGGTGCTGCTGGCAGGTGCCAACCCCGAATATGTGCACGGCTTCGACGATGGGCAGGGCGACCCGCGCAGGGTCGATGTCTTGCTGGTCGGGGGCGGCATCGATGGCGACGACCCCGGTCCTGCTGCTGCCATGCTCGAGGCTTTCGATCCCTCTCGCTACCGCTACGCTGCGCTGGTCTACTGTGGCAACCGACACTTGGCGGCCGCCTTCGCGGCCCGCTTCCCGCAGGCCCGGATCATCGACAACCCGCTGGGCGACACCTTGTCCAGCCGCGTTGGCAGTGTCTTCGAGACCATTCGTCGCGCCTACCTCGACGACCTGGTGTTCAAGGAGGGCGTGAGTGAGCTTCCGGCCGCCCTGGTGCGTTCGATTAGGCCCACGCCCGAGGTTGCCAGCCGTGGCTTCCTGCGCTCGGTCAACAACCAGGGCCGGTTCACGATCGTGGGCACCTGCCTGGCGCTGGACATCGGCGGCGCCACCACCGATCTGCACTACACGGTGGAGTGCGTGCACGACGACAGCCCCGTGCGACCTTCCAGCGGTGTTTCGGTGGCGCGCTATGTGTTCACCGACCTGGGGATCGTTGCATCGCGCGACACCTTGATGCTGCAGTTGCGCAGCCATGCGAAGCTGTACGAATTGCTGACCAGCGTGCTGGGCGGCGTACAGACGCGTGAGGTCTACGCTGCGCTGCGTGAAGGCGACTACGCGCCCACGCCCCAGCTCTTGTCCTATGCCTGCTTGTTCCTGGCGCTGGATCGTTTTGCCGCAGGCCGTGGCCCCGGGCTGCCGACGGGCGACCTGGGCAAGGTGGCCCAGATCATCCTGACCGGAGGCGCGGCACAGACGATGGACGAAGCCGTGGTCGGACGCCTGCTGGCGCTGGTGTTGCCGCCCCAGGCGCCGCAGCCCCTGGTCCAGGTGGACCGGCGCTACGAGATCTGGGTGGCAGGCCTCACCTGGGCCGAAGACCTCGCTCGCCGGGCCTCGCCCTGAAGGAGCATGCCGTGACCATGACTTCAGTCTGGAGTGCGTTCGACCCTGCCCGTTGGGAAGCCCTGGCCGAAGCCCATGGCACGCCCTTCTTTCTGTTCGATGCCGACCTGGTTGCGCGTCGTGTGCAGCAGGTCAGGGATGCATGCGCCGGCCTCGCCGGCGTGTACTACGCGGTCAAGGCCAATCCCAATCTGGGTCTGCTGCGCGCCGTCAACGGCTGCGTCGATGGCGTGGACATTTCTTCCGGCGGGGAACAGATGCAGGCCGAGCTGGCCGGTTTCGCGCCTGCTCGAATGAGTTTCGCTGGACCGGCCAAGACCGAGGCCGAATTGACGGCGGCCATCGGCGCCGGCGTCGGCTGCATCAGCGTCGAATCGCTGCGCGAGATCGATGCCTGCGCGCGCATTGCCGCGCGCCTGGGCAAGCCGGCGCAGATCATCCTGCGCGTGAATCCCAACCAGGTGCACAAATCCTACGGCCTGAAGATGGGGGGTCGGGCGGTGCAGTTCGGGATCGATGAGGACTTGCTGCCGCAAGCAGAGCGCCGCGTCCTCGAGCACGGAGCGCATCTGGTCTGTCGTGGCCTGCACAGCTACGTCGGTAGCCAGTGCTTCGATGGCGCCGGTGTGCTCGAGTCCACGCGCACCGCGTTGGGGCTGGCGCGGGCCTTCGAGAGTCGAACGGGCCTGACCTGTCGCAAGTTGAACCTGGGCGGCGGTTTCGGCGTCGCTCAGAGCGGTGAGGAGCGGGAACTGGGGCTGGAGAGCCTTGCCCCCGGCCTGCAGGAAATGCTGGGGGCGTTCCGACGCGAACACCCCGCCTGCGAAGTCTTCTTCGAACTGGGGCGATTCATCACCGCCGAGGCCGGAATCTACGTGACCCGGGTCGTGGACCTCAAGGCTTCACGCGGCACGCAATACCTGGTGTGCGACGGTGGCCTGAACCATCAGTTGGCCGCCGCAGGCACCTTCGGGGCGGCACTGAGGAGCAACTTTCCGCTCCTGAACCTGAGCCGTGGCGCGGCCGATGCCGCCGTCTTCAACGTTGCCGGGCCCTCGTGCAACCCGACGGACCTGCTGGGTATCAAGGTGACCCTGCCGCTGGCGCAACCGGGCGACCTTCTCGGCGTGGCCATGTCGGGAGCCTATGGGCTGACGGCCAGCCCATTGCTCTTCCTGGGCCGCGACACGCCCGCCGAACTGGTGCAGCGCGACGGCAGCATCGAGATCGGTCGGCGTCGCCACACGCTCGCCGACTTCAACTAGCCCCGGACCGACGCCTGCGCCCTGCTTCCCGCTGAGGCGACAATCACGAGATATCACGGGTGGTTGCCTCGGTCGCCGCCCCGCCCCTGCAATAGGAAGAAGCTCCCCATGAAAGTCACCGTTTTCGGCGCCGGCTATGTCGGCCTGGTCACAGGCGCCTGCCTGTCCGAGATGGGCAACCATGTGCTGTGCGTGGACGTTGACCCGCGCAAGATCAAGATGCTCAACGACGGCGGGGTGCCCATCCACGAGCCGGGGCTGGAAGCGCTGATCAAGCGCAACCGGGCCGCCGGGCGGCTGCAGTTCACCACCGACGCCGCCGCCGCCGTGGGGCATGGCACGCTGCAATTCATCGGCGTGGGCACGCCGCCCGACGAGGACGGCTCGGCCGACCTGCAGTACGTGCTGGCGGTGGCCCGCACCATCGGCCAGCACATGACCGACCACAAGGTGGTCATCGACAAGAGCACCGTGCCCGTGGGCACCGCCGACAAGGTGCGCGCGGCCATCGCCGTCGAACTGGAAAAGCGCGACGTGAAGATCGACTACGCGGTGGTCAGCAACCCCGAGTTCCTGAAGGAAGGCGCGGCCATAGAGGACTTCATGAAGCCCGACCGCATCGTCGTGGGCAGCGACGACGAGCGCGCCACGTTGCTGATGCGCGCCATCTACGCGCCCTTCATGCGCAACTTCGAGCGCCTGGTGGTGATGGACGTGCGCAGCGCCGAGTTCACCAAGTACGCCGCCAACGCCATGCTGGCCACACGCATCAGCTTCATGAACGAGCTGGCACGCCTGGCCGACGTGGTGGGCGCCGACATCGAATGGGTGCGCAAGGGCATCGGCAGCGACCCGCGCATCGGCACGCATTTCCTGTATCCGGGCACCGGCTACGGCGGCTCGTGCTTCCCCAAGGACGTGAAGGCGCTGATCCGCACCGGCCGCGACAACGGCGTCACGCTGCGCGTGCTGGACGCCGTGGAAGAAGCCAACGAGGTGCAGAAGCAGGTGCTGGTAGAGCGCGTGGTGCAGCGCTTCGGCGAAGACCTGTCAGGCCGCACCTTTGCCATGTGGGGCCTGGCCTTCAAGCCCAACACCGACGACATGCGCGAAGCCCCCAGCCGCGTGATCGTGGCCGAGCTCACGCGCCGCGGCGCGCGCGTGCAGGCCTACGACCCGGTGGCCATGCCCGAGGCCGGCCGCGTGCTGGAAGGCACGGCCGGCTTCAGCCTGGCCGCATCGGCCGAGGCCGCGCTCAAGGGCGCCGATGCGCTGCTGATCGTGACCGAATGGCGCGAGTTCCGCACGCCCGACTTCGACCTGATCAAGGCCGAACTGAAACAGCCGCTGGTGCTGGACGGACGCAACCTGTATGAGCCCGAGCTGATGCACAGCTTGGGCATCGATTACGTGGGTGTGGGGCGGGGGCGGCGCGTGGCCTGAGCCTGGGTCTCAGAACCGCAAGCGCCAGTCCACTTTGACGGCCAACTTCATCGTGCGCAAGGAGCGGCACGGACTTCGAGCTTGCCGACCTCTTCGTCAATCATGTCCAGATGCGATGGACGCTGGTCAGCTTTGTTGCAGCAAGAGGGTTTATCGTCCGCCGGACTAGACGCGAGGCTTGATCCGAACGGACAGCGCCAAGATCAGCCGAACTTGCGCAGTTCTGCGAAGAGTTCCTCGGCCGAGATACCCTCTTCTTGATCCGCTTCTTCCAGTGCAGATTCAAGTTCCTTCTGCAGCAGGGCCGACAGGCGGACAGTGCCTTCCTCATGGGTGACGAAGACTCCAACCTCTGCTCCTTCAGGGAGTGAGCCTTGGCTGAGGACGATCTTGCCCTGGATGACGGTGCCTTTGACGACTTGCATGGAGCAATCGTACCCCTGAAGGTGCTGTCCACTCGATATCGATCCGGCCGACGCAATGATCGTGCGCGCTGCACTCGCCAAGCCCGCCCCCACCTTGTCAGAATCAGGCGTTCCACAGCCGCCCTGATTGGCCCATGCACTCCAAGTCCCCCGTCCACGCGCCCATGGACCAGTTCGCCACCCGCGACGGCGAACTCGTCGTCGGCGGGCACAAGATCAGCGCCCTGGCCGCCCGCGTCGGCCAGACGCCGTTCTACGCCTATGACCGCAGCGCCCTGCGTGGCCGTGTGGCGCATCTGCGCTCGGCGCTGCCGCCGCAGGTGAAGCTGCACTACGCGATGAAGGCCAACCCCATGCCGGCCGTGGTGCAGTTCATGGCCGGGCTGGTGGACGGCATCGACGTGGCTTCGGCCGGTGAGCTGAAGGTGGCGCTGGACGCCGGCGCCGACCCGGCCGAGATCAGCTTTGCCGGCCCCGGCAAGCGTGACCCCGAACTGCTGCAGGCGGTGGCCAGCGGCGTGCTGGTCAATGTGGAATCGATGCGCGAGCTGCCGGTGCTGGCCGCGGCTTCGCAGGCGCTGGGCCTGCCGGCGCGCGTGGCCGTGCGCGTGAACCCCGACTTCGAGCTCAAGGGCTCGGGCATGAAGATGGGCGGCGGGCCCAAGCAGTTTGGCGTGGACGTCGAAGTGGTGCCCGAGATGCTGGCCTGGATCGCGCGCGAAGGCCTGGGCTTCGAGGGCTTCCACCTCTTCGCCGGCTCGCAGAACCTGCGCGCCGAATCCATCTGCGAAGCCCAGTGCAAGAGCTACGAGCTGGCGCTGCGCCTGGCCCAGCAGGCGCCCGCGCCGGTGCAGTTTCTCAACCTGGGCGGGGGCTTCGGCATCCCCTACTTCCCGGGTGAACAGCGGCTGGACCTGGCGCCCATCGCCGCCAACCTGGCCGCGCTGGTGGAGCGTGCGGCGGCCGAGCTGCCGCAGGCGCACATCGTCATCGAGCTGGGCCGCTACTTCGTGGGCGAGGCCGGCGTGTACATCACGCGCATCGTCGACAGGAAGGTCTCGCGTGGTCACACCTACCTGGTGACCGACGGCGGGCTCAACCACCACCTGTCGGCCTCGGGCAATTTCGGCCAGGTGATCCGCAAGAACTACCCGGTGGCCATTGCCAATCGCGCCGACGCGGTGCCGCGCGAGACGGTCTCGGTGGTAGGCCCGCTGTGCACGCCGCTGGACCTGCTGGCCGATCGCATGGAACTGCCCGCGGCGCAGGTGGGTGACCTGGTGGCCGTGTTCCAGTCGGGGGCCTACGGCGCCAGCGCCAGCCCGCAGGCCTTCCTGGGGCACCCGTCTTGCCTGGAAGTGCTGGTCTGAGGCACCCGCTGCGGCAAGGCCTGGCGGCGCTGCTGGCGCTGGCTTGCCTGGTGCTGGCGGTCTGGCTCGCGCTTCACCACCCCTTGTCGGCGCCGCTGGCGCTGGCGGCCTGTGCCCTGGCGGGCGCCGCCGGCCTGGCGCGCCCGGCCTGGGCGCTGGCCGGCTTGCTGGCACTGATGCCTTGGGTGGGGCTGATGCCCTGGACCGGGTGGATCGTGGTCGAGGAGTTCGACATCCTGGTGCTGGGCGTGGCGGCTGGGGGCTACGCGCGCATCGCCATGGGCTGGCCGGCTCATCCAGGCGCACGCATGCGCCTGGCGCGCGTGTGGCTGTGGTGGCTGCCAGTGGTGGTGTTCACCGCCATCGCGCTGGTGCGCGGCGTGGCTGATGCCGGTGGGCTGCAATGGAGCTGGTGGCAAGGCTACCTGGAGCCGCTGAACAGCCTGCGGCTGACCAAGCCGGTGATCGCGGTGACGCTGCTGCTGCCGCTTTGGCGCGCCGCCTGGCGGGCCGATGCCGCGCTGGCTTCGCGTGCGTTGGTGGTGGGCATGGCCGGCATGCTGGCCACCACGGCGCTGGGCGTGGTCTGGGAACGGCTGGCCTTCACCGGGCTGCTGGACTTTTCCAGTGACTACCGCGCCACGGGCCCGTTCTGGGAGATGCACGTTGGCGGCGCGGCGCTGGATGCGGTGGTGGCTGTCGGCGTGCCCTTTGCCGTGCTGGCCTGGCGGCAGGCGCACACCCCACGCGACTGGGCGCTGGCCGCGGTCGTCACAACGATGGGCGCCTACGCCGCGCTGGTGACCTTCTCGCGCATCGTCTACCTGGCCGTACCGCTGGGTTTGGGCTGTATGGCCCTGCTGACGGCCCGCCAGGCGCAGCGCCAGGGCCGCGTGGCGGCCAGCGGCGGCCTGGCGCTGGCAGTGGGTGCGGGGCTGTACCTGGCGCTGGCCTGGCTGATGTTCCCCGGCGCGGGCTACCGGGGCCTGCTGACGCTGCTGGGCGCGCTGGCCCTGCTGCTGCCGCTGGTGCATGCGCGCACCCTCAGTCGCACGCCCTGGGTGGCGGCGGCAGCGCTGTTCGCGCTGGGCGGCATGGCCGTCGTGTTTGCCCTGTCGGCGCTGTTGCCCAAGGGCGCCTATATCGCCTTTGGTCTGGCCTGGGCGCTCACGGCGGCGGCGATGTGGCGCGCGCGGCGCGGCACCCTGGGCGGCGTGGTGCTGGGCTGGGCAGGTTTTGCGGCGGTGCTGGCGGCGATGCCCGCGGTGGCGCTGCACTGGGGCGAGGGCCTGGGCCTCGAACGCACGCTGCCCGTGGCGCTGCTGCTGGGCGTGCTGGCGCTGTCCCTGCGCGCAGACCCGCCGTGGCCGTCCGACTGGCGCTGGCAAGGGCGCCTGCTTGGCGTGTGCGCCGTGCTGTCGGTGGGGGTGGGCGTGTTCGGCGGCGGCGCTTACATGGGCGACCGCATGACCTCGTCGCAGCAGGACAGCGCGGTGCGCCGCACCCACTGGACCGATGCCCTGTCGCTGCTGCGCTCACCCGCCGAGCAGCTGTTGGGGCTGGGCTCGGGGCGGTTCGCGGCGCAGCACGCGATGTCCGGCCGCGCCGAGGATCAGATCGGCGACTACCGCCTGGTGGCGGGCGAGGGCAGCACAGCCCTGGTCCTCACCGGCGCCAAGATCCCGATCGGCTGGGGCCAGGTGCTGCGCGTGTCGCAGCGCATCGCCGAGCCTGCGCCCGGGCCGCTGCGCATGCGCCTGCGCGCCCGCGCCGAGCAGGCGGTAGGCGTGCAGATCGATGTCTGCGAGAAACACCTGCTCTACAACGCCGCCTGCGCCGGCCGCGAGCACCCGCTGCCGGCCGCGCCCGGCAAGTGGCAGGCGATCGACGTCGAACTGACCGGCTCCACGCCGACACGCGGCGACGCACTGGCGCCGCGCCTGATCGTGTTCTCGATCGGCTCGGGCACCAGCGGCGGCCGTGTCGAGGTGGACGACCTGAGCCTGACCGACAGCCGCGGCACCGAACTGCTGGCCAACGGCGGCTTCGAGGCCGGCATGGCGCGCTGGTTCTTCAGCAGCGACCACCACCACATGCCCTGGCACGCCAAGAATGTGGCCGTACACCTGCTGTTCGAGCAAGGCCTGCTGGGCGCGCTGGCTGCGGCGCTGCTGGCCGCCGCCGCGCTGTGGCGCGTGGGCCTGGGCGCGGCGCGCGAGCACCCGCTGGCGCCGCCGCTGGCGGCCGCGCTGATCGGCCTGCTGACGGTGGGCCTGGTCGACAGCCTGCTGGACATGCCACGCGTGGCCTTTGTCGCGTGGTGGCTGCTGTTGATGGCCCTGGCGCTGCCCGGCCAAGGGCCCGCCGGGCCGGCGCGACGCCGCGCCCCCTAAAATGCCCGGTTCCCCCGCCGCTGCCGGGCCCTCCCGGACGCCTGCACCCAGGCCCGCACGAAACAAGGACCACTGAACGTGTTCATCTCCCAAGCCATTGCCCAGACCGCCCCGGCCGCCGCCACGGGCAGTACCGAATCCACCCTGTTCAGCATGCTGCCGCTGGTGCTGATGTTCGTGGTGCTGTACTTCATCATGATCCGGCCGCAGATGAAGAAGCAGAAGGAACACAAGGCCATGATCGAGGCCATTGCCAAGGGTGACGAGGTGGTCATCGCCGGTGGCGTGCTCGGCCGCGTGGCCAAGATGGGCGAAAGCTACCTCCACGTCGAAGTGGCCAACGGTGTCGAACTGCAGGTGCAGCGCGTCGCGGTCGTCCAGGTGCTGCCCAAGGGCACCTTCAAGTAACGGCGCCGCGCGGCGCCGGTGGCGGGCACTTGCCCGCTGCCACGCCCGCGCAGCCAGCCCCGGGAAACTCTGATGAACCGCTACCCCTGGTGGAAGTACGCGATGCTGGGCATCGTGCTGCTGATCGGCCTGTTGTATTCCGTGCCCAACCTCTACGGCGAGGCGCCCGCGGTGCAGGTCTCGGGCGGCAAGTCCACCGTGAAGGTGGACATCGCCATGGTCGAGCGCGTGCGCCAGGTGGTGCAGGCGGCCGGCCTGACGCCCGACTTCGTGCAGTTCGACGGCAACTCGGTGCGCGCACGCTTTGGCGACACAGACAGCCAGATCAAGGCCAAGGACGCCATCTCCAAGGCGCTCAACCCTGACCCGGCCGACCCGCGCTACATCGTGGCGCTGAACCTGGTGTCGCGCACGCCCGAATGGATGGCCCGCATCAGCGCGCGGCCCATGTCGCTGGGCCTGGACCTGCGCGGCGGCGTGCACTTCCTGATGCAGGTGGACATGCGCGCCGCCGTCAAGCAGAGCGTGGACACCTACGCCAGCGACGCGCGCACCGCGCTGCGCGAAAAGCGCATCCGCTTTGCCGGCATCTCGCGTGAACCCAACGGCATCACCGTGTCGCTGCCCGACGCCGAGCAGGCCAAGCAGGCGCGCGACATGCTGTTCGACCGCCTGCCGGCGATGGAATGGACGCAAGAGGCAGCGGACGGCGGCGCCGTGCGCGTGCTGGGGCGCCTGGCGCCCAAGGCCATTGCCGACATCCAGAAGCAGGCGCTGCAGCAGAACATCGAAACCCTGCACAAGCGCGTCAACGAACTCGGCGTGGCCGAGCCGGTGATCCAGCAGGAAGGCGCCGACCGCGTGGTGGTGCAGCTGCCCGGCGTGCAGGACACGGCGCGCGCCAAGGACATCATCGGCCGCACGGCCACGCTGCAGTTCCGCCTGGTCGAGACCGATACCGCCGGCGCCGCCGAAACCGTGCCGCAGCGCGCCCAGGCAGGCGACACCAGCGTGCGCATGGTCGGCCTCAAGCGCGACATCATCGCCACCGGCGAGCAGCTCAAGCAGGCCAGCGCCACCATCGACCAGGACCAGCGCCCCGCGGTGAGCGTGCGCCTCGACGACGTGGCCGGCCGCGCCATGCGCGCGGTGACGCGTGAGAACCTGGGCAAGCCCATGGCCATCGTGCTGTACGAGAAGGGCAAGGGCGAAGCCGTGTCGGTGGCCACCATCCAGGGCGAGTTCGGCACCGATTTCCAGATCACCGGCAATTTCACGCCGCAAGAGACCGCCGACATCGCGCTGCTCACGCGCGCCGGCGCGCTGGCCGCGCCGATGGAGATCATCGAAGAACGCACCATCGGCCCCAGCCTGGGTGCCGAGAACATCGCCAAGGGCTTCGACAGCGTGGCCTACGGCTTTGTCGCGATCGCGCTGTTCATGTGCGCCTACTACATGCTGTTCGGCATGTTCTCGTCGCTGGCGCTGGGCTTCAACCTGCTGTGCCTGGTGGCGCTGCTGAGCATGCTGCAGGCCACGCTGACCTTGCCCGGCATCGCCGCCATCGCGCTGACGCTGGGCATGGCCATCGACGCCAACGTGCTGATCAACGAGCGCGTGCGCGAAGAACTGCGCCGCGGTGCATCGCCGCAGCAGGCCATCCACGACGGCTACGAGATGGCCTGGGGCACGATCCTGGATTCCAATGTCACCACCCTCATCGCCGGCCTGGCGCTGCTGACCTTCGGCTCGGGCCCGGTGCGCGGCTTCGCGGTGGTGCACTGCCTGGGCATCCTGACCAGCATGTTCTCGGCCGTGGTCTTCTCGCGCGGGTTGGTCAACTTCTGGTACGGACGCCAGAAGCGGCTCAAGTCGGTGTCCATCGGGCAGATCTGGCGGCCCGATGGCGCCGCCCCGCCGCCCGCCGTCGAAGCCGAAGCCTGAAGGAGCACTGAGCCATGGAATTCTTCCGCATCAGGAAAGACATCCCGTTCATGCGCCATGCACTGGTGCTGAACGTCGTGTCCTTCATCACCTTCGCGCTGGCGGTGTTCTTCCTGGTCACGCGCGGGCTGCACCTGTCGATCGAATTCACCGGCGGCACGCTGATCGAGGTGGAGTACGCGCAGACGGCCGACATCAACCGCACCCGCGGCGTGGTCGAGGCCATGGGTTTCGGCGAGGTTCAGGTGCAGAAGTTCGGCACCTCGCGCGACGTGCTCATCCGCATGCCGGTGCGCGGCGACGTGAAGCAGGCCGACGTGGCCGGCCGCGTGTTCGATGCGCTGTGCAAGGCCGAGACCGGCACCGTGGTGACCAAGCAGTACACCACGCCGCAGGGCGAGCAGGTCAGCCGGCCTTCCTGCGCCACGGCCGACGCCAAGGAGCCGCTGAAGCTGGCGCGCACCGAATTCGTCGGCCCCTCGGTCGGCGCCGAGCTGTACGAGAACGGCGCCTGGGCGCTGCTGGTCACGGTGCTGGGCATCATGGCCTACCTGTCGATGCGCTTCGAGTGGAAGTTCGCGGTGGCCGGCATCGTGGCCAACCTGCACGACGTGGTCATCATCCTGGGCTTCTTCGCGTTCTTCCAGTGGGAGTTCTCGCTGGCCGTGCTGGCCGCCATCCTGGCGGTGCTGGGCTATTCCGTGAACGAGTCGGTGGTCATCTTCGACCGGATCCGCGAAGCCTTCCGGCGCTTCCGCAAGCTGACCACGCCGCAGGTCATCGACCACGCCATCACCAGCACCACCAGCCGCACCATCATCACCCATGGCAGCACGCAGATGATGGTGCTGTCCATGCTCATCTTCGGCGGCCCGACGCTGCACTACTTTGCCGTGGCGCTGACCATCGGCATCCTGTTCGGCATCTACTCGTCGATCTTCGTGGCCGCCGGCATCGCCATGTGGCTGGGCGTCAAGCGCGACGATCTGGTCAAGATAGGGGGCGAGAAGGCCGATCCCGACGATCCCAATGCAGGGGCCGTGGTGTAGAGTGGATCGGCCTTCCTAGAAGTCCGCTGCCTTCCCACACCCCCTCCACATGGCCACCAGAGCCTCGCCCGACTCCATTGCCGGCCAGGCTCGAAGGCTCTATGTCGAAGAGCTGGTCAAGGGCCTGACACCGTTGGTCCAGGCGGTGATCGACGGCGCCAAGTCGCTGCTCGACAAGCCGTCCGAGCACCAGATATTCCAGCGCCGCCGCGCGCTGGTGCAGGGGCTGACCGCCGGCGCCCAGGCCTGGCACCGCGGCATCGTCATCGGGCTGCGCCAGGTGCTGCAGCAGGGCGTGGGCGGCACGCGCCTGGGTGACCTGGCGGCGGCCGTGGGCGCGCGCGACGCGCTGTCGCTGGTGCCCGACGACACCATCGAGCTGGAAATCGTCACCTCGCGCCTGGCGCTGGCGGTGATGGACCGGGCCTCGTGGGAGTTTGCCGACCTGCGCTCGCGCATCGTCCACCTCGAAACGCGCAACGAGCTCGACCCGCACGACATGCTGCGTGCCCACGTGCTGGCCCGCATCATCTTCGACGCCTGGCGCGCCGCCGGGCTCGACCTGGACGGCTGGCGCGAGATGCAGGCCACGCTGCACGACGAGCTGGCACAGCTGGTCGAGGAGTGTTACCACGAGACCAACCGCTGGCTGATCGAGCAGAACGTGCTGCCCGAGGTCGACCTGCGGCCCTTCATCCGCCGCACCCGCACCCATGCCAACGCGCAGCCGGGCTGGCAGGGTGGTGGCGGCGGTGGTGGGGGGGGCGGCGGCAGCGGCCCGGAAGGCTCGCGTGGCGGCCCCAGTTCCAGCTTTGGTCAGGCTTCTAACTTCGGGTCAGGGGGCGGCGGCGGCCGCTACGGCAGCTGGGGCGGCGGCGGCGACGCCGGGCGGGGCAGCGGCGTCGGCGAAGAAACCCGCATGATGACGCGCAGTGCCCCGCTGGCGCGCAGCCGCGAGCATGCCGAGGCCGTGCTGGGCCGGCTGAACCGGCTGATCGGGCGCCACGTGCCCGACTTCGCGCCCTCCACCCGCCCCGGTGCCATGCCGCGGCGCCAGCCGGTGATGTCACCCGGCCTGGCGCGGGCCATCGACAGCGCCGAGCAGGGCCTGCGCCAGCGCCTGGCGCCCGCCTATGCAGGCGGCGATCCGCTGGTCACCGCGCCGGTGATGCTCGAAGAGATGCACCAGCGCAAGCAGGTGCTCAAGAAGGCCGCGGCCTCGCCCGAAGAGCGCGCCACCATCGAGATCGTGGCCCTGCTGTTCCAGAGCATCCTCACCGAAGACCGCATTCCGGCCAGCGTGCGCGTGTGGTTCGCGCGGCTGCAGATGCCGGTGCTGCGCGTGGCCGTCACCGAACCCGACTTCTTTGCCACCATCGACCACCCGGCGCGCCGCCTGATCGACCGCATGGGCGCCTGCGTCATGGGCTTCGACAGCGCCGCCGGCAATGTGGGTGAAGCGCTCGAAAAAGAGATCAAGCGCGTGGTGCAGGTGGTCGAGGCCTACCCCGACACCGGCCGGCGCGTCTTCCAGACCGTGCTGACCGAGTTCGAGAAGTTCCTCGAGCACTATTTCAAGCACGAAAACGAGGCCACCAAGCGCGGTGTCTCGCTGGCTCAGCAGGTCGAGCAGCGCGAGACCATGGCCATCCAGTACACGATCGAGCTGCGCCGCATGCTGAACGAGGTGCCGGTGCAGGAGGGCGTGCGCCAGTTCCTGTTTCACGTCTGGGCCGACGTGCTGGCCACCACCGCGGTGCGCTACACCGCGCAGGGCGAGCAGACCAAGACCATGAAGCGCGCCGCCGCCGACCTGATCTGGAGCGCCAGCGCCAAGGTCACGCGCGAAGAGCGCGCCGAGGTCATCCGCCGCCTGCCGCTGCTGCTGAAGAGCCTGCGCGAGGGCATGCTGTCGGCCGGCATGGACACGGCCAAGCAGGACGAGCACATCCAGCAGCTCAACAATTCGCTGGCCGCGGCCTTCACCGCCAAGGCCGCGGTCATCCCCGACGACCGCCTGCGCGAGCTGATGGAGCGGCTGGAAACGCTGGAAGAGCTGCTGCCCGACGCCGCCGACGTGGAGGTCGACGAATCCATGGTGCTCGACCTGTCGGGCCACCGCAATTCCGAACTGGAAGTGGTGCTCGAGGGCGGCTCGATGCCCACGCCGGCGATGGTGGCCTGGGCGCGCGAGCTGCAGGTGGGCAGCTGGTACATGCTCGACCGCGGCGGCCACAGCGAACCCGTGCAGCTGGCATGGCACGGCATGCGCAAGCAGCTGTCGCTGTTCGTCACGCCGCAGGGGCGCTGCGTGCTGTTCCAGCAGCACCGCCTGGCCAGCTACCTGCAGGCCGGCCTGCTGCTGCCGGCGCAGGATGAAGCGCTGACGGTGCGCGCCACGCGCAGTGCGCTGGCCAAGCTGGATGTCGACGCCTCTCGGCTGTTGAATTAAGCGCGCTTCAGCGCGCCACCCAGCGGACGCCGCGGAACCGGCTCTGCCGGGCCGCTGGCGTCGCCCCCTGGGGGGAGGCGGCCGCAGGCCGCGTCGGGGGGGTCAATGAATCACGCGGTCCTCGCTGGCGACGAACAATTCGTCCAGCACCAGCGCGTCGGGCTCTTCGCCCAGGCTCCAGAAGACCATCAGCACGATGATCTTCAAGTCTTCCAGGTCGAGCGGGCCGCCGCCCACGGCGAGGGCGCGGTCGATCACCATTTCGCGCATCGGCGCGGGCATCACGCCCGATGATTCGAGGAACATGATGAAGCCGATGGAGGTTTCGCCCAGCACGTCTTGTTCGTTGCTGGTGTAGATGCGCATGCTCTCGGGCACGGGGCTGCCGGTGCAGGCTTCGGCGCTGGTGGCCAGGCCGTCGAGCCAGCGCAGGGCGTCCTGGATCTCGTCGTTGTCGAAACCCACGGCCGAGAGCTTGCGGCTCAGCTGCTTGGGCTCGGGGCAAGCGTCCGGGCGCCAATAGTTCTCGTAGAGATAGACCAGGACGTCGAACATGAACCCACTATACCCGAGCCCGGTTGCCGCTTGGCAGGCAAGATGCGCGATTCTGGGGCGCTTTCAAGTGAGCGTGCGCCCACTGTTCCAGATTGCTCAGCCGGTGTGCCGCCGCTGGTAGAGCCCGCCCGGCATCCGCGCCACCTCACCGGCAAACTCAAGCTCCAGCAGGCGCACGGCCAGCTCGGCGGCGGACCAACCGGTGCGCACCTGCAGCGCGTCGAGGGTGGTGGCGTCCTCGCCCAGGGCTTGCAGCAGGGGGTCGACCGGGCCATCGGCCGCGGTCGGCGCCGGGGGTGGCGACGGCGGACGTTGGGCCATGCCGGCCAGTTCGTCGACGATGTCCTGCGCCGTTTCCACCAGCGTGGCGCCCTGGCGCAGCAGCGCGTGGCAGCCGCGCGACTGCGGCGCGTGGATGGAGCCGGGCACGGCAAAGACCTCGCGCCCGGCCTCGGCCGCCAGGCGCGCGGTGATGAGCGAGCCCGACTTGAGCGCTGCTTCGACCACCACCGTGCCCAGCGATAGCCCGGCCAGGATGCGGTTGCGCTGCGGAAAGTTCTCGGCCAGCGGCGGTGTGCCGGGGGCGTATTCGCTGACCAGCGCGCCGCGCTCGGCGATGCGCCGCGCCAGCTCGCGGTGGCGTGCCGGGTAGACGCGGTCGAGCCCGGTGCCGACCACGGCCACGGTGCCGGCCGCGCCCAGCAGCGCGCCCTCATGGGCCGCGCCGTCGATGCCGGCGGCCAGGCCCGAGAACACCAGCAGTTGCCGATCACTGAGCGCGCGGCCCAGCGCGCGCGCGTTGTCCAGCCCCTGTGGCGTGGCATGGCGGCTGCCCACCACGGCCAGGCCGTCGGCGGACAGGCAGGCCGGGTTGCCTTGCACGTACAGCAGCAGCGGCGGGTCGGCCGTTTGCAGGAGGCGTGGCGGGTAGCGCGGATCGCCCAGAACGATCAGGTGGCGGTCTGCACCGCCGCCGCGCCAGGCCTGCACCGCCTGCCAGCGCTCGGCCAGTTGCGGTGGGACTTTGGCCAGCGCGTCGGCCACGGCCGGGCCGACCAGGGCGCGAAGGGTGCTGCGCGTCGCATCCAGCACGCCGGCTGGCGAACCGCAGGAAGCGAGCAGCCGCCGCGCGGTTTCACGGCCGACGCCGGGGGTTTCGAGCAGACGAAACCAGGCCGCGAAGTCGTCTTCGGGAGCGGCCTGCTCGGACCTCAAGTCACGGTTGCGTGAAGCGGTCGCCCGATCGGACCGGCTCGCGCACCGTCAGGATCAGCGCGTAGCTGACGCGCTCGAAGACGCGGAACACGAACAGCATGCCGTGGCGCTCGTCCGGCAGTTGCATGGCCACCTTGCGCGCGCCGGTGGGGTCGGCCGCAGGCGCGCCGGTGCGCCACAGCGCCAGCACATGGCCGCGCTCGATGCCGTCGCGCGCGCCGCGGTTGAGCGACACCACCTGGTTCTGGCCGGCGCGCAGGCCGTCGCCGTAGATCGAGACGATGCGGCCGTCGACGTTGCCCGCGGGCGGGTGCGGCATGTAGGCCACCAACTCCTGCTGCGGCACCGGCGACAGGCGGTCGCCCACGGTGGCTTCGAGCCGCGTGCTCGTGACCCTGAAGGTGGCCGGCACGATGGTGGCGCCTTCGACGCCGGGCTGCTCGACCTCGGCCGTGCCGACGAAGCGGCCTTCCCAGCCGAGTATCTCGCGCGTCTCGGGGTCGGTCAGCGGCGTGAGCTGGCGAAACAGGCGGAAGTCGCGCGCGCCGGCCAGATCGCCGCGCACATAGGCGGTTTCGCCGCGCGACACCATCACCCGGCCTTCTTGCGTGGCCACGATGCGCGGCGCCGCTTCCAGCGAATTGGCATCGAACACCGCGGCTTCGGTGAGGAAGGGGCCGATCAGGTGCAGTGGTATGGCGGCGATGGCGCCGTTGGGCAGCAGGTCACTGCGCACGCGCGGCGACAGCCTGACGGTGTTGGTGGGCGCACCCGGCGCGCCGCCCGCCAGGCGCAGACGGGCGCGGCCGTCGATCTTTTCGAGCACCAGCACCTGGCCCGGGAAGATGAGGTGCGGGTTGCGGATCTGGTCAAGGTTCATGCCCCACAGTTCGGGCCAGCGCCAGGGGCTCTTGAGGAACAGCGTGGAGATGCCCCAGAGCGTGTCGCCGGGCTGCACGGTGTGCGAATCGGGCGCGTTGGGCGCCAGGTCGGACAGCGGCACGCCGGCCTGGGCCACGCGCTGGGCGGTGTCGCGCCATTCGGGCGTGATGGGCATGCGGCTGGGCTGCGCCTGCACGCTGACGTGCAGTGACGCCGTCAATGCCGCCGCCAGCGCCAGCAGGCCAGCCACCCGGGCGGCGGCCCGGCCGCTGCTGCGATGAGTTGCGGTTTTGCTGATCACGCTGTGGGTCTCCCGGCGGCGCGGTGGCCGATGCCAAAATGCCGCGCGGCTGATGGTGTTGAGCGCCCCGGCCGCAAAGAGCACGGGACTGCGGCGACAATGCTCATATGGTTTCACAGATTCTGCCCGTAAACCCTTGATGCCGCAAACAAACTGACAGCTCGTGACAGTGCCGCCGTGGCCGCCTTCCAGGGCCACGTTGCAGGCCGCCCACAGCTGTTGCGAGCTGTTTCGCCAGGCCGCGACGGCACACGTTCTGGCACTTCCCTTGCTCCTGCCCGCCATGGCCCTCTTGACGATTCTTCGCTACCCAGATCCTCGCCTGCACACCGTGGCGCGCCCGGTGCAGGCGGTCGACGAGCGCATCCGCGCCCTGGTCGACGACATGCTCCACACCATGTACAGCGCCGACGGCGTGGGGCTGGCGGCCACCCAGGTGGACGTGCACGAACGCCTGATCGTGATGGACACCTCCGACCAGCACAACCGTCCGGTGGTGCTGATCAACCCCGAGATCGTGCGCCGCAGCGCCGAGATGGCCGTCAACGAAGAAGGCTGCCTGTCGGTGCCGCTGATCTACGACCGGGTCGAACGCCACGCGCGCGTGACCGTGCGCGCGCTGGGGCGCGACGGCGAGGCTTTCGACCTGGACGCCGAGGGCCTGGCCGCGGTGTGCGTGCAGCACGAGATGGACCACCTGATGGGCCGCGTCTTCGTCGAGTACCTCAGCCCGCTCAAGCGCGACCGCATCCGCACCAAGATGATCAAGAAGGCGCGCGAGGACCAGCGCAAGTGAAATCGCCTCTCAGCGCGCCGGACCGCCGCCCATGAGGATCGCCTTCGCCGGCACGCCCGAATTTGCCCGCGTCGCTTTGCAGGCGCTGCACGCCGCCGGGCACCCGGTGGTGCGCGTGCTCACCCAGCCCGACCGCCCGGCCGGCCGCGGCCTGAAGCTGCAGCCGTCGGCGGTGAAGCAGTTCGCGCTGGAGCAGGGCCTGGCGCTGGCCCAGCCGCGCGGGCTGCGCCTGGACGGCCGCTGGGCCGAGGACGCCGCCGCCACCCAGTCCCTGCTGCAGCAGGACGCGCCCGAGCTGATGGTGGTGGCCGCCTACGGCCTGATCCTGCCGCCCTGGGTGCTGGCGCTGCCGCCACGCGGCTGCCTCAACATCCACGGCTCGCTGCTGCCGCGCTGGCGCGGCGCGGCGCCGATCCAGCGCGCCATCGAGGCGGGCGACGCCCAGACCGGCATCACCCTGATGCAGATGGACGCGGGCCTGGACACCGGCGAGATGCTGCTGCTGGAGCGCACCGCCATCACCGCCGACGACACCAGCGCCACACTGCACGACCGTCTGGCCGAGATGGGCGCGCGCCTGGTGGTGCAGGGCCTGGCGCAGCTGGCGCAGGGCAGGCTGCCGGCGACGCCCCAGCCCGAGGACGGCGTGACTTACGCGCACAAGATAGCCAAGGCCGAGGCCGCGATCGACTGGCGCGACAGCGCGGCGCAGATCGAGCGCCGCCTGCGCGCCTTCGATCCCTTCCCCGGCGCCAGCACGCTGCTGGCGGGGCAGGCGCTCAAGCTGTGGCGCGGCCGCGTCGTGGCGGGGCAGGGCGCTCCGGGCCAGCGCTTGCCGGCGGGCGAAGGGCGCCTGGTGCTGGCCTGCGGTGAGGGCGCGCTGGAAGTACTTGAACTTCAACTGGCCGGCGGCCGGCGCATCAGCGCGCGCGAATTCCTGCAACGCCACCCCGGCGTGGGCGACGCCGGCAGCGCGGCTCAAGAACAGGCCTGAAGCGGCCGATAGGAGGGATGTCCCCTGTCGGTTCCGCCGCCATGCCCTCGCTTACCCGCCTTGTCGCATTCGTGATCCTGGCCCTGCCGCTGGCCGGCTGTGACCTGCTGGGCATCGAGTCGGTCAGCGCGGTGGCGGCCAAGCGCGAGGCCGAGGGCAAGGCCATCGGCGCGGGCTGCCGCCACTCGGCGCGTTCGGTCGAGGACTGCTACGAGGCCAACAAGCGCGCCGACAAGGCCGCGGTCTTTGCAGGCTGGAAAGAGATGAACGACTACATGCGCGAGAACCAGATCGAGTCTGCCCCGCGCGTGGCCGAGGCGCCCGACAAGACCGACGAGACTGACGAGGCGGAACCCGCAGGCAAGGGTGCAGCGGCCAAGGGCGCATCCAAGCTGGCCTCCCAGTCGCCGGCCAAGGGCGACCCCGGCAAGAACTGAACGCGCGGCGCTGCCGCAGCGGGCGACAATGCCCGGGTGACGTCTCTCGCTGCCGCGCCCCTCTGGCGCCACCCCGAATTCCTGCGCGGCGCGCGCGAGATGGCGGGCACGGCCATCGGCATAGCCGCCTGGGGCCTGATCACCGGTGTGGCCATGGGCAAGAGCGGCCTGCCGCTGGTGCTGATGGCGGCGATGTCGCTGCTGGTGTATGCGGGCAGCGCGCAACTGGCCGTGCTGCCGCTGATGGCCAGCGGCGCGCCGGTGTGGGTGGTGTGGGCCACGGCGCTGTGCGTGAACCTGCGCTTCGTGATCTTCAGCGCCCAGTGGCGTGCGTACTTCATCCACCTGCCGCGCGGCCAGCGCCTGCACCTGGCCTACTTCACCGCCGATCTGAACTACGTGCTGTTCATGCGCCGCTTTCCCGATCCGCGGCCGGCGCCCGAGCAACTGCCCTACTTCTGGGGCGGCGCGGTCACCAACTGGCTGGCCTGGCAGGTGCCGGCCACCTTCGGCATCTTCCTGGCCGACGCGGTGCCGGTGCACTGGGGCATTGGCTTCGCCGGCACACTGGCGCTGCTGGGCCTGGCCGCGGCGCTGGTCAGCGGCCGCGCCACGGCGGTGGCCGGGCTGGTGGCCGGCTGCGCCGCGGTGGCCGCCTACGCGCTGCCGCTCAAGCTCAACATCGTGGTGGCCATCGCCGCGGCTGTGGCCATCGGCCTCTTGATGGACCACGGCACGCGCACGGTTGCGGCGGGGCGGCGCTGATGGGGCTGCTGGAAGGCTTCATTGCGGTGCTGGGCCTGACGGCCATCACCGTGGTCACGCGCGGCTTCTTCTTCCTCACCGAACGCGAGATCCCCATTCCCGAATGGCTGCGCCAGGGCCTGCGCTACGCGCCCTTGGCCGCACTGGTGGCGGTGGTGTTGCCCGAGGTGGTGATGACGCAAGGCCAGCTCATCGCCACCTGGCGCGACGCACGCCTGTTTGCCGCCGCCGCGGGCGCGGCCTACTTCTGGTGGCGCCGCGGCATCCTGGGCACCATCCTCAGCGGCATGGCCGTGCTGCTGCCCTTGCGGCTGGGGCTGGGCTGGTAAGGCCCGCAGCCTCCTAGAATTCCACGCATTCACCACAGGAGATTTGCATGAACGTGCTTCGACTGGCAGACCTCATCGCGCAGGGCCGTGTGGCCGGCAAGCGGGTCTTCATCCGCGCCGACCTCAACGTGCCGCAGGACGAGGACGGCCGCATCACCGAAGACACGCGCATCCGCGCCAGCGTGCCGGCCATCCGCATGGCGCTGGACGCCGGTGCGGCGGTGATGGTCACCTCGCACCTGGGCCGCCCGACCGAGGGCGAGTTCAAGCTCGAGGACAGCCTGGCCCCGGTGGCCGACCGCCTGGGCGAACTGCTGGGCCGCCAGGTGCCGCTGCGCGACGACTGGCTCAATGGCGTCGAGGTCGAGCCGGGCCAGGTGGTGCTGCTGGAGAACTGCCGCCTGAACAAGGGCGAGAAGAAGAACAACGAGGCGCTGGCGCGCAAGATGGCGGCGCTGTGCGACATCTTCGTGCACGACGCCTTTGGCACCGCGCACCGGGCCGAGGCCACCACCTACGGCATCGCGCAATACGCCCCCATCGCCTGCGCCGGCCCGCTGCTGGCGGCCGAGATCGACGCCATCACGCTGGCGCTGGCCAACCCCAAGCGGCCGCTGGTGGCCATCGTGGCCGGCAGCAAGGTGAGCACCAAGCTGACCATCCTGCAGGCGCTGTCGGCCAAGGTCGACGGGTTGATCGTCGGCGGCGGCATCGCCAACACCTTCCTGCTGGCCGCCGGCCTGCCCATCGGCAAGAGCCTGGCCGAGCACGACCTGGTGGGCGAGGCGCGCGCCGTGATCGAGGCCATGAAGGCGCGCGGCGCCGAGGTGCCCATCCCCACCGACGTGGTCACGGCCAAGCGCTTTGCCGCCGACGCACCGGCCACCGTCAAGGCCGTGGCCGACGTGGCCGCCGACGACCTGATCCTGGACATCGGCCCGCAAACCGCGGCGCGCCTGGCGGCGCAGCTGATGGCGGCCGGCACCATCGTCTGGAACGGCCCGGTGGGCGTGTTCGAGTTCGACGCCTTCGCCCACGGCACCGAGACGCTGGCGCGCGCCATCGCCGCCAGCCCGGCCTTCAGCATTGCCGGCGGTGGCGACACGCTGGCGGCCATCGCCAAGTACGGCATCGACAAGGACATCGGCTACATCAGCACCGGTGGCGGCGCCTTCCTCGAGGTGCTGGAAGGCAAGAAGCTGCCGGCCTTCGAGATCCTCGAGAAGCGCGCGCTCGGCTAGCCGAATGTGGGGATTGCGGATCGACACCCTGTAGAACCGCAGTAATCTTTACCGACCGAAAAACTCAACCAGGAGACCGTCGTGGCCCCCAAGCTTTCTGACGCCGAACAGGCGCTGCGCGAAGCCGCGCTCGAGTACCACCGCTCGCCCACGCGCGGCAAGATCGCGGTCACGCCGACCAAGCCGCTGTCCAACCAGCGCGACCTGAGCCTGGCTTACTCACCCGGCGTGGCCTACGCCTGCCTGGCGATCGAGGAAGACCCCTCGCTGGCGCACGAGTACACCAGCCGCGGCAACCTGGTGGGCGTGGTCACCAACGGCACGGCGGTGCTGGGCCTGGGCGACATCGGCCCGCTGGCCGGCAAGCCGGTGATGGAAGGCAAGGGCTGCCTGTTCAAGAAGTTCGCCGGCATCGACGTCTTCGACATCGAACTGGCCGAGCGCGACCCGGACAAGCTGATCGAGATCATCGCCGCGCTCGAGCCCACGCTGGGCGGCGTCAACCTCGAGGACATCAAGGCGCCCGAGTGCTTCTACATCGAACAGAAGCTGCGCGAGCGCATGAACATCCCGGTGTTCCACGACGACCAGCACGGCACGGCCATCATCTCGTCGGCGGCGCTGCTCAACGGGCTGGAACTGGTGGGCAAGGCCATCGGTGACGTGAAGCTGGCGGTCAGCGGCGCCGGCGCCGCGGCCATCGCCTGCCTGGACGTGATGGTGGGCCTGGGCGTCAAGCGCGAGAACATCTTCGTCTGCGACAGCAAGGGCGTGGTGCGCGAAGGGCGCGAAGACTTCGCCCGCCTGGACGAGAGCAAGCTGCGCTACTGCCAGCGCACCGAGGCGCGCAACCTGGCCGACGTGGTGAAGGGCGCGGACGTGTTTCTGGGCTGCAGCGCCGCTGGCGTGCTGAGCGTCGAGATGGTCACGACCATGGCGCCCAAGCCCATCATCCTGGCGCTGGCCAACCCCGAACCCGAGATCCGCCCCGAGCTGGCCAAGGCGGCGCGGCCCGACTGCATCATTGCCACCGGGCGCAGCGATTACCCCAACCAGGTCAACAACGTCCTGTGCTTCCCGTACATCTTCCGCGGCGCGCTGGACTGCGGCGCGACCAAGATCACCGAAGCCATGAAGCTGGCCTGCGTGCGCGAGATCGCGGCGCTGGCCAAGGCCGAGACCAGTGACGAGGTGGCCGCGGCCTACCAGGGCAAGGAGCTCAAGTTCGGACCCGAGTACCTGATTCCCACGCCCTTCGACGTGCGCCTGATCCTGCGCATCGCGCCGGCGGTGGCCAAGGCGGCGGCCGAGTCGGGCGTGGCCACGCGACCCATCGCCGACATGGAGGCCTACCGCCAGAGCCTGGGCCGCTTCGTCTACCAGACCGGCATGTTCATGCGCCCGGTGTTCGACGCGGCCAAGGTCCAATTCAAGAAAGACGCCGCCCGCGTGGTCTACGCCGAGGGCGAGGACGAGCGCGTGCTGCGCGCGCTGCAGGTGGTGCTGGACGAAGGCCTGGCCAAGCCCATCCTGGTGGGCCGGCCCGAGGTCGTGAAGATGCGCATCGAACGCGCCGGCCTGCGCCTGGAGCTGGGCCGCGACTTCGACATCTGCGACCCCGAGAACGACCCGCGCTTCCGCGAGTACTGGGAAACCTACCGCGGCCTGATGGGCCGCGACGGCGTCACGCCCGAGGTGGCCAAGTCGGCGGTGCGGCGCAGCAACACGCTGATCTCTTCCATCATGCTCAAGCGCGGCGAGGCCGACGCCATGATCTGCGGCCTGGTGGGGCGCTACGACGGCCACCTGGAGCACATCCGCCACGTCATCGGGCGCAAGGCGGGCGTGCGCACGCTGGCGGCGATGAACGCGCTGATGCTGGAGAACCACACGCTGTTCATCACCGACACCTTCGTCAATGAAGAGCCCAGCGCCGAAGAGCTGGCCGACATCGCGCTGATGGCCGCGGCCGAGGTGCGGCGCTTCGGCTTGCCGCCCAAGGTGGCCTTCCTGTCGCACTCGATCTACGGCAGCACGTCGCGGCCATCGGCGCGGCGCATGCGCGACGCATACACGATGTTCCGCGAGCGCGCGCCGCAAGACATCGAATGCGACGGCGAACTGCAGGGCGACGCCGCGCTGTCGGAAAGCGTGCGCCGCGGCTACCTGCCCGAGACCACGCTCAGCGGTTCGGCCAACCTGCTGGTGCTGCCCAACCTGGACGCCGCCAACATCCTGTTCAATGTCCTCAAGATGACCGGCGGCCACGGCGTCACGGTGGGCCCGATCCTGCTGGGCGCGGCCAAGCCGGTGCACATCCTCACGCCGTCGGCGACGGTGCGGCGCATCGTCAACATGACGGCGCTGGCGGTGGCCGATGCGGCCGAGGCCGCCGTCGAAGCGGTGGCTTCCAGCCGCTGAAAACCTGCCGCGGCCCCGCCCGCCGGGAGGCGCGCGGGGCCGCCTCGCACCAGGCCACGTCCCGGGCTTGATATGCCACAAGGCGGGGCCGGCGCGCCGGCCTAGGCTTGGTGGCAGAGGCCTCGACCCTCTGCGAGGCCTCGTCGACCGTTTGCCATGTCCGGGCGTCCGCGTGCGGCACCCGGCGCAGGAGCGCGCCATGAGTGCCCGGGCCCCCTACGTCTACCTGTTCGGCGGTGCCCGCACCCAGGGCTCGGCGGCGATGAAGAACCTGCTGGGCGGCAAGGGTGCCAATCTGGCCGAGATGTGCCGCCTGGGCATCACCGTGCCCTCGGGCTTCACCATCAGCACCGAGGCCTGCACGGTCTACACCCAGCAAGGCCGCGACGCCGCCATGGCGCTGATCCGGGACGAGGTGCTGGAAGGCGTGGCCTTCGTCGAGCAGCAGATGGGCCGCCGCTTCGGCGATGCCGCCGATCCGCTGCTGCTGTCGGTGCGCTCGGGCGCGCGCGCCTCGATGCCCGGCATGATGGACACCATCCTCAACCTGGGCCTCAACGACGCGGCCGTGGCCGGGCTGGCCGCGCGCACCGGCAACGAGCGCTTCGCCTGGGACTCGTACCGCCGCTTCGTGCAGATGTATGGCGACGTGGTGATGGGCCTGAAGCCGCTGTCCAAGGAGGACCACGACCCCTTCGAGCTGATCATCGAGATGCTCAAGACGCAGCACGGCGTGCAGCTGGACACCGAGCTGGGCGTGGCCGAACTGAAGGAACTGGTGGCGCGCTTCCGCGCCCTGATCCGCGCGCGCATCGGCCGCGACTTCCCCACCGACCCCTGGGAACAGCTGTGGGGCGCGCTGGCGGCGGTGTTCGAGAGCTGGAACAACGAGCGCGCGCGCGTCTACCGCGCGCTCAACGACATCCCCGAGGCCTGGGGCACGGCCGTCAACGTGCAGGCCATGGTCTTCGGCAACCTGGGCGACAGCAGCGCCACCGGCGTGGCCTTCACGCGCGACGCCGGCACCGGCGAAGACCTGTTCAACGGCGAATTCCTGGTCAACGCCCAGGGCGAGGACGTGGTGGCCGGCATCCGCACGCCGCAGCAGCTGTCGCTGGAAGGCTCGCGCCGCTGGGCCCGGCTGGCGCTGGTGTCCGAGGACGAGCGCCTTGCCAAGTACCCGTCGCTGGAAGAGCTGATGCCGCAGATCTACCGCGAACTGCTGCACGCCGAGACCACGCTGGAGAACCACTTCAAGGACATGCAGGACCTGGAGTTCACCATCCAGGAAGGCCGGCTGTGGATGCTGCAGACGCGCAATGGCAAGCGCACCGGCGCGGCCATGGTGCGCATCGCCATGGAGATGCTGCAGCAGGGCATGATCGACGAGAAGACGGCGCTGCAGCGCGTCAGCCCCGACCGCTTGAACGAGCTGCTGCACCCGGTCTTCGATGCCCAGGCGCTGAAGGATGCGCAGGCCATCGCCCGCGGCCTGCCGGCATCTCCGGGCGCGGCCAGCGGGCAGATCGTGTTCTTCGCCGACGAGGCCGAGGAGTGGGTGCGCCAGGGCCGGCCGGTGATCCTGGTGCGCCAGGAGACATCGCCCGAAGACCTGCGCGGCATGAGCGTGGCGCGCGGCATCCTCACCGCGCGCGGCGGCATGACCTCGCACGCCGCGGTGGTGGCGCGCGGCATGGGCAAGTGCTGCGTCTCCGGCGCCGGCGCGGTGCACGTGGACTACAAGGCGCGCTGCATGAGCATCGGCGCGCAGATCTACCACGAGGGCGAATGGATCTCGCTGGACGGCTCCACCGGCGAGGTCTACCCCGGCCGCATCGCCACGCGCGACGCTGAGTTGAGCGGCGACTTCGGCGCGCTCATGGCGCTGGCCGAGCGCTACCGCCGCCTGGAAGTGCGCGCCAACGCCGACACCCCCGAAGAGGCGGCCATGGCGCGCCGCTTCGGCGCCACCGGCATCGGCCTGGCGCGCACCGAGCACATGTTCTTCGAGGGCGAGCGCATCAACGCCGTGCGCGAGATGATCCTGGCCGACGACGAGGCCGGCCGGCGCAAGGCCCTGGCCAAGCTGCTGCCCATGCAGCGCGGCGACTTCGAAGGCCTGTTGCGCGAGATGAACGGCCTGCCGGTGACCATCCGCCTGCTGGATCCGCCGCTGCACGAGTTCGTGCCGCACGATGAGGCCGGGCAGCAGGTGATGGCGCGCGAGATGAAGCTGCCGCTGGGCCGCATCCAGATGCGCGTGGACGAACTGCACGAGTTCAACCCCATGCTCGGCCACCGCGGCTGCCGCCTGGGCATCAGCCACCCCGAGATCACCGAGATGCAGGCGCGCGCCATCTTCGAGGCGGCGCTCAACGTGCAGGCGCGCGGCGGCGTGGTCAAGGTCGAGATCATGGTGCCGCTGGTGGGCACGGTGCGCGAGTTCAACGCCCAGGCGGCGGTGATCCGCGCGACCGCGGCCAAGGTGTTTGCCGAACGCGGCGCCACGCTGCCCTACCAACTGGGCACCATGATCGAGACGCCGCGTGCCGCGCTGGTGGCCGACAGCATCGGCCGCGAGGCCGAGTTCTTCTCCTTCGGCACCAACGACCTGACGCAGATGACCCTGGGCTTCTCGCGCGACGACTCTGGATCCTTCCTGCCTGCGTACATCCGCATGGGCATCTACGAGCGCGACCCCTTCCGCTCGATCGACCAGAAGGGCGTGGGCCTGCTGGTCGAGATGGCGGTGGCCAAGGGCCGGGCGGTGCGCCCAGGCATCGAGGTGGGTGTGTGCGGCGAGCACGGCGGCGACCCGGCTTCGGTGGCCTTCTTCCACCGCGCCGGGCTGGACTACGTGAGCTGCTCGCCCTTCCGCGTGCCGATCGCGCGGCTGGCGGCGGCGCAGGCGGCGCTCGACGCCTGAGCGGCCGGCGCGGCGGGCCCGCCGCGCCGTACCCCGCATGTAACC
>JALHPY010000004.1:0-92916 GCA_022842305.1 Rubrivivax sp.
GCCGCCGCCGCCGCCTCCGCCGCCGCCTCCGCCGCCGCCTCCGCCGCCGCCTCCGCCTCCGCCGCCTGCGGGTGACGTCGCCGCCGGCAAGGTGGTGTACGACAGGGATTGCGCCGGCTGCCACAACGCCACCCCGGCGGGGAACCGGCGGAACATCCTGGCGGGCGTCACGGTGCCGGCACTGGAGGCCTCGTACCAGAATGTCGGGGATATGCGCCGCTTCGCCACGAGCCTGTCGGCCACCGACAACCTCAACCTGGCGGCCTACATCAAGAGCTTCGTGCCCTGAGTGTTGCCGCCGCACCGACGCCACCCCGGCGCCGGTGCGGCGCAGCGGTTGGGTGCCTCGGATGTCGCGCCCCCCAATGCAAAAAGCCCGCTGATCGGCGGGCTTTGTCTTGAGTGGCGCTGCGCGCCTACTTGAGCTTGATTTCCTTGTACAGCACGTGCTTGCGCGCCTTGGGGTCGAACTTCAGGAATTCCAGCTTTTCGGGCGTGGTCTTCTTGTTCTTGCTCGTGGTGTAGAAGTGACCGGTGCCCGCCGTGGACTCCAGCTTGATTTTTTCGCGTCCGCCTTTGCTGGCCATGATGCTCTCCTGGTTAGATTTCGCCGCGGGCGCGCAGGTCGGTCACGACCTGATCGATGCCCACCTTGTCGATCAGGCGCAGCGCGGCGTTGCTCACGCGCAGGCGCAGCCAGCGGTTCTCGCTCTCGACCCAGAAGCGGCGGTACTGCAGGTTGGGCAGGAAGCGACGCTTGGTCTTGTTGTTCGCGTGCGAAACATTGTTGCCCACCATCGGGCGCTTGCCGGTGACTTGACAGACGCGTGCCATGACGCTCTCCAGGAATGTTAGGTCTCGCTGCCGATCAGGGGCTGCAAAGGCTGCATGCCACTCGGCAAAGCCCAAGATTATAGCCCGGGTTTGATCAGCCCTCTTGCTGTTCGAGGAAGCGTTGTGCATCCAGCGCCGCCATGCAGCCCGTGCCGGCGCTGGTGATGGCCTGGCGGTAGACGTGGTCCTGCACGTCGCCGGCGGCAAAGATGCCGGGAACGCTGGTCTGCGTGGCCATGCCGTCCAGCCCGGTGCGGGTGACGATGTAGCCGTCGCGCATCTCGAGCTGGCCCTTGAAGATATCGGTGTTGGGCTGGTGGCCGATGGCGATGAAGCAGCCCTTCACCGGCAGGTCGGCGGTGGTGCCGTCCTTGGTGCTGCGCAGGCGCACGCCGGTCACGCCGGAGCTGTCGCCCAGCACCTCGTCCAGCGTCTGCCACAGGTAGAGCTTCATCTTGCCGGCCGCCACCTTGGCATGCAGCTTGTCCACCAGGATGGGTTCGGCCCGGAACTTGTCGCGCCGGTGCACCAGGTGCACCGTACTGGCGATGTTGGACAGGTACAGCGCCTCTTCGACGGCGGTGTTGCCGCCGCCGATCACGGCGACTTCATCGCCGCGGTAGAAGAAGCCGTCGCAGGTGGCGCAGCCGCTGACGCCGCGGCCCATGAAGGCGTGCTCGCTGGGCAGACCCAGGTACTTGGCGCTGGCGCCGGTGGCCACGATCAGCGCGTCGCAGGTGTAGGTGCCCGAATCACCCTTCAGTACGAACGGGCGCGTGCCGAAATCCACCGTGTGAATGTGATCGAAAACGATCTTCGTGTTGAATCGCTCGGCGTGCTGCAGGAAGCGCTGCATCAGCTCGGGCCCCTGCACGCCGGCCACGTCGGCCGGCCAGTTGTCGACCTCGGTGGTGGTCATGAGCTGCCCACCCTGTGCGATGCCGGTGATGAGCATGGGTTGCAGGTTGGCGCGCGCGGCGTACAGCGCCGCGGTGTAGCCGGCGGGGCCGGAGCCGAGGATCAGGACACGTGCGTGCTGGGTGCTGACGTTCATGTGATGGGGCCTGTTGAAGTTGCGGCGGCAAGGCCTGCTGCCGGCCTAGGGATGGTGTGGCGGCCCCGGCGGCTGCAAGCCTTGGCCGTGGGCACAATAGCGGAATTCTTGCAGACCGGGCGACGGGGCCTTTCAACGCCGATTCGAAACAAAACAATTGGAGCCTGCTGATGTCAATGCTGTCCAACCTCGATCTGATCCGGCGCGTGCCGCTGTTTTCCATGCTCACCGTCGATCAGGCCCAGGCCATCGCCGACAGCGTGGTCAAGCGCCGCTTCCGCCGCGGCGAACTGGTGGTGGAGCAGGGGCGCAAGAGCAACGCGCTGTTCATCCTGCTCAACGGGCGCGCGCGCGTGCTCACGTCGGATTCGCGCGGCCGCGAGGTCATCCTGGCGGTGCTCGAGTCGGGCGATTACGTCGGCGAGATGAGCCTCATCGACAACGAGGCGCACTCGGCCACCGTGCGCGCCGAGATCCAGACCGACATGCTGGTGTTGGCGCGTGCTGATTTCGCGCGCTGCCTGCCGGAGAACTCCACCCTGTCCTACGGCATCATGCGCGGCCTGGTGCGGCGGCTGCGCAACGCCGATCGTCAGATCGAGTCACTGGCGTTGCTGGACGTGTACGGCCGCGTCGCGCGCACGCTGCTCGAGATGGCCGAAGAGATCGACGGCCAGAAGATCATCCGCCACAAGGTCAGCCGCCAGGACATGGCCAAGGTGGTGGGTGCCTCGCGCGAGATGGTCAGCCGCGTGATGAAGGACCTCGAGGAGCGCGGCGTCATCGAGACGCTGGAGAACGGCTCGGTGGTCATCAAGGAACGCCTGCAGAACGACTGAAGGACGCAGGACAGGACCTGCGTCCTGTCCTGCGCCGAAGTCGGCCATGGCGCATGCTTGCGCCATGGCGACTGGTTCAGGCCGAGCAACGTCGGCAGGCCAGGCCCGTTCGGCCACAATGCCGGCCATGAGCTTCCCTCTCGGATCGCTGCGCGGCGAAGCCACCGCCACCGCAGGCGCGGCACCCGCCGATGCGCCGCCCTGGCGCCGCCAGGCGCTGGTGCTGCTGGCCGGGCTGGCCTGGCTGCTGTTCACGCTGGCCATGGTCACGCACAACGCGGCCGACCCGGCCTTCAGCACCTCGGGCACCGGCGAGCCGCTGCGCAACCGCGCCGGCTTGCTGGGCGCACGCGCGGCCGACCTGGCGCTGTTCCTGTTCGGCTTCTCGGCCTGGTGGCTGGTGCCGGTGGCGCTGCGCGCCTGGCTGTCGGCATTGGCGCGGCTGCTGCGCGCCGAACCCGCGGCCCCGGCACCGCCGCGCACGTTGTTCTGGCTGGGCCTGGCGCTGCTGCTGGCGTCGAGTTGTGCGCTCGAATGGACGCGGCTGTACCGCTTCGAGTCGCTGCTGCCGGGCCATGCCGGCGGCGTGCTGGGCTACGTGCTGGGGCCCACGTCGATGCGCTGGCTGGGCTTTGCCGGATCGGGCGTGTTGTGGATCGCGCTGCTGGTGGCCGGGCTGGCGCTGGCGCTGCGTTTCTCGTGGCTGCGCCTGGCCGAGGCCATCGGCGAGAAGTTCGACAGCCTGCGCGAGCGCCGGCTCGACCGGCGCGAGCTGCAGGAAGACCTGCGCCTGGGTGAGCTGGCGGCGCAAGAGCGCAAGCAGGTGGTCGAGGTACAGCGGCAAGAGGTGCAGGAGCACGCGCCGCTGGTCATCGCGCCCGCGCCGGCGGAGCTGCCGCCCTCGCAGCGCGTGGCCAAGGAGCGCCAGAAGCCGCTCTTCGCAGAATTGGCCGACACCAGGCTGCCGCAGGTCGACCTGCTGGACGGTGTGGGCAGCGTGCGCCAGGAATCGGCCACGCCCGAGTCGCTGGAGATGACCAGCCGGCTGATCGAGAAGAAGCTCAAGGACTTCGGCGTCGACGTGCAGGTGGTGGCGGCCTCGCCCGGCCCGGTGATCACGCGCTACGAGATCGAGCCGGCCACGGGCGTGAAGGGCGGGCAGATCGTGGGCCTGGCGCGCGACCTGGCGCGCTCGCTGTCGCTGGTGAGCATCCGCGTGGTCGAGGTCATCCCCGGCAAGAACACCATGGCGCTGGAGCTGCCCAACGCGCGCCGCCAGACCATACGCCTGGCCGAGATCCTGGGCTCGGACATCTACAACAACTCGGCCAGCCTGCTGACGCTGGGCCTGGGCAAGGACATCGTCGGCAAGCCGGTGGTCGCCGACCTGGCCAAGATGCCGCACTGCCTGGTGGCCGGCACCACCGGCTCGGGCAAGAGCGTGGGCATCAACGCCATGATCCTGAGCCTGCTCTACAAGGCCGAGGCGCGCGACGTGCGCCTGATCCTGATCGACCCCAAGATGCTGGAGATGAGCGTCTACGAAGGCATCCCGCACCTGCTGGCGCCGGTGGTCACCGACATGAAGCAGGCGGCCAACGCGCTCAACTGGTGCGTGGGCGAGATGGAGCGCCGCTACAAGCTGCTCAGCAAGCTGGGCGTGCGCAACCTCGCCGGCTACAACAAGAAGATCGCCGAGGCCACTGAGCGCGGCGAGAAGCTGGGCAACCCCTTCAGCCTGACACCTGACGCGCCCGAACCGCTGGAGCGCCTGCCGCACGTGGTGGTGGTGATCGACGAACTGGCCGACCTGATGATGGTGGTGGGCAAGAAGATCGAGGAGCTGATCGCCCGCCTGGCGCAGAAGGCGCGCGCCGCCGGCATCCACCTGATCCTGGCCACGCAGCGGCCCAGCGTGGACGTGATCACCGGCCTGATCAAGGCCAACATCCCCACGCGCCTGAGCTTCCAGGTCAGCAGCAAGATCGACAGCCGCACCATCCTCGACCAGATGGGCGCCGAGGCGCTGCTGGGCCAGGGCGACATGCTCTACCTCACACCCGGCGGCGGCCTGCCGGTGCGCGTGCACGGCGCCTTCGTCAGCGACGAAGAAGTGCACCGCGTCGTCACCTACCTCAAGACCCAGGACGAGGCCAACTACGTCGAAGGCATCTTGGAGGGCGGCGTGATCGACGGCGACGCGGCGGCGGGCGAGGGCGGTGGCCCGGGCACGCCCGGCGGCGAGGCCGACCCCATGTACGACCAGGCGGTGGAGGTGGTGCTGCAGCACCGCCGCGCATCCATCTCGCTGGTGCAACGCCACTTGCGCATCGGCTACAACCGGGCCGCGCGGCTGCTCGAGCAGATGGAGCAGTCCGGCCTAGTCTCGGCCATGGGCCATGCGGGCAACCGGGACATCCTGGTACCCAAACGCGAGGAATGACGATGACCTTGACGATGCGTTCCGCCGGCCTGGCCGCCCTGTTGCTGGCCCTGCACGGCGGGGCCATGGCCGACGCCGTGGAGCGCCTGCGCGACTTCGTGCGCGAGGTGAAATCGGGCCGCGCTGCCTTCACCCAGACCGTGACCTCGGCCGACGGCGGCCGCAGCAAGCTCAGCAGCGGCGACTTCGAGTTTTCGCGTCCCAACCGCTTCCGCTTTGCCTACACCAAGCCCTACCAGCAACTGATCGTGGCCGATGGGCAGAAGGTCTGGCTGTACGACCCCGATCTCAACCAGGCCAGCTCGCGCCGCATCGACCAGGCCCTGGGCGCCACGCCGGCCGCGCTGCTGGCCGGGGCCAGCCTGGAGCCCGACTTTGCCCTGTCGCCCCTGCCCTCGCTGCAGGGCGTGGACTGGGTGCTGGCCACGCCGCGCGTCAAGGACGGCGCCTTCCAGGCGCTGCGCGTGGGCTTCCGTGGCCCGGCGCTGGTGGCGGTGGAGATCACCGACAGTTTCGGCCAGCGCTCGCGCCTGGACTTCGGCGCCTTTGCCGCCAACGCCACGCTCGCGGCCGAGCGCTTCCGCTTCACGCCGCCGGCGGGGGCCGACCTGATCGAGCAGTAGGGCGCAGCGGGGCAGGCAGCACGCTCTGCGGCACGAGACCTCCACGGCCAGCTTGCCAAGCCCTGGCCAGCCGCAGGCAGCGTGCGGCTTCGGTACACTCGCGCGGCCATGCGCCGTACCGCCGTCCTCATCGTCATGCTGTTTGCCATGTTCTGGCAATCGGTGGCGCTGGCGCGCGTCGGCTCGTCGGTGAACGCATTGGCTGACCAGGAGCACACCGCGCTGCACTGGCAGGAAGTGAGTCACCATCACCTCGAGGATGGGTCCCTTCAGCTGGACGATTCGAAGGAATCCGTACAGCACGTACTCAGCGATCACCTGAGCGCAACGGCCGTGCTCATGCTCCCGGCAGCGCACGATTTCCCGAGCCTGGGGTCGGCCGCCCCCGGCGACCTGCACGAGACACGCGTGCCCAGCCCCACGCTCGACGGCCTGCTCAGGCCACCTCGCCCCCGCTCCTGACCCGCCTTCGCGGCGGGCGCCCTCCTGTGGGCGCCCGACCTCCCGCCGCCCCGGCCCCCCACGCAAGCGCTCGTCCGCCCCTGGCGTGACCTGAACCCGCGTCCGGCCGGCCCCGGCTGTCGAATCGTCAGGATCATCGTGAAACCAATTCCCTGGCTGTCTGCCTGCGCGGTCGCAGGCAGCCTGGCCGGTGGGCCTGTCGTGGCCCAGCCTGCCCCATCGCCACAGGGCCCCCAGGCCGTGCTCCGCGTCGCGTCTGCTCCTGCGACGGGCACCGTCACCCTTGGCGCGGCCCTGGACGCCGCCTGGCAGCGCGCGGTCGCCGCACGCGAAAGCGCTGGCCAGCGCCGCCGCGCCGAAGCCGAGCGCACAGCCGCGGCCAGCTTCTGGGCTGCGCCACCGTCGCTGGAACTGAGCCACCGCGACGACCGCCTGCTCAGCAGCGCCGGCGGGCGCGAGATCGAGATCGGTGTCGCCGTTCCCCTGTGGCTTCCCGGCCAGCGAGCGGCGCGCGCCGGCACCAGCGACGCCGCCGCTGCCCAGGCGCAGGCGGCCGAACAGGTGGCCCGCCTGCGCCTGGCCGGTGACCTGCGCGAGGCGGCGTGGCAGCACGCTGCCTTGCAGGCCGAGTCGGCGCAGGTCGACGCCCAGACCCAGTCGCTGCAGCAACTTGCCGACGACGTCGAGCGGCGCGTGCGCGCCGGCGACCTGGCGCGTGCCGACGCCCTGGCCGCCCAGGCCGAGCACCTGGCCGCGACCGCGCTGCAGTCCGACGTACGCCAGCGCCTGCAGGCCGCGCGTGCGCGCTGGATTCTGCTGACCGGGCTCACGGCAGCGCCGGACCTGGCGGCGCCGATTGGCGATGCAGTGCCCGGGTCAGAGGCACCGCATCGGGAACTGCAGCTCGCCCGCCAATCGACCGAGTTGGCGCGCAAGCGCGTGGAGCTGATGCGCCACTCGCGCCGCGACGCGCCCGAACTGAAGCTGGGGCTGCGCCAGGACGCGCCCGGCCGGGGCGAAGCCTCGCAAGGCAGCCTGGTCGTGGGCCTGCGCCTGCCCTTCGGCACCGACGACCGCAACCGGCCGATGGAAGCGGCTGCGCTCACCGAACTGGAAGTGGCCCAGGCCCATGAGCAACGCCTGCGCGAACGGCTGGACAGCGACATCGACGCCGCCCGCGACGCGCAGCACTCGGCCGACGCGCAACTCGACGCCGAGACCGCCCGTGCCCGGCTGCTGCGGGAGCGCGCCGCCCTGATCGACAAATCCTTCCGTGCCGGCGAGACGCCGCTGCCCGACCTGCTGCGTGCGCTCGCCGCCGCGGCGCAGGCCGACAGCGCGGCTGCCCGCCAGACCGCTGCGCAGGGCCTTGCCCGCGCCCGCCTCCATCAAGCCCTGGGACTCCTGCCATGAACTTCATCCTCGAGCGCTGTGTCCCGCAGCACCTTCCGGCCGCTGTCGTGGCTGCCTTCCTGATGGTCTCGAACGTGGCCGCCATCGCTGCGCCCGGCGCCCATGGCCCCGACGGCGAGCACCTGGATGCGCCCACCGTGGTGCGCGCCACATCGGCCCTGCCGCGCGTCGAGGCCAAGTCGGAAATGTTCGAACTGGTCGCCGAACTGCGCGGCACGGAACTGGCCATCATGGTCGATCGCTTCGAGACCAACGAGCCCGTGCTGAGCGCGAAGCTCGAAGTCGAGAGTGGCACGCTGAGGGCCGTCGCCGCGTTCCGCGCCGAGCAAGGTGACTATGCCGTCACCGATGCGGCCATGGTCAAGGCACTGGCCGCGGCCGGCGAGCACGGCCTGGTCTTCACGCTGCTGGCGGGCAAGGACAGCGACCTGCTCGACGGCACCTTGGTCAACGCTGCAGCTGGCCTGGCTGCCACCGGCGTCAGGAGCGACCACGGACACGCCCATGGCAACGATGCCCATGGTCACGACCATCTGTTGGAACGTGCCGCATGGCTGGGCGCCGGCATCACGGCCGTGGGCTTGATCGGCGGCATCGCCTGGTGGCGCCAGCGCCGTCGGGAAGCCCGTGCGCCACAGGGAGGCGTGTGATGACGCAGCAGCTTCTGACCCAACGCAACTCCCAGACTGCAGTGGCCCAAGTGGCTTTGGCCGCCTGTCTGCTCTGGCTGTCCGCGGCGCATGCCGCCCCCGGTGCGCACGGCCCCGATGGCGAACATCTCGACGCCCCCGGCGTGGCAGTCAACGCCTCCGGCCTGGCACGCCTGCCCGACGGCAGCGTCAACGTGCCCAAGCTTGCCCAGCGGCGTATGGCCATCCGCACGGTGTTGGCACCAGCGTCCGAAGCCGCGGCAACGGTCGAAATGCCCGGCCGGGTGATCATGGATCCGAACGCCAGCGGCCGCGTGCAGGCCGTGCACGGTGGGCGCGTCGAGCCCGGGCCGCGGGGCTTGCCCGTCGCCGGCCAGTCGGTGAAGCGCGGCGAGGTGCTGGCCTATGTGCGCCACCACGCCGAGCCCTACGCCCTGGGCGCGCAGCAGGCCCAGCTGGCCGAGCTGCGGGCGCAGCGCCAACTGGCCGAGCAGCGCGTGCAGCGCCTCGAAGGCCTGGAAGGCACGGTGCCGCGCAAGGAGATCGACGCGGCGCGCACCGAGGCCAGGAGCCTGGCCGAGCGCGAGCGCAGCATCGGCGGTAGCCTGGTGGCGCGCGAAGCCCTGACGGCCCCGGTCAGCGGTGTGATCGCGCGCGCCGACATCGTGGTGGGCCAGGTCGTCGAGTCGCGCGACCTGCTGTTCGAGGTGGTGGACCCGGCGCGCATCCTGGTGGAGGCCACGACGGCCGACGCCAGCGTGGCGGCCCGTGTGGCCGGTGCGTCGCTGCAAGGGGTGCCCGAGGTGACGCTGCGCCTGCTGGGCGCGTCGCGCTCGCTGCGCGACGGCGTGCTGCCGCTGACCTTTGCCGTGACTGCAGTGAAGAAGGGCGCCTCCCTGTCGTCGGCCTTGCCCTTGGCCATCGGCCAGCCGGTCACCGTGGTGGCGCGGTCGAGCGATCGCATCAAGGGCGTGGTGCTGCCGGCGCAGGCGGTGGTGCGCAACCCGTCCAACGAGCCCATCGTGTGGATCAAGTCGGGGGCCGAACGCTTCATCCCGCAGCCGGTGCAGGTCCGGTCGCTGGACGCGAGCACCGTGGTGGTGACGCAAGGGCTGAGCGCCGACAACCGCGTCGTCGTGCAGGGCGCGCCGCTGATCTCGCAGATCCGCTGAACAGGAGAACTCTTCATGTTCAACTGGATCGTTCGTTACAGCCTGCACAACCGCCTGTTCGTGCTGGCGGTGGCGGCGCTGTTGATGGCTTACGGTGCGATGGTGGCCTGGCGCACGCCGGTCGATGTCTTCCCCGACCTCAACAAGCCGCTGATCACCGTGCTGACCGAGGCCGGCGGCATGGCGCCGGAAGAGGTGGAGCAGCTCGTCACCTTTCCGCTGGAGACCGCGCTCAACGGCATGCCGGGCGTGACCCGCGTGCGCTCGACATCGGGCGTGGGCCTGTCGCTGGTCTATGCCGAGTTCGACTGGGGCACCGACATCTACCGCAACCGCCAACTGGTGGCCGAGCGGCTGGCGTTGGTGCGCGAGCAGATGCCGGGCGACATCACGCCGGTGATGGGCCCGGTCTCGTCCATCATGGGCGAAGTCATGCTGGTGGCCTTGCCGCTGGTGCCGGGCGACGGCAAGTCGCCTACAGCCACACCGATGCAGGCGCGCGAATACGCCGACTTCGTGCTGCGGCCGCGGCTGCTGTCGATCCCCGGCGTGTCGCAGGTCATTCCCATCGGCGGCGAGGTGCGCACCCTGCGCGTTGCGCCCGACACCGCGCGCATGGCGCAGTTCGGTGTCTCCCTGACCCAGGTCGAGCAGGCCTTGAAGGGCTACGCCGGCAATGCGGGTGGCGGCTTCATCGACCTGAACAGCCGCGAGGTCCTGATCCGCCACCTGGGCCGCAGCAACCGTGCCGAAGACCTGGCCGGCATCGCCGTGGCATGGAAGGACAGCCGCCCCATCCTGCTGGAGCAGGTGGCCACCGTCTCCTTCGCCGCCGGCCTCAAGCGCGGCGACGCCGGCTACAACGGCTTGCCGGCCGTGGTGGTCAGTGTGCAGAAGCAGCCCGACGCCGACACGGTGAAGCTCACTGCGCAGATCGAGGCCGCGCTGTCCGAGCTGAAACAAGGCCTGCCCAAGGGACTGGCCGAGCCGCGTGTGCTGTTCCGCCAGGCGGACTTCATCAAGGCATCCATCGGCAACGTGGCCGAAGCGCTGCGCGACGGCGCCATCATGGTTGCCATCGTGCTGTTCGCCTTCCTGCTGTCGGTGCGCACGACGGTCATCTCGCTGGTAGCCATCCCCTTGTCGCTGGCGGTCACGGCGCTGGTGTTCCAGTGGCTGGGACAGTCGATCAACGTGATGACGCTGGGCGGCCTGGCCATCGCCATCGGCGAACTCGTCGACGACGCGGTGGTCGATGTCGAGAACATCCTGCGGCGGCTGAAGCAGAACAAGTCGGCTGGCAATCCGCTGTCGGTGCTGGAAGTCGTGCGCCGCGCCAGCGTCGAGGTGCGCTCGGGCATCGTCTACGCCACCGTCATCGTGGTGCTGGTCTTCGTTCCGCTGTTCGCGCTGCCCGGGATCGAAGGGCGGCTGTTCACGCCGCTGGGCATCGCCTACATCGTCTCCATCGGCGCGTCGATGCTGGTCTCGATGACGGTCACGCCGGCCATGTGCGTTTACATGCTGCCGACGATGAGGCGCCTGGACCGTGGCGACAGTCCCCTGGTCGCAGGGCTCAAGCGCCTGGACACCCGGCTGCTGACCTGGTCCTTCGGCCGCGCGAAACTGCTCATCGCGCTGGCCGTGTTGGCCGTGGCCGCCGCCGCGGTGACGGTGCCCCTGTTCCCGCGGGCCTTCCTGCCGGCCTTCAACGAGGGCTCGCTGGTGCTGGGCCTGGTGATGCAGCCGGGTACCTCGCTGGTCGAGGCCAACCGCGTCGGCGCGGTCGCCGAGACGCTGATCCGCCAGGTGCCCGAGGTCACGCAGGTGGGCCGCCGCACCGGCCGCGCCGAGCTCGACGAACATGCCGAAGGCGTGCACTCGGCCGAGATCGACGTTGACCTGAAACGCAGCGAGCGCGACCGCGAAGCCATCATGGCCGACATCCGCGACCGGCTCTCGACGCTGCCGGCGCAGGTGGCCATCGGCCAGCCGATCAGCCACCGGCTGGACCACCTGCTGTCAGGGGTGCGCGCGCAGATCGCCGTCAAGATCTTCGGCGACGACACCGACACGCTGCGCGGGCTGGCCGAAGAGATGCGTGGCAAGCTGGCGACGGTGCCCGGGCTGGTCGACCTTACCGTCGAGAAGCAGGTGCTGATCCCGCAGATCACCGTGCGTCTGGACCACCGCAAGGCGGCGCAGATGGGCCTTGCGCCGGGCGAGGCGATCCGCGTCCTGCAGGCTTTGACGGACGGCGCCCATGGCGCGCAAATCGTCGACGGCGCGCGCCGCTACGAACTGGTGCTGCGCCTGCCTGATAACCAGCGCAGCCCGCAGGACCTGGCGCGCACGCTGATCGATACGCCGGCCGGCCGCATCCCGGTGTCGAGCATCGCGACGGTGGCAGAGACCGACGGGCCGAACCAGATCGGCCGCGAGAACGGCCGTCGCCGCATCATCGTCTACGCCAACACCGACGGCGGCGACATGGGCCGTGTCATTGCCGACATCCGCAACATCATCGCAAAGACACCCTTGCCAAGCGGCAACTTCGTCAGTCTCGAAGGGCAATTCCAGGCGCAGGAACAGGCCACGCGCCTGATCGCGAGCCTGTCGCTGGTGTCGCTGGCGATGATGTTCCTGGTGCTGTACTCGCGCTACCAGTCGGTGGTGCTGGCCGGCATCATCATGGCCAACATCCCGCTGGCGCTGATCGGCTCGGTGGTGGCGATGTGGATCGCGGGCGTCAGCCTGTCGGTGGCGTCTATGGTGGGCTTCATCACGCTGGCCGGCATCGCCACGCGCAACGGCATCCTGAAGATCAGCCACTACATCAACCTGTGCAAGTTCGAGGGCGAGAGCTTCAGCCAATCGATGATCGTGCGCGGCTCGCTGGAGCGGCTGACGCCGGTGCTGATGACGGCACTGGTGGCCGCCTTCGCGCTGACGCCGCTGCTGCTGGCCGCTGATGCCCCGGGCAAGGAGATCCTGCACCCGGTGGCGGTGGTGATCTTCGGCGGCCTGGTGAGCTCGACGCTGCTGGACACCCTGCTCACGCCGGTGCTGTTCTGGCTGTTCGGCGAGAAGGCCACCAGGCGGCTGACCCAACCTGAGCCCGCCGCAGCGCCGAGCGCCGCCGAAGCCCAGGAAGCCTATTGAGTTGAGTGTCGAGTCGAAACCAGGCCCGGCGGCGCCGCCTGTCCCAGTGCGCCGCACCCTCGCAGGAGATCGAAGAGATGATGAAGCAACTGTTGACCGTGCTCGTGCTGGGCCTGTCGGCGCTGTCGTTGACTGCGGCGATGGCCCATGGTGGCGCCCAGGCCAGGCATGGCGGTGTCGTCGCCACGGCCAGCGATCTGGGCTTCGAGCTGGTCAGCACGCCCGAAGGCGTCGCCCTCTACGTCGAGGACCATGGCAAGCCGTTGGCCCCCACCGGCCTGAAGGGCAAGCTCACCGTGCTGAACGGCGCGGACAAGTCTGAGGCCGCCCTGGTGGTGGCGGGCGACAAGCTCGAAGCCAAGGGCCTGAAGCTGGCCAAGGGCGCCAAGGTGGTCGCCGTGCTGGTGACCCCGGCGGCCAAGGCCATAACCGTCCGCTTCACCGTCAAGTAGGCGGCCTGGTCTGCAAGGGACCCGCCCGTCCACCTGGCAGTCGTGTCTCGGCGCCGTGCCCGGCTGCGGGTTCTGCGGACGTTGCTGGGCCGCGTCGAAGGCAGCGACAGCGCTGCAATGCATCCTTCCTCAAGTTGCTCGCCCGATGGTCGATGACTGGGCAACTCCGAGGAGATCCAGGTGAGACGAGACGTTCTGTTTTCGATGATTCTGATGGCGCTGGTCGCGCAGGCGGCCGCGGCCGAGGACACGATTGCCACCGACCGGCCCGATGTGGTCGAGTCCAGCGACGTGGTGGGCCGTGGCAGGGTCCAGATCGAGACCAGCCTGGCGTTCGAGCGCGACACGTCCGGCGGTGTCCGCACCCGCGTGCGTTCGACACCCACCTTGCTGCGTGTGGGCGTGAACGACGCCTGGGAGCTTCGACTCGAGACCGACGGCCGCCTGAGCGCGACGACGGATGATGCCGCGGGGAGAAGCCGCGAAAGCGGCTATGCCGATGTCGCGCTGGGCTTCAAGTGGCACATGCAGGACGGCGACGAGTCCTCGGGCCGCCCGGGCGTGGCCTGGCTGGTGCACGTCGATGTGGACTCAGGATCTGGGCCTTTCCGGGGGCAGGGCCTGCGCCCTTCGGTGCGCATGGTGGCCGAGTGGGAGTTGCCCAACGACGTCGCCCTTGGCGTGATGCCGGGCCTGTTTGCCGACCGCAACGGCGATGGCAAGCGCTTCGTGGGGGGCATCCTGGCCGCGGTGGCCAGCAAGTCATTGACCGAGCGGCTGCGCGGCTTCGCGGAGATCGCCGCCTCCCAGCTGGCCTCCACCCAGAACGGGGGCAACGTGGTGAGCCTGAACGCCGGCCTGGCCTATCTGTGGACCAAGGACATGCAGTTCGACCTGGCCGTGGCGCGCGGCCTCAACGATGCGACGCCCGACTTCGCCTGGACCATCGGCTGGTCGGCGCGCTTCTGAGCCTGGCGCGTGGCCAGGGCCGCAGTACACGGCCAGGTCGCTGGTGGCCAGGTCACGCCAGTGCGCACCGGGGATCATCGTGCGCGCCTGCGGATTCCCTCAGCGCAGCAGCGGCAGCAGCGCAGTCGTCGCCAGCCCGGCGGCCGCGCAGGCGCCGAGCAGGGGAATCACGCCGACCTTGAAACGGAACAGCGCCAGCGTGGCGGCGGCACCGATCACGGCTGACAACCCATCGAAGTGCCCGCTGAAGCCCTGCGGCCACAGCACGTGGTAAGCGAAGAACAGCGCCAGATTGAGGATCACGCCCACCACGGCCGCCGTGATGGCCGACAGTGGTGCCGTGAAGCTCAAGCGGCCGTGCGTGGCTTCGACCAGCGGCCCGCCGGCCAGGATGAACACGAAGGACGGCAGGAAGGTGAAGAAAGTGACCACGGCGGCGGCCAAGGCGCCGCCCAGGAACAGCGCATCGGGGCCCAAGGCCTGCTTCAGCCAGCCGCCGACGAAGCCGACGAAGGCCACCACCATGATCAGCGGACCGGGCGTGGTTTCGCCCAGGGCCAGGCCGTCGATCATCTGCGGGCCGCTGAGCCACTGGTGGGTCTCGACCGCGCCCTGGTACACATAGGGCAGCACGGCATAGGCGCCGCCGAAGGTGAGCAAGGCCGCCTTGGTGAAGAACCAGCCCATCTGCGCCAGCAGGCCTTGCGGGCCGTGGGTCGCGACCAGCGCTGCCATCGCCAGCAGCCACAGGGCCAGGCCGCCGAGCAGCACCCGGGCCAGGTGGCTGCGCGAGAAACGCGCGTGCTCGGGCGTCGGCGTGTGGTCGTCGATCAGCGCCGGCCCATAGTGGGCCTTGGCGCTGCCATGCCCGCCGCCCAGCGCAAACACCTGCGGCCAGCGGCGCGCACCGAAGTGGCCGATCAGCGCCGCCGCCAGCACGATGGCCGGGAACGGCGTGTCGAAGGCGAAGATGGCAAGGAAGGACGCCGCCGCGATGCCCCACATCCAGCGGTTCTTCAGCGCCCGCGTGCCGATGCGGTGCGCCGCGTGCAGCACCAGCGCCGTGACCGCCGGCTTCAGGCCAAAGAAGATGCCGGCCACCAGCGGCACGTCGCCGAAGCGCAGGTAGACCCACGACAGCGCGATCAGGATGAACAGCGAAGGCAGCACGAACAGCGCACCGGCCACGATGCCGCCCCAGCTGCGGTGCATCAACCAGCCGATGTAGGTGGCGAGCTGTTGCGCCTCGGGCCCGGGCAGCAGCATGCAGTAGTTCAGCGCATGCAGGAAGCGCTGCTCGCTGATCCAGCGCCGGCGTTCGACCAGTTCGGTGTGCATGATCGCGATCTGCCCGGCCGGGCCGCCGAAGCTGATGAAGCCGAGCTTGAGCCAGAAGCGGAAGGCTTCGGCAAAACTCACGGCGGCGGGAGCAACCGCCGGGTCGGTGGCTACCGCGGCCGGTGGGGTGGTGACAGTGTTCATGCTGAGGCTCCCGGTGCAGCGTGGAGTGCGTCGAACACCGCCGACGCCGCCAGGACCAGCTGGTCGTCGTCGGCGTGCACCTCGCGCAGACCGGCGAGCACGGCCTCCAGCCCCGCGGCCTCGGGCACCGGTATGCCGCCGATGTCCAGGAAGTGCACCGCGCGTGCGATGCGCTGCAGACGCGGGTCGGCGTCCAGGCTGAAGCTGGCCGCCAGCACCTCGAAACTGACGCGCGCGCCGACGTGCGTGAAGCGCGCGCCGTCGTAGTCGAAGCCTACAGCGCCGCGCGGAGCGGGGGTCGATCCGGCCGGGTCGGCCAGCCAGACGAAGCGCGCTTCAGGGTCGATGAAGCGGCGGATCAGCCAGGCACAGGCCAGGCGGTCGACCCAGGGCCGCGCACGCGTGGCCCAGCGCTTGCCCTGGAACTTGCGCGGGTCCAGGCGCGCGATGCCGTGCGGCGCCTGTGCCACCGGTTCGCCGCGCGAGAAGCGCGCGGCCAGCGCCTGGCGCAGCGCATCGAGCTCGGCCTGCGCCTGCTGCGCCGCGGCGCCCGGGTAGTAGTCGATGCGCCGCAGCGTCTGCAGGGCCTCGGCCGTGCCGCGCCAGCGGCGCCGGGCCTCGGTCTCATCCAGCGCGGGCAGGGCGGCGGCCAGCGCCTGCGCTTCGGTGCGCCATCGGCGGTAGGCCTCGCTGCGGTCGAACAGCGCCAGCACCTCGGCGCGCCGGGCTTCGTCGCGTGTCGCCAGTTCCAGCACGCTGGCCTGGCCGCCGTGCGCCAGGACCTCGGTGGCCAAGGGGTCGAACAAGGCGGCCTGGGATTCGGGCAGGACATGGACGCCATCGCGCAAGGACACGCAGCCCAGCGTCTTCAGCGCACGCCAGACGCGCAGGCGCACCGCGCTCGGCTGCGTCGGCAGGGTGAGGAAGAGCACGCTCCACATGCTTGAAGCATACGCTGCATGTAGAGCAATATCTGTTACCAGCACCGTTGCCGACGCGGGTGGCCGCGGCGATACGGTCATTGCCCCCCGTGGCCGCGGCGCGGGCCGGGTCAGCGCTTCAGAGCGTCAGCCCGGCCAGGCCCATCTCGGGGCTCTGCATCAGCGCATCGATGTCCAGCAGGATGAGCATGCGCGTGCCCTCGGTCGTCTTCAGGCAGCCCAGTCCGGTCACGCAGCCGGCATCCACGGCGCCGTTGAACTCGGGCGCGGGGCGGATGTCGGCGCCGGCCAGGTCCAGCACGTCGCTCACCGCGTCGACCACCATGCCCACCGTGCTGCCGGCGATGTTGAGCACGATGACCACGGTGAAGGCGTTGTACTGCACGTCGGCCAGGCCGAAGCGCATGCGCATGTCGACGATGGGCACGATCACGCCGCGCAGGTTGACCACGCCCTTGACGAACGCGGGTGCGTTGGCCATGCGCGTGGGCGCCTCGTAGCCGCGGATTTCCTGCACGCGCAGGATGTCGATGCCGTATTCCTCGGCGCCGAGCTTGAACGACAGGAACTCGCGCGCCGTGGCCGGTGCGCTGGCGGGCTGGGCGGCCGCAGCCGCAGCAGGGGCGAGGGTCATGTGCAGGTCCTCCAGGGTCTCCCCACAGTTTCTGGGCCAGCGCGCGCGTTCGTTCAGGCGAAAAGGGTTGCTGATTCGGCCCAGTTCCCAGCCCCGCTGCAGGCGCAGTGACAATGCGCCTCATGCCCACGCAGGACCCGCTGTTCGCCGATCCGCCCGCGGCCGCGGCCGGCGGCGTGCCGTTGGCCGAGCGCCTGCGGCCGACCACGCTGGACGAGGTGGTGGGCCAGCGCCACCTGTTGGCGAGCGGGCGGCCGCTGCGCGTGGCCTTCGAGGCCGGCCGGCTGCCGTCGATGATCCTTTGGGGCCCGCCGGGCGTGGGCAAGACCACGTTGGCGCGGCTGCTGGCGGCGTCCACCGGCGCGCACTTCATCGTGCTGTCGGCGGTGCTGGCCGGCGTCAAGGACATCCGCGACGCGGTCGAGCAGGCCGAGGCGCTGCGCCGCGCCGGCCGCGCCACGGTGCTGTTCGTCGACGAGGTGCACCGCTTCAACAAGGCGCAGCAGGACGCCTTTCTGCCGCACGTCGAGGCCGGTCTGTTCAGCTTCATCGGCGCCACCACCGAGAACCCCTCGTTCGAGGTCAACGCCGCGCTGCTGTCGCGCGCCACGGTGCACGTGCTGCAGCCGCTGGAAGATGCCGACCTGGGCGCGCTGCTGGACCGCGCGCAGGCGGCACAGCCCGGTCCGCCGGTGGAGGCCGCGGCACGCGAGCGGCTGATAGCGTTTGCCGACGGCGACGGCCGGCGCCTGCTCAACGCCTGGGAGAGCGTGGCCGCGGCGCACCGCCAGGCCGCGGCCATCACGCCCGAGCTGCTGGAGTCGGCGCTGGGCCGCATGCTGCGCCGCGGCGACAAGGGCGGCGACGTCTTCTACGACACCATCTCGGCGCTGCACAAGTCGGTGCGAGGCTCCGACCCCGACGCTGCGCTGTACTGGCTGGCGCGCCTGCTCGACGCCGGCATGGACCCGCGCTACGCCGCGCGGCGCATCGTGCGCATGGCCTGCGAGGACATCGGCCTGGCCGACCCGCGCGCGCTGCGCCTGGCGCTGGACGCGGCCGAGGTGTTCGAGCGCCTGGGCTCGCCCGAGGGCGAACTGGCGCTGGCCGAGGCCGTCACTTACCTGGCGGTGGCACCCAAGTCCAACGCCGTCTACAAGGCCTGGGGCGAGGTGCAGGCGCTGGTGCGCAAGGAAGGCACGCGGCCGGTGCCGCTGCACCTGCGCAATGCGCCCACGCGGCTGATGCAGGACATCGGCCACGGCGCCGGCTACCGCTACGCCCACGACGAACCCGAAGGCCATGCCGCGGGCGAGCACTACCTGCCCGAGGGCCTGCACGGGCGCCGCTTCTACGCGCCCGTGGCGCGCGGCCTGGAGCTGCGCATCGCCGAGCGCCTGGCCGAACTGCGCCTGCGCGACCAGGAGGCGCGCGACGCGGCGAAGAAGTCTCGGTGAAACGCCGCTTTGCTGGTGAGCTCCCCCGGAAGCCAGGGGGTAAGCCCCGCCTGATTCGCGGTCTGGCGGCACCTAGAATCGTGCCCCATTGCGGGGCTCCTGGCTTCGGCAAGCCAGGCAAGGCCGGTTTCTTGCATGCGCTGGGCCGGGCCGCGCGCCGTGCGGCAACCGGAGTCCCCACGCGATGGAAACCTTCTTCCAGCAGATCATCAACGGCCTCGTGCTGGGCAGCATGTATGCCCTCGTAGCCCTGGGCTACACCATGGTCTACGGCATCATCAACCTCATCAACTTCGCCCACGGCGAGGTGCTGATGTTCGGCGCCCTGACCAGCTGGATGGTGGTCACGGCACTGGCCGAGACCGGTCTGCCGGGCTGGCTGCTGATGTTGATCTCGCTGTTCTGCGCCATCGTGGTCTGCGCATCGCTCAACTTCAGCATCGAGAAGCTGGCCTACAGACCGCTGCGATCTGCGCCAAGGCTGGCGCCACTGATCACCGCCATGGGCATGAGCCTGCTGCTGCAGACCCTGGCCATGATCATCTGGAAGCCCAACCCCAAGCCCTATCCCCTGCTGCTGCCGGCCGAACCCATCAATCTGGGCGGGCCGGTGATCAGCATCACCCAATGCCTGATCCTGGGCCTGACGGCGGTGATCCTGGCCGCGCTGATGTACCTGGTGAACAAGACCAAGCTCGGCCGCGCCATGCGCGCCACCGCCGAGAACCCGCGCGTGGCGGCGCTGATGGGCGTCAAGCCCGACATGGTGATCTCGGCCACCTTCATCATCGGCGCCGTGCTCGCTGCCGTGGCCGGCGTGATGTGGGCGGCCAACTACGGCACGGTGCAGCACACCATGGGCTTCCTGCCGGGCCTGAAGGCCTTTACCGCGGCCGTGCTCGGCGGCATCGGCAACCTCAGCGGCGCGGTGGTCGGCGGCATCCTGCTGGGCCTCGTCGAGGCCCTGGGCGCCGGTTACCTGGGTGACCTGACCGGCGGTGTGCTGGGCAGCCACTACGCCGACATCTTTGCCTTCGTGGCCCTCATCCTGGTGCTGACGCTGCGGCCGCAGGGCCTGCTGGGCGAACGCGTCGCCGACCGCGCCTGACCCCGGGGAACGCACGATGAACCGCAAGATCGTCACATTCCTCGTCTGCGCGCTGCTGCTCGTGGCGCTGCCGCTGTTCGCGCAGCAGTTCGGCCAGGGCTGGGTGCGCATCATGGCGCTGGCCCTGCTGTACGTGCTGCTGGCGCTGGGCCTGAACATCGTGGTCGGCTACGCCGGTCTGCTGGACCTGGGCTTCGTCGCCTTCTACGCCGTGGGCGCGTACATGTACGCGCTGCTGGCCAGCCCGCACCTGTTCGAGAACTTCCCCTGGATCGCCGCGGCCTTTCCCGACGGTCTGCACACGCCCATCTGGGTCATCATTCCGCTGGCGGCCATGCTGGCCGGCCTGGCCGGTGTGCTGCTGGGCACGCCGGTGCTCAAGCTGCGCGGCGACTACCTGGCCATCGTCACGCTGGGGTTCGGCGAGATCATCCGCGTGTTCCTGAACAACCTCGAGCATCCGGTCAACATCACCAACGGCCCGCGCGGGCTGGACCGCATCGATTCGATGCACTTCATGGGGCTGGACTTCGGCAAGAAGCTCGTGATCGGTGACTACACCCTGCCGTCGGTCACGCTGTACTACTACCTGTTCCTGGTGCTGGTGGTGGCCAGCGTGATCATCTGCCATCGCCTCGAGAACTCGCGCATCGGCCGCGCCTGGATGGCCATCCGCGAAGACGAGATCGCGGCCAAGGCCATGGGCATCAACACCCGCAACATGAAGCTGCTGGCCTTCGGCATGGGTGCCACTTTCGGCGGCGTCTCGGGCTCGATGTTCGCGGCCTTCCAGGGCTTCGTCTCGCCCGAGTCCTTCAGCCTGATGGAGAGCGTGATGATCGTGGCCATGGTGGTGCTGGGCGGCATGGGCCACCTGCCCGGGGTGATCCTGGGTGCGGTCATGCTGTCGGCGCTGCCCGAGGTGCTGCGCTACGTGGCCGGGCCGCTGCAGGAGATGACCGGCGGCCGGCTCGACGCTTCCATCCTGCGCCAGTTGCTCATCGCGCTGGCCATGATCATCATCATGCTGCTGCGCCCGCGCGGCCTGTGGCCTTCGGCCGAGCACGGCAAGGCCGCGCCGACCTCGGTCACCCCGGCAGCCTGAAGGAAACGACCATGGCAGAAGTCGTCCTCAAGGTGCAAGGGGTCAGCAAGCGCTTCGGCGGCCTGCAGGCCCTGTCGGACGTGGGCATCACCATCGAGCGCGGCCAGGTCTACGGCCTGATCGGCCCCAACGGCGCGGGCAAGACCACCTTCTTCAACGTCATCACCGGGCTGTACACGCCCGACAGCGGCAGCTTCGAGCTGGGCGGCACAGCCTACAAGCCCAGTGCGGTGCACGAAGTGGCCAAACAGGGGATCGCGCGCACCTTCCAGAACATCCGCCTGTTCCCCGAGATGACGGCGCTCGAGAACGTCATGGTGGGCCGCCATGTGCGCACGCATTCGGGCCTCATCGGCGCGGTCTTCCGTACCGCCGGCTTCAAGGCCGAGGAAGCAGCCATCGCGCAGCGCGCACAAGAGCTGCTCGACTACGTGGGCATCGGCCGCTACGCCGAATTCCGCGCGCGCACGCTCAGCTACGGCGACCAGCGCCGGCTGGAGATCGCCCGCGCGCTGGCCACCGACCCCAAGCTCATTGCGCTGGACGAGCCGGCCGCAGGCATGAACGCCACCGAGAAGGTGGTGCTGCGCGAGCTGATCGACCGCATCCGCAAGGACGGCCGCACCATCCTGCTGATCGAGCACGACGTGAAGCTGGTGATGGGCCTGTGCGACCGTGTCACCGTGCTCGACTACGGCAAGCAGATCGCCGAAGGCAACCCCGCCGACGTGCAGAAGAACGAGAAGGTGATCGAGGCCTACCTCGGCGCTGGACACAAGTGAGGGCGGCCCGGACATGAGCACGACGATGTTGAAAGTCACCGGCCTGAAGGTCGCCTACGGCGGCATCCAGGCGGTCAAGGGCGTGAGCTTCGAGGTCCAGCAGGGCGAACTGGTCAGCCTGATCGGCGCCAACGGCGCAGGCAAGACGACCACGCTCAAGGCCATCACCGGCACGCAGGCGGTGGCCGATGGCCAGATCGAATTCATGGGCCGCTCGATCAAGGGGCAGGGCGCCTGGAACCTGGTCAAGCAGGGCCTGGTGATGGTGCCCGAGGGCCGCGGCGTGTTCTCGCGCATGACGATCACCGAGAACCTGCAGATGGGCGCCTTCGTGCGTGACGACAAGCCCGAGATCGAGGCCGACATCGAGAAGGTCTTCACCATCTTCCCGCGCCTGAAGGAACGCGCGCAGCAGCTGGCCGGCACCATGAGCGGCGGCGAGCAGCAGATGCTGGCCATGGGCCGGGCGCTGATGGCGCGGCCCAAGGTGCTGCTGCTGGACGAGCCCAGCATGGGCCTGAGCCCGATCATGGTCGACAAGATCTTCGAGGTGGTGAATGACATCCACCAGCGTGGCACCACGGTGCTGCTGGTCGAACAGAACGCCAGCCGCGCGCTGGGCCTGGCCAACCGCGGCTACGTCATGGACTCGGGCGAGATCACGATGAGCGGCGACGCCAAGGCGCTGCTCAGCGACCCCAAGGTCCGCGCCGCCTACCTGGGCGAATAGGGCAGGGCAAGGCCATGCAGCGCCGCCACTTTGCCCTGCACCAGCCGGCCGCGCTGGCCCTGGCCGCCTGGGCCGGATGCGCGCAGGCGCAGGCGCGCTTCAAGCTGCAGACCCCCACCGTGCTGCAGCCCACCACGCTGAACTGGTCCTTCGTGGCGCTGGCCAACGGCGACCTGGCCGCGGTGCAACGGCGCGGCACGCAGGGCAAGACCGAGGTCCACATCGTCGCGGCCGCCGACAACTACCAGCGCTTCGCGCTGCAGACCGAAACCGCCTTGTCGGCCACCATCGACAACTGGGACTTCGTGGCCCTGCCCAATCGCGACATTGCCGGCATCAGCCGCGTCGGTTCGAACGGCCAGACCGAGATCCACGTGCTCGACGCGAGCAAGGGCTACAAGAGCTTCCGCCTGCAGATCGCCACCGCGCTGCCCGCGGCCGACCGGCGCTGGAGCTTCGGTGTCAACGGCGACGCCGACCTGGTGGCCATTTGCCGCCTGGGTGCCAGTGGCCGCACCGAGATCCATGTGCTCGACGCCGCGCGCAAGTACGCGCGTTTCCGCCTGCAGATCGACAGTGCCCTGCACGCCACCGACAGCACCTGGGATTTCGGCGTGATGGACAACGGCGACGTCGTGGCCATCGCGCGCCAGGGCGAGTCGGGCCGCACCGAACTGCACGTGCTGGACGCGGCCAAGGACTACAAGCGCTTCAAGTACCAGGCGCCCAGCCCGCTGCAGACGGCCGACGAAGGCTGGAAGTTCGCGGTACGCGGCAATGGCGACGTGATGGCCGTGCTCACGCGCGGCGGCGCCACCGGCCGCACCGAAGTGCACGTGTTCGGCAGCAGCAAGTCCTGAGGCGGCGGCCGCGCGCCGTTCAGGCGCTGCCGTGCTTGTCGGCCTCGGACGTGAACGAATCGGCGTGGAACTCGTCGTCCGGCAGGCCGCAGCGTGCCGTGAAGTCGGCGCGCGCCGCATCCACCATCACCGGCACGCCGCAGGCATAGACCTGGTGGCCCGACAGGTCGGGCAGGTCGGCCATCACCGCGCGGTGCACGAAGCCGGTGCGGCCGGTCCAGCCGTCCCCCGGCGCGGCTTCCGACAGCACCGGCACGTAGCGCAGCCAGGGCCAGGATGCAGCCTGCTGCTCGCACCAGTCGTGCTGGTACAGATCGGCCTTGCGCCGGCAGCCCCAGTACAGCACCGCGGGCCGGGTGCTGCCCTTGTGCTGCAAGTGCTCGATCAACGCCTTGATCGGCGCGAAGCCAGTGCCGCTGGCCAGCAGCACGATGGGCTTGGGCGAGGCCTCGTCCAGGAAGAAGCTGCCGAAGGGCCCTTCCATGCGCAGGATGTCCTTCTCCTTCAGGGTCGCGAACACGTGGTCGGTGAACTTGCCGCCGGGCATGTGGCGCAGGTGCAGTTCGATGGCTGGCGGCGAGCCCAGGTTGTGCGGCGCGTTGGCCATGCTGTAGCTGCGGCGCGCGCCGTCGCGCAGGATGAACTCGACATACTGGCCGGCGTGGTAGCGCAGGTTCTGATTGGCCGGCAGCTGCAGGCGCAGCACCGCAACGTCGGGCGCAGGTCGTTCGATGCTGAGCACGCGGCTGGGCAACTTGAGCACCGGAAACTGGCCCGCGCCCGGCACGCTGCGCGCTTCGACCACGCAGTCGGTCTGCGGCCGCGCGCAGCAGGTGAGGATGAAGCCGGCGGCCTCTTCCTCGGCCGTCAGGGCCTTGAGCTGGTGCGGGCCATGGACCACGCGGCCCTCGACCAGGCGGCTCTTGCACGAGCCGCAGGCGCCATCGCGGCAGCCATAGGGCAGGCCCACGCCCTGGCGGATGGCGGCGGGCAGGATGGCCTCGTCGGGCTCGACCTCGAAGCGGATGTCGGCGGGCAGGATATGGACGTTGAAGCTCATGCGGTGCTGCTGGCGGTGGGGCACTTAAACTCGGCCGCCATTGTGCCCGCCGCGGCTGGCGGGCCGCCTGCCGCTGATCCTTACCCATGCCCGTATCTCCCGCCATGGCGCCGCGCGCGCGCCGCCTGCGCCTGCTCATCGTCGGTTGCGGCGATGTCGGCGAACGCGTGCTGCGCCTGCTGGCCGGGCGCTGGCCCGTGCTGGCGCTGAGCTCGTCTGTGGCGCGCCTGCCCTTGCTGCGTGCGCTGGGCGCGCGGCCACTGCTGGGCGATCTGGACGACGCCGCGACGCTGGGTCGGCTGGGTGGCCTGGCCGACCTGGTGCTGCACCTGGCGCCGCCACCGTCCCACGGCGCACACGACACGCGCACGCGTGCGCTGCTGCAAGCCCTGGCGCGTGGCGGCCGTGTGCGTCGGCTGGTGTACGCCAGCACCAGCGGCGTGTATGGCGATTGCGGTGGCGCACGCTTCGACGAGACGCGCGCGCCGCATCCCACCACCGACCGAGCGCGCCGACGCGTCGATGCCGAGGCCCAGGTGCGCGCCTTCGGCCGCCGCCACGGCGTGGCCGTGTCGGTGCTGCGCATCCCCGGCATCTACGCCACCGACCGCGTGGGCGGCCACCCGCGCGAGCGCCTGGCGCGTGGCACGCCGGTGCTGCGCGACGCGGACGACGTCTACACCAACCACATCCACGCCGACGACCTGGCGCGCGCCTGCATTGCCGCCCTGCTGCGCGGCGCGCCGCAGCGCATCTACCACGCCAGCGACGACACCGAACTGAAGATGGGCGCGTACTTCGACCTGGCGGCCGACCTGTGCGGCCTGCCGCGGCCGCCGCGCATTGCGCGCGCCGATGCGGCGGCGCAACTGGGGCCCATGCTGCTGAGCTTCATGAGCGAATCACGCCGCCTGGACAACCGGCGGCTCAAGAACGAACTGCGGTTGCGACTGCGCTACCCGACGGTGGTAGACGGGCTGTGAACAGCCCCGCGCGCCTTCAGCGCCGGCGGCGGCCGAAGGGCGGCATGCGGCGCCAGTAGCGGATCATCAACCAGCCGCCCACCATGCCGCCCAGGTGGGCGAAGTGCGCGATGTTGCTGCGGCCCAGGCCGAAGATCGCATCCAGCAGGCCCGAACCCAGCAGCAGTTCCAGCCCGCCGAAGATCATCACGAAGGTGCGCGCCTTCATCGGGATGGGCGGGAACAGCGGCATGATGATGCGGTTGGGGAACAGCATGCCGAAGCCCAGCAACAGCGCGAACAGCGCGCCCGAGGCCCCCACCGTGGGCGTGCGCGAACCGGTGAGCGCCGTCACCAGCAACTGCGCCGCCGCCGCCGCCAGCACGCCGGCCAGCAGGAAGTGCGCGTAGCGGCGCTGGCCCCACAGTCGCTCGAGTTCGGCGCCGAACATCCACAGGCCCAGCATGTTGAAGAACAGGTGGCCGAAGCCGCCGTGCAGGAAGCCATAGCTCAGCACCTGCCAGGGCATGAACAGGCCGCTGTGCAGCGGCCACAAGGCCAGCCAGCGTTCCAGCGGCAGGATCAGCTGCAGGCAGAAGACTGCCGTGCAGGCGAGCATCAGGTTCTTGGTAAGGGGTGGGATCGGCGGCATGGGCTCGCAACGCAGATGGACAGGTCAAGCCCGGCTGGTGCCCGCGGCCAGACTCGAACTGGCACGCCTTGCGGCGGCGGATTTTGAATCCGCTACGTCTACCGATTTCGTCACGCGGGCGGGCGTGCCCCGGGCCGTGCCCGAAGCAGGGCGGATTATCACACGCGTGCCCGCGCGGCCCGCCCTTGCAGCCGGGCAGGGTGGGCGGCCTGCGACTCGTTCGCAACCCAGGACCGCAGAGCTTGCGTTGCGTCAAGCGCCTCGGTCAGGGCCGCGGCCGTTCGTGGCATGGGCAGCTTAGTCTGGCCCATCCTTTCGGGAAGGAGACAGACAAATGAATGCATGGCGTGGAATGCTCAGTCTGGCCGCGGCAGCGATCGTGGTCACCGCAGCCGGTTGCACGACCGACCTGCTCAAGCCCGCGGGCGGGGCCGCGCGGGCCCAGTTCGTGGGCTCCGACAACTGCCAGGAATGCCACGAGGACGAGTTCAAGACCTGGAAGCAGACGCCGCACAGCCAGATGGTCCGCAGCACGCGCGACGGGCTGCTCAAAGACGCCAAGGACAACTGGGCCAAGGATGCCAAGGGCAACCCCGGCCCCACCAAGGCCAACATCACGGGCACGCCGGCGACGCTCGACGACGTGGTCTACGTCATCGGCGCCAAGTGGAAGCAGCGCTTCCTGGTGAAGAACCCGCAGACCGGCAACCACCAGTTCCTGGACAAGCAGTGGAACCGCGCCTCCAACGCCTGGGAAGGCTATGGCCAGAAGAACGACTGGGAAACCCAGTGCTCGACCTGCCACGCCACCGGCTTCAGGATCACCGCCTACGACCCCAAGAACCCGGCAGCGATGAAGGTCGCGATGAGCGAGAAGAACACCGGCTGCGAGGCCTGCCACGGCCCCGGCTCGGTGCACGCCAAGACCAAGAAGGCGGGCGACATCTTCAATCCGCGCAAGGGCTCCAAGGCCGAGGCCGACAAGGTCTGCGGCTACTGCCACGTCCGCGTCGAGAACGACCAGTGGCTCACGGCCCAGGGCAAGCATTCCGAGCACATTCCGCACCCGGTGCTGGGCGAGACCTTCAAGGCCGGGCAGGACGACTGGACGAAGTGGTACCCCGAGAAGCTGCTGGCCCCCGGCGTGCATGCCGAGGATCCGATCAACAAGAACTACCCCAACACCGACCTGAACAACGCCTTCTTCATCGACGAGGCGGCGCAGAAGGCCGGCCTGTTCGAGGGGCGCAAGCACCACCAGGAATACCAGGAGCACCTGCAGTCGGCGCATGCCAAGCAGGGCAAGGCCGGCTGCCTGGACTGCCACTCGCTGCACGCGGTCGAAGGCAAGAAGGCGATGACGCCGACCGAGACCTGCAAGAGCTGCCACGACGACCCGAAGCTGACCGACTACAAGGCCTACATGCCGGGTCTGTCGCAGACGGCGGGCGGGCTGTTCGTGCGTTCGCACACCTTCAATCCCAACCCGCGCAAGGGCGGCACCACCGTCGACACCCTGCCGCCGCCGGTGTACGCCTATCCGAAGTAACCGAGGCTTGTGACGGGGCTCCGGCGCCGCGCCACGGCGCCGGGCGCGGACTGCGACAATCGCCACCGACCCAGGAGCGAACGATGTCGCAGCCCCCGCGCTACAAGACCCTCGAAGATGTCATCGGCAACACCCCGCTGGTGCGCCTGCAGCGCGTGCCCGGTGACTGGGGCGCGGCCCGCGGCAACGTCATCCTGGGCAAGCTGGAAGGCAACAACCCGGCCGGCAGCGTGAAGGACCGGCCGGCCATCAGCATGATCGCGCGCGCCGAGCAGCGCGGCGAGATCCGCCCCGGCGACACGCTGATCGAGGCCACCTCGGGCAACACCGGCATCGCGCTGGCCATGGCCGCGGCGATACGCGGCTACCGCATGCTGTTGATCATGCCCGAGGACCTGTCGGTCGAGCGCGCCCAGACCATGAAGGCCTTCGGCGCCGAACTCATCCTCACGCCGCGTTCGGGCGGCATGGAATACGCGCGCGACCTGGCCGAGCAGATGCAGCGCGACGGCAAGGGTCGCGTGCTGGATCAGTTTGCCAACGCCGACAACCCGCGTGTGCACGAAGAGACCACCGGCCCCGAGATCTGGGCCGACACCGAAGGCCGCATCACGCACTTCGTCAGTGCCATGGGCACCACCGGCACCATCACCGGCGTGTCGCGCTACCTGAAGCAGCAGAACGCGGCGGTGCGCATCGTCGGCGCCCAGCCGCAGGAGGGCTCGCGCATCCCCGGCATCCGCAAGTGGCCGCAGGCCTATCTGCCCAGGATCTATGACCCGGCGGGCGTGGACGAACTGGTGCTGGTGGGCCAGGGCGAAGCCGAAGACATGGTGCGCCGCCTGGCGCGCGAGGAAGGCCTGTTTGCCGGCATCTCGGCCGCCGGCGCCTGCTGGGTGGCGCTGCAGATCGCGCGCCAGGTCGAGAACGCGACCATCGTCTTCATCGTCTGCGACCGCGGCGACCGCTACCTGTCGACCGGGGTCTTTCCGGCATGACGACGGGCCAGGCCCGCTTCTGCCTGGAGTGCGGTACGGCCCTGGCGCTGCTGGCGCAGGACGAGGACGGCGGCGCACGCACGCGGCTGCGCTGCCCGGCCTGCGGCTGGACGCACTGGAACAACCCGACGCCGGTGCTGGCCGCGGTGATCGAGTGCAGCGACCGCGAAGGCCGCGTGCTGCTGGCGCGCAATGCGGCCTGGAGCGGGCGCATGTTCGCGCTGATCACTGGTTTCATGGAGGCCGGCGAGACGGCGCAGCAGGGCATTGCGCGCGAGATCGCCGAAGAGACCGCGCTCGAAGTCGAGCAGCTCACGCTGATCGGCGTCTACGATTTCCAGCGCATGAACCAGGTGATCATCGCCTTCCACGCGCTGGCGCATGGCGAGATCCGGCTGTCGCCAGAGCTGGCCGAATACCGGCTGTTCGAGCCGCCGCAGCTGCGCTGCTGGCCTGCCGGAACGGGCTTCGCGCTGGCCGATTGGCTGCGTTCGCGCGGGCATGAACCGCAGTTCCTCGAGCCACTGCCGCGCGCCTAGAATTCGCGCCATGCCGACCCCCAGCTACCGAGAACTCGACACGCGCGGCCTCAACTGCCCGCTGCCCATCCTCAAGGCCAAGAAGGCCCTGGCCGACATGGCCAGCGGTGAACTGCTGCGCGTGGTGTCCACCGACCCGGGCTCGATGCGCGACTTCCAGGCCTTTGCGCGCCAGACCGGCAACGAACTGGTCGAGCAGACCGGCGGCACCAGCGAGTTCGTGCACGTCCTGCGTCGCCGCTGAAGCGCCGCGGAGTCCTCAAAAGGGGCCGCGGCCGACGGTTGTCGCCCAGGGTTTCGTCGTGCAGGCCCAGCGTTGGGTTGTGGAGCGGGCCCTGCACGCCTGGGCCTGGCTGGCCGGTGCGCGCAAGCTCGCCACCAGACCGGCAACCTGAGCCCACCTCGTTCACACCCGCTCAGGCGCCCGGTTCGCGGTGGAAGCGCTCCAGCACGTGGCGCGTCATGCCCAGCGCCAGTTCCTCTTCACCGAAGAACACCGTGCCCACGCCGTCGCGCTGCAGCAGCTGGGACTCCTCGTCGCTGTGCGTGCGCAGCACCACCTCCAGGCCCGGGTTGAGCTGGCGCGCAGCCTCGACGATCTGGCGCAATCCTATGGGGTCGGGCAGGGCGATCACCAGCATCGCCGCCTGGGCGATGTGGGCCTGGATCAGCACCGCCGGGTCGGTGGCGTCGCCCGAGACCGCGGCCAGGCCGGCGCGGCGCAGGTCTTCCACCAGCTCGCGGTTCTGCTCGGCGATGACGAAGGGGATCTCGCGCTCGCGCAGCGTCTGCGCGATGCGCCGGCCCACGCGGCCGTAGCCCACCAGCACCACCTGGCCCTGCAGGTACTTGCGCTCGGTGCTGGTGGGCAGTTCGGCATAGGGGTCGTCGCGCTGCTCCAGGCGCCGCGCCAGTGCCGAGCGCCGCAGTACCCAGCGGCTGAAAGGCGCGATGGCGCTGAAGACCAGCGGGTTGAGCGCGATCGAGATCAGCGCGCCGGCCAGCACCAGGCTCATGCCCTGCGGTGGCAGCAGGCCCAGCGCCAGGCCCATGCCGGCCAGGATGAACGAGAACTCGCCGATCTGCCCCAGGCTGGCGGCCACGGTGAGCGCGGTGTTCAGCGGGTAGCGCAGCGCCAGTACCAGCCCGGCCGCGGCCACCGACTTGCCCAGCACGATGATGGCCACCACCGCGGCCACGCGCAGCGGCTCGTCCAGCAGCACCTGCGGGTCGAACAGCATGCCCACCGAGACGAAGAAGAGCACGGCGAAGGCGTCGCGCAGCGGCAGAGATTCCTGCGCCGCGCGGTGGCTGAATTCCGACTCGCGCATCACCATGCCGGCGAAGAAGGCCCCCAGCGCGAAGGACACGCCGAACAGCGCCGCCGCACCGTAGGCGATGCCGATGGCCGCCGACACCACGGCCAGCGTGAACAGCTCGCGCGAGCCGGTGTGCGACACCTGCCACAGCAGCCAGGGCAGCACGCGCCGGCCGGCCACCAGCATGATGGCCACGAAGGCCGCCACCTGCAGCAGCGTCTGCACCACGCTGCGCCACAGCGGCTCGGCCGCCGCACCCGGGTCGGCGCTCCCGCCCAGCAGGCCGGCCAAGGGCGGCAAGAGCACCAGCACGATCACCGTCACCAGGTCTTCCACCACCAGCCAGCCCACCGCGATGCGGCCGTTCATGCTGTCCAGCGCGCGCCGCGCTTCCAGCGCCTTGAGCAGCACCACCGTGCTGGCGCAGGACAGCGACAGCCCGAACACCAGTCCGGCGCCGGCCGTCCAGCCCCAGCTCCAGGCCACGGCCATGCCCAGCACCGTGGCCAGGCCCATCTGCACCACCGCGCCGGGCAGGGCGACGCGCCGCACCGCCAGCAGATCGTCCAGCGAGAAATGCAGGCCCACGCCGAACATCAGCAGCATCACGCCGATTTCCGCCAGTTGCGAGGCCATGGCCACATCGGCCACGAAGCCCGGCGTGGCCGGGCCGATGGCGATGCCGGCCAGCAGGTAGCCCACCAGCGCCGGCACCTTGATGCGCTCGGCCAGAACGCCCAGCAGCAGCGCCAGGCCGAAGCCCACGGCCACGGTGGAGATGAGCGAGACGTTGTGTTCCATGGGGCCCTGGGGCCGGCGCGGCTGCCGGCTCCCGGGCATGTTAGCGGGCAGGCCCTGGGGCGCGTTTCGGGGCGCCTGGCCTTCGCGCTCAGGCGCCGCGTGGTCAACCCCGAACGAGCCTTGAAGTGCCGCCGGGGAAAGCCCGTGCACGCGACACAGCTGCGGCTCCGGCCGCGGAACTGGGCCCAGAATCCGGGCCTCGCCCGTCCCCGTTCGCCTCGCCACCCGCGCCCGCATGAAGCCCACCGACCCGCCCGCCTTTGCCGATGCCGCCCAGACCTGGAACCGCCGCTTCGAGGGCGATGAGTTCCATTTCGGCACCGAACCCAACGCCTGGCTCGCCCGCCATGCCGGGCTGTTGAGCCCCGGCGCGCGCGTGCTGTGCGTGGCCGACGGCGAGGGCCGCAACAGCGTCTGGCTGGCACAGCGCGGCTGCGTGGTCGACGCCTTCGACATCGCCGAGCAGGGCGTGGCCAAGGCGCGCCGCCTGGCCGGTGCGGCCGGCGTGAGCGTCAACTACGCTGTGGCCGACATCGAGGGCTACGCCTGGCCGCAAGGCACTTGCGATGGCGTCGCGGCCATCTTCATCCAGTTTGCCGACCCGGTGCAGCGCGCGCGCCTGTTCGAGCGCATGGTGGCCAGCCTGGCGCCCGGCGGCGTGCTGGTGCTGCAGGGCTACACGCCGCGCCAGCTGGAATACCGCACCGGCGGGCCGCCGTTCGCGTCGCACCTGTACACGCCCGAGCTGCTGCGCGAAAGCTTCGCCGCGCTCGAGATCGTCGAGCTGCAGGAATACGAGGCCGACATCGCCGAAGGCGCGGGCCACCGCGGCCGTTCGGCCTTGATCGGCCTGGTGGCGCGGCGGCGCTGAGCCGGCGGGGGCCGCGATGGAAGAGCCAGACGCACTGCGCCCCGCGACGCCCGGCCTGCCGGCGCTGCTGGTGGCGCTGCAGTTTGGCTTGATAGGCCTGCTGGCCTGGCTGGCCGTTGGCGGCCTGTCTGCGGGCCGCCTGCCGCCGGACGTGCCGGTGCTGGCCGGCGCTGCCCTGGTGCTGGGCCTGTGGGCGTTGAGCGCCAACCGCCCCGGCAACTTCAACATCCGACCGCTGCACAAGGCGGGCAGCCTGCTGGTGCAGCACGGCCCCTACCGCTGGCTGCGGCACCCCATGTACAGCGCGGTGCTGCTGGCCGGCCTGGCCGCGGCGCGTCTGGCCGGCCAGGCTTGGGCCTGGGCGGCCCTGCTGGCCCTGCTGGCGGTGCTGGCTGCCAAGGCCGCGTTGGAAGAGCGCGGCCTGCGCGCCAGCCACACCGACTACGCCGACTACTGCCGGCGCACGCGCCGCTTCATCCCCGGGCTCTATTGAGGCGACTATTGCGGCGGGCGCAGGTGGGCGAAGCGCGCTTCCAGGCGCGTCATGCCCCAGGCGCCGAAGGCCAGGAAGGCGGCGAAGATCAGCGCCCACCAGCCCATGCCCAGGCCGCTGACGGCGGGCAGCGTGAGCTCACCCACGGCCGTGGCCTTGTACCAGTCGTCCAGCTGCGGGGTGAGTTCGGCGTAGGCCCACACGCCGGCCAGCATGCCCAGGGCGAAGACCATCGCATCCTTGCGCCCGGTGGCCATGGCCGCCAGCGACGTGCCCGGGCAGTAGCCGCCCACCACGAAGCCGGCGCCGAAGAGCAGGCCGCCCAGCAACTGGGCCGTGTAGTTGGTGGGCTCGATGTAGAGAGATGACAGGTCCAGCTGCCCCGCGGCCGAGAGCAGGAACAGCCCGCCCAGCGTGGTGACCACGGCCGAGAACATGACCTTCACCACCGCCATGTCGTAGAGGTAGAACACGGCCGTGAGCTTGCGCGCGCTGCCGAAGCCGGCGCGCTCGAGCGCGACGCCGAAGCCCAGGCCCAGCACCAGCGCGATGGCCAGCTCAGTGGCCAGCGTGAATTCGATCGAGTCGGTCAGCGGAAACATCACAGCCACTCCTTGCGCACGAACCAGGCCACGCCGAAGGCGGCGGCGAAGACCGCGCCCATGAAGACCAGGCTGCCGACGTTGAGCATGGCGCCGCCGGTGAGCGCCTGGCCGCTGGTGCAGCCCTTGGCCAGCTTGGCGCCGCAGGCGGCGATGAAGCCGCCGGCAAAGGCCAGCGCCAGGCGCTGGCCATCGGTGACGCGCGGGCCGCGTTCGATGCACAGCCGCGTGCGTCCGGCCAGCCAGCCCGAGGCCGCGGCGCCGGCAAAGGCGCCCAGCAGCAGGAACAGTGTCCAGTTGAGCAGCGGCGCGCCCTCGTTCCAGTATTTCAGGTGCACGGCGCTGGCCTGCATCTGCTCGGGGCTGATCAGGCCGGCCAGCGCCGTGGCGAGCGCGGCAAAGCCGGCCGTGGCGCCCAGCCCGCGCCCGGTAACCAGGTAGGTGGCCAGCAGCACTAGGCCCAGCGCGAAGCCGGCCAGGTAGGGGTTGGTGAAGGCCTGCGCTCGGCGGCTGGAAGGCTGTGCCGCAGCTGGCCTGGCGTGATGCGTCAGAATGCTCATGGGGGTATTTCTCCGTTACCCGAGGGAAAATCGCGGCGCGATGGCATCATCCGCCGTTGGCGACCGCCCCGGTGCGCGGGGCGCTCTTGCCCGATCAATCAATTCAGGAGTGAACATGTCGAAAGTGATTGCAGCCTTGATGGTGTCCCTGTTCGCGCTGGCCCACACGACGGCCCAGGCCGCCGATGCGCCGGCCAAGCCCGCCGCTGCCAAGCCCGCCGCTGCCAAGACTGCGGATGCCAAGCCCGCCGCGAAGGCTGCTTCGGCCCCGGCGGCCAAGAAGAAGGAGAAGAAGGGCGGCTGCTGAGCAGCTTCGGAACTTCGGCGGGGGCGCTGCGGCGCCCCCGCGTCGTTTCAGTCTGGCTTACTTGGGTGAGAGCTTGAAGCTGCCGTCCTTGGCGATCTCGATGTCGGCGTTCAGGAAGGCGGCGTTGTAGCCGGCGGCCTTGAGCTTGTGGTACGCCATCTCGGCGCGGATGCCGGTGGCGCAGTGGGTGACGATGCGCTTGTCCTTGGGCACCTCGGCCAGCTTGGCCTGCAGGTCTTCATCGGGGATGAGCATGGCGCCCTTGATCATCCCGGCAGAGGCCTCGTCGGGGTTGCGCACGTCCAGGATCATCACGTCGGCGGGCGTGTTGCGGGCCAGCGTGGTGAACTCGGGCGCGGGCAGCGAACCGGCGCGCGGCTTGGGCGTGTACGCGACCTTGGTCGCCGCCGGGCTGCCCGATTCGATGGCATAGCCCGCGGCCTGCCAGCCGATCATGCCGCCATTGAGCACCAGCACGTTCTGCTGGCCGGCACCGACGATGGCCTTGGCCAGCGCCGCGGCTTCTTCACCCCCGCGGCCGTCGTAGACCACGATGGGGGCCTTGAGCTTGGTCTCGGGCAGGGACTTGAGCATGGCCTTGATCTGCTGCGCCGGCACCGCCACCGCGCCCTTGATGTGGCCGCTGGTGGCATCGCCCGCGCCGCGTGCATCGATCAGCACGTGCGGGATGTCCTTGTCGACGTAGGCGGCCTTCAGGAACACGGGCGTGAGCGCAGCGTAGTTCTTGGTCTGCCATTCGGGCAGGCCCTCGCGGTAGACGCGCACGTTGGTGTAGCCCAGCTTCTGCGCCGCCTTCAGCGAATTGGGGCTCAGCGTGCAGGTGATGCCGCCGCAGAAGAAGACCACCAACTGGGCCTTGTCCTTGGGCAGGCGGTCTGTGAACTTCGAAAAGCCGATGAAGGGCACGTGGATGGCGCCCGGAATGGTGCCTTCCTGGAAGCGCGGCAGCGGGCGTGAGTCGACCAGCGTGTAGGGCGCATCGTTCGGCCCCCGGGCCAGCAGCTTGGCCACGCCGGCGTAGTCGATCAGCTTGTCGGGGTCGATCTTGGCCGGGCCCTTGAAGTGGATCTCGGTGGCCGTCTTGACACCGCCGACCTCGGTGTAAGTCACGATCACCTCGTGGCGCTTGCGCGCCTCGCGCAGGTGATCCACCGGCTTGGGCTTGCCGTCGTCGATGACCTTCAGCGTCTTCGGGTCAAAGCGCAGGATCTGCGGCAGCGCCGCGCCCACGTCGACCTGCAGGCCTTGCGACTTGAAGGCGGCCGACTCGAAGTAGCCGCCCAGCTGGTTGGCGTCGGGCTCGTGGCAGGCCGCCGTGCACACGGGCGGCATGATGTACTTGGGTTTGGCGGCCGCCGGCGTGGCCGGGGCCTGGGCCAGCGCGAACTGGGCGCTGGCGAGCAATGCACAAAGGGTGATGAGGCGGACCATGAACTTCCTTTCGTGGAAAGACCGCGGAACTAGCGTCAGGGCATCATGCTGGCCAGGGGCACGATGTGGCTCATCTGCCCCGCGCCGACCATGACCCAGCGCAACGTGAAACCACCCACCAGCACCAGCAGCGCCGGCGCCACGGTGTGTGCCACGCGGTGCGACAGCTCGAGCGCTTGCCAGGCGATGGGAACCAGGATGCCGATGCCGACCACGCCCACCCAGAAGGGCAGGGCATAGGGCCCGCTGCTCAGCAGCGCGGCCGCGGCGATGTGCGAGGCCGAAGAGGTGTTGAGGTTGGCCAGCAGCAGGGCGATGAGCAGCAGCTCGATCACCAGCAGTACCAGGTCGGCGCGGATCAGCGCGTCGGCGGTTTGCCGCGGCGGCGTCTCGGCACCCAGTGGCTGGATCATCGACGCCAGCGCGCCGCCCACCAGGCCCTGTGCCTGCGGCCGTCCCAGCCGCAGCGCAGCCGCGATGTGCACCACCGCTGCGCCGGCCGACAGGCCCGAGAACAGGAACAGCGGCGCCAGGATGGCGCTGTTCCACAGCGGCCGCGCCACCATGGTGTTGAGCAGGATGCCGGTGTAGATGCCCAGGCCCGTGCCCAGCACGATGTTGGTCCAGGCCAGCACGCGCAGCCGCGTGGGGCTGCCGACCAGCGCGTCCGACAGCGTGCGCAGCACCGGCAGCCGCGCGGCCAGCGCCGGCCAGGTGTCGGGCAGGCGCACCAGGGCCGAGGCCAGCAGCACGCCATAGACCAGGATCAGCACCCACGAGCCCCAGGACATGGGCGAGGTGACCTGGAACGTGGTGTAGATGCGCCACACGTACAGGCGGTGCGTCAGGTCCAGCAGCAGCGCCAGCATGCCCAGGTTCATGAGCACGAAGCCCAGCAGCGGCGTGTGCATCGAGAAGAAGCTCTTGGGATCGTCGCCGCGCGCGATGCGCAGCATGGCGATGCCGCCCAGCACCATCATCCCGGCGACGATGCCGCCCAGGAACAGGTAGACCGGGATCTCCCAGCTCCACACCGCGAGATGCGGGTCTATGAGCGGGTTGTGGCGGGTGGTGGTGGTCTCGAACATGGCGCGGCGCTCAACTCAGGTAGAAGACGCGGGGCCGGGTGCCGGCCTCGGGCAGCAGCGCGCGGTGCTGGCGCTGCCGCAGCAGCTCGCTCACCGGGCTGGCGGGATCGTCGAGGTCGCCGAAGCTCATGCAGTGCGTCGGGCACACGGCCACGCAGGCCGGGTCTTGCCCGTTCTTGCTGCGGTGGTGGCAGAAGGTGCACTTGTCGACATAGCCCTTCGGATGCACGTAGCGTGCGTCGTAGGGGCAGGACGAGATGCAGGCCTTGCAGCCGATGCAGCGGTTGGCGGTGACCATCACCACGCGCCCGGGCTCGGCCACGTGGCTGGCGCCGGTGGGGCAGCTGCTCACGCAAGGCGGGTTGTCGCAATGGTTGCAGCGCTCGGAGCGGATCTCCATGCGCAGGTTGGGGAAGTTGCCGCGCACGTCCGTCACGATCCAGTCGCGGCAGTAGCCGGTGGGCACGTCGTTCTCGGTCTGGCAGGCGACCACGCAGTCCATGCAACCCACGCACTTGCGCGTGTCGATGACCATGCCGAAGCGGGCCATGTCAGGCCTCCTTCACGAAGCTGACGAAGTTGCTGTGGATGCTGGTGCTGCCCATCAGGGGATCGGTGGCATAGCGCGTGTTCAGGCCGCCCGCGCTGGCGCCCTTGAGGTAAGCGGTCTTGAGCGCCGGGTTGGCGTGGCCGAAGCCGTAGACCATGTAGACGCAGTCCTCGCGGATGCGCTGCGTGGCCTTGACGCGCACGCGGTTGCTGAGCACGCCGTCCTGGTTCTTGAGCTGCACGTAGTCGCGGTGCTTCAGGCCCAGGCGCGTGGCGGTGGCGGTGTTGATCCAGACATCGTTGTCGGGCATCAGGTCGTGCAGCAGCGGGTTGGTCTGGGTGCGGCTGAAGGTGTGCACCGGCGCGCGCCCGGTGATCAGCCTGAAGTGGCCTTCGGGCGCCGGCTCCTGCGGTTTGTACTTGGGCACCGGGTCGAAGCCGGCCTGCGCCAGGCGCTCGGACCAGAATTCGACCTTGCCCGAGGGCGTGTCGAAGCTCAGCGCGAGGCCGGTCTCCACCGTGATGGGCTGCTTGGGGCCCATGATCACGCCCTGCTTCTTGAAGTCCTGCCAGTTGTGGCCCGACTTCTCGATGCGGTAGGACAGGTATTCCTCCATGTCCTTGAAGGGCATGCAGGCGCCGATGCCCAGCCGCTGCGCCAGTTGCTGGGCGATCCACCACGAAGGCTTCTGGTCGTGCGGCGCGGCCACCACGGGCTGGCGCAGCGATGTCCAGCCGGTGCGGCCATAGCCCACCAGCAACTCGTCGTGGCGCTCCAGGAAGGTGGTGTCGGGCAGGATCACGTCGGCGTAGCCGGCGATTTCGCTGGGCACGGTCTCGCACACCACCAGCAGGTCCAGCTTGTCGATGGCCGCCAGTGTCTGGCGCGGGTCGGGCAGGGCCTGCATCAGGTTGGTCGAGTAGACGAACCAGCCCTTGATCGGATACGGCTTGTCCGAGAGCGTGGCGTCGCGGATGCTGGTGGTGATGCCCTCGTCGGCAAACGGGTACTGCACGCCGTCGGCGCCGTCGGCATGCGGCTTGTCCGACTTGGGGTAGGCCGGCAGCGGGAAGGGGGCGATCTTCATGCCCGCGGCGATGAACAGCCCACCCTTGCGGCCCCAGCTGCCCATCAAGGCGTTGAGCAGGGCCACGGCGCGGCTGCGCTGGGCGTCGTCGCCGTACCAGTTGACGCGCCGGCCGGGGTGGATGATGGTGGCCGGCCGGTGGCTGGCGAATTCCAGCGCCGCGGCCCGGATCAGCGCGGCGGACACGCCGGTTTCTTCGGCCGCCCAGTCGACGGTGTAGCCCTTGATCTCGGCGGCGAACTTGTCGAAGCCGTGGCCCCACTGCTCGACGAAGGCGCGGTCGTAGCGGCCCTCGGTGACCAGCAGGTTCATCCAGGCCAGCAGCAGCGCGGTATCGGTACCGGGCTTCACCGGCAGCCAGTACTTGGCCTTGCTGGCGGCCACCGAGAAGCGCGGGTCGACCACGATCACCGGCACGCGGCGCTCGATCGCCTGCGCAAATTCCTGCACCTGCGAGTTGTGCATGTTCTCGCCCAGGTGCGAGCCGATGAGCACCAGGCAGTCGGTGTCGCGGATGTCGGTGGGCTCGGGCGAGCCCACGCCGGCGCCGAAGGTCAGCTGGAAGCCGACATCGCGCGCGCCGCGGCACTGCGCATACGAGGGCCCGGCGATGTTGATCGCGCCCCAGCTCTTCATCATGTGCTGGATGAAGCGCTGGCCGAAGCCGTGGTTGAACAAGGCCATCGATTCCGGGCCGTGTTCGGCCTTGATCTTGCCCATGCGTTCGGCCACGAAGGCCAGGGCTTCGTCCCAGCTGGCGGCTTTCCACTGTTCCTTGCCGCGCTCGCCCACGCGGATCAGCGGCTGGCGGATGCGGTCGCTGTCGTAGTGCGCGCCGACGGCGGCGGTGCCGCGTGGGCACAGCCGGCCCTGGCTCTGCGGGTCCAGCGGGTTGCCCTCGAACTTCCAGAGCTTGCCGTCGCGCACATGGGCGATGCCGCCGCAGCGCCAGAAGCACATCTCGCAGAAGGTGGGAGTGGTGGTCACCTGGCCTTCGGCCGGCGCGGCGGCAAAGGCCTTGTGCAGGTCCGCGGTGCCGGCCAGTCCTGCGGCGGCAGCGGCGGCCCCTGATAGGGTCAGGAAGCGGCGGCGGTTGAGTTGTGGCATGGGGTTTGGGCTGGACGGCTCAGGCGCCCCGGACGGGGCAGCGATGGGTCGCCGGTCTGCAGCGCTTCGATACCCATAAGGGTAATCACGCGGTCGCTTTCCGCACTGATCCATGTCAAGCCCCTGGCCGCAGCGTTGCGCGAATCTGCGCCAGCGGTGCCGCAGACTGCGGCACAGCGCCGCAGCCTCCTGCCCGGTCTGGGCCATTTCGCCCCGAACGTGCAAAACTACGGGCCGCATTTACTCCAGGCAGCTCGATTCGCGGGTCGGCGCCGGCAACGGCTGGCCGCATGGCCTGCGCCACCCGGCCGCCCCTCGCACAGGCCGATCCATGAACGAACACATCAACGAAGAACAGCGCACCGAGATCCTGAACCGGCTCAAGCGCGCCGAAGGCCAGTTGCGCGGCATCCAACGCATGATCACCGACGGTGACACCTGCCTGGACATCGCCGCGCAGATGGCCGCCGTGCGCAAGGCGCTGGACAGCACCTACGTGCGCATGACCGTGTGCTTCATGCAGCACGAGATGCAGCAGCGCCTGGGCATGAACGACGGCCAGGGGGCCGAGTTGCATTCGGTGCTGGACGACGTGCAGGTGCTGCTGGGCAAGCTGCGTTGACCGCGCCTCAGGCCTCGCCCGCGCGCTGGCTGGCGCTCAAGCACCTCTACCCCGGCTGGTTTGCCGTGGTCATGGGCCTGTCCGGCCTGGCGCTGGCCTGGCACCGCGCCGCCGCCGTGATGGGCGACGCCGCCGGCGCGCTGAGCTGGGTGTTGGGCGCACTGGCGGCGCTGGTGTTCGCGGTGCTGGCGCTGGCCGGTGTGGCGCGCTGGCGGCTGCATCCCCAGTCTTGGGCCGAAGACCTGCGCCACCCGGTGCGCCACAGCTTCGTGGCCGCCCTGCCCATTTCGGTGCTGCTGCTGGCCACGGTGGCGGTGGCCGGCGGCTTGCACCTGGGCGCGCTGGCGCCACTGGTGCTGGCACTGTGGTGGCTGGGTGCACTGCTGCAGTTGGGCGTCACGCTGTGGGTGCTGTCGCGCTGGTGGCGCGGCCCCGCCGCCGGTGGCCTGGTGTGGGCCAGCGTGACACCGGCGCTGTTCATCCCCATCGTCGGCAACGTGCTGGTGCCGCTGGCCGGTGTGCCGCTGGGCCAGCCCGAATGGTCGGCGGCGCAGTTCGGCGTGGGCCTGCTGTTCTGGCCGCTGGTGCTGGGCCTGCTGCTGACGCGGATCGCGCTGCAGGGCCTGTGGCCCGAACGCCTGATGCCCGCGGCCTTCATCCTGGTGGCGCCGCCGGCGGTGGTGGGCCTGGCGGCGCTGCAGTTCGGCGCGCCGGTGCTGGTGGGCTGGGCGCTGTGGGGCATCGCGCTGTTCACGCTGCTGTGGCTGCTGCCGCTGCTGCCGCGCATCGGCCAGCTGCCCTTCGGCCTGCCGCACTGGGGTATGAGCTTCCCGCTGGCCGCCTTCACCGCGCTCACGCTGCGCCTGGCGCCCCCGGGCTGGCCGTCCATGCTGGCCGTGGCGCTGCTGGCCGTGGTGTCGCTGCTGATCGCGGCGCTCACGCTGGCCACGCTGCGCGGCCTGCGCAACGGCAGCCTGCTGGTGGCCGAGACCGTGGCCGTGGCGGTGGCCGCACCGCCGGGCTGAAGCGCGCCCGTTCAGGCCCCGTGCCTGAAGACGACGGTGCGCCGGCCGTTGAGCAGCACCCGGTGCTCGGCGTGCCAGTGCACGGCGCGCGCCAGCACCACGTTCTCGACGTCCTTGCCCAGGCGTACAAAGGCCTCTGCATCCAGCGTGTGGTCCACGCGCACCGTGTCCTGCTCGATGATCGGGCCCTCGTCCAGGTCGGCGGTGACGTAGTGCGCCGTCGCCCCCACCACCTTGACGCCGCGCGCGTGCGCCTGGTGGTAGGGCCGCGCGCCCTTGAAGCTGGGCAGGAAGCTGTGGTGGATGTTGATGCAGCGGCCTTCCAGCCTCTGGCACAGGTCGTCGCTGAGCACCTGCATGTAGCGCGCCAGCACCAGCAGTTCGGCGCCCGACGCCGCAAAGCGCTCGAGCAGCTGCGCCTCTTGCGCCGCCTTGTCGTCCTGCAGCGGCAGGTGGTGGAAGGGCAGGCCGTACCAGTCGACCAGACGGCGCAGCTCGGCATGGTTTGAGACCACGCCCACCATGTCCACCGGCAGCTCGCCGCTGTGCCAGCGGTGCAGCAGATGGTTGAGGCAGTGCCCGTGCTTGGACACCGCCAGCATCACCTTCATGCGCTGCGTGGCGTCGAACAACTGCAGCTGCATGTCGAAGCGCTGCGCCACCGGCGCCATCGCCAGGCGAAAGTCGTCCAGCGTGGCGAAGCGCGTGCCGGTGGCGCGGAACACGGTGCGCATGAAGAACAGGCCCGTACCTTCATCGCCGAAGTGCGAGGACTCGGTGATGAAGGCCTCGCTGGAGGCCAGCGCAGAAGCCACCGCGGCGACGATGCCCACGGCGTCGCCGCAGCGGATGTTGAGAACGTAGTGCGGGGACATGGAGCAGGGCCTGTGGGGGTGGTTGTCGGGCGCAAAGACTGGGCTGCGATTGTGGCTTGCGTCGCGACGGCCGCGCGCCGCTGCCGCGATACTGGGTCACCCGTCATATCCCGCAGTGCCCGACCATGACCGACACCCCCGAACCCGCGTCCTACGACATCGCCATCATCGGCGCCGGCATCGTCGGCGCCTCCATCGCCTACCAGCTGGCGCCGCAAGTGCGCGTGCTGCTGCTCGAGGCCGAATCGGCGGCCGGCTACCACAGCACCGGCCGCTCGGCCGCGCTGTATGCCGAAACCTACGGTCCGCCGGCCGTGCGCGCGCTCACCCGCGCCAGCCGCGCCTTCTTCGACGTGCCGCCGGCCGGCTTTGCCCAGCAGCCCTTGCTGGAACTGCGCGGCACGCTGCTGGTGGGCCCCGAATCGCAGCGCGAGCAGGCGCTGGCCTACCTGGCCACGCTGCAGGCCGAGGGCTGCGCCGCCGAATGGCTGGAAGGTGCCGATGTGCTGGCGCGCGTGCCCACGCTGCGGCCCGAAGCCGCAGTGGTGGCGGTGTACGACCCGGGGGCCTTCGACATCGATGTCGACGCGCTGCTGCAGGGCTTTCTGCGCGGCGCACGGGCCCAGGGCGCGGTGCTGGCCACCGATGCCCGCGTCACCGCGCTGGCCGCGCAGGCGGGCGGCTGGCACATCGCCTGTGCCGACGGCCGCAGCTTCAACGCCGCGCGCGTGGTCAACGCCGCCGGCGCCTGGGCCGACGAGGTGGCGGCATTGGCCGGCGCGGCACCCTCGGGGCTGGAGCCGCGGCGGCGCTCGGCCTTCCTCTTCACCGTGCCCGAAGGCGTGGACGCGCGCCGCTGGCCGGCGGTGATCGCGCTGGACGAGAGCTGGTACTTCAAGCCCGACGCCGGGCTGCTGCTGGGATCACCGGCCAACGCCGACCCGGTGGCGGCGCACGACGTGGTGCCCGAGGAGTTCGACGTGGCGCTTGGCATCTACCGCATCGAAGAGGCCACCACCATGACGATCCGCCGCCCGCGCAGCACCTGGGCCGGGCTGCGCAGCTTCGTGGCCGACGGCGAGCCGCTGTGCGGCCCCGACCCGGCCGCGCCGGGCTTCTTCTGGGCCGCGGCCCTGGGGGGTTACGGCATCCAGAGCGCCCCGGCCTTCGGCCAGCTGTGCGCGGCGCTGCTGCGCGGCCAGCCGGTGCCGGACCACATCCTGGCGCAGGGGCTGGATGTCGGCAGCCTGGCGCCGGGTCGACCGGCCTGAATCCGGCTCGATCGGCCCGATCGGCCTAGGCGACCACCCCGATTGCAGGGACAAGTGCGGCGCCGCATCATCACCGGCTTCCAGCAGTCCACCGGAGACGCCGCATGCCCGATCTCAACGTGAATGGCGTGCTGCGCACGCACGACGCCGAGCCCGACACGCCCCTGCTGTGGGTGCTGCGCGAACAGCTGGGCCTGACCGGCACCAAGTACGGCTGCGGCGTGGCGCAGTGCGGCTCTTGCACGGTGCACATCGACGGCGCGCCGGTGCGCAGCTGCGCCGTGACCGTGTCCACGCTGCAGCCGGGGCAGAAGATCACCACCATCGAAGGCCTGTCGCCCGACGGTGGCCACGCGCTGCAGAAGGCCTGGGTGCAACTGGACGTGCCGCAGTGCGGCTACTGCCAGAGCGGCATGCTCATGGCCGCCGCCGCGCTGCTGAAGGCAAAGCCGCGGCCCAGCGACGCCGACATCGACGCGGCCATCACCAACATCTGCCGCTGCGGCACCTACAACCGCGTGCGCGAAGGCATCAAGCTGGCCGCCGGCATCACCACCCGCAGCGCCGCGCTCGAGGTCATCCACCTGCAGCGGGGGCAGGCATGAGCGCCGTGCTGTCGCGCCGCGAATTCCTGGGCAGCGCCGCCGCGGCCGGCGCCTTCGTCTTCGGCTTTGCCACCGACGCTGCGGCGCAGGGCGTTGCGCCCGAGATCAACGCCTGGGTGGTGGTGCACCCCGACGAGCGCGTGGTGATCCGCATCGCGCGCTCGGAGATGGGGCAGGGCACGCTCACCGGGCTGGCGCAGCTGGTGGCCGAGGAGCTGGGCTGCGACTGGACGCGTGTGTCCACCGAATACCCCACGCCGGGGCAGAACCTGGCGCGCCAGCGTGTGTGGGGCAACTTCTCCACCGGCGGCAGCCGCGGCATCCGCGAGTCGCACGACTACGTGCGCAAGGGCGGCGCCACGGCGCGGGCCATGCTCGTGCAGGCCGCGGCCCAGGGCTGGGGCGTGGCGGCGGAGGATTGCCGCAGCGACAAGGGCGTCATCACGCACCCCGCCAGCAACCGCCGCACCACTTACGGCCAGATGGCCGCGGCTGCGGCCAAGCTGGCGCCACCGGCCGAGGTGAAGCTCAAGGACCCCAAGGACTGGACCCTGGCCGGCAAGCCGCTGGCGCGCCTGGATACGGCCGAAAAGACCACCGGCAAGCAGGTCTACGGCGCCGACCTGCAACTGCCCGGCATGCTCAACGCCGCCATCAAGGAATGCCCGGTGTTCGGCGGCAAGCTCAAGTCCTTCAACGCCGCCGCGGTGAGCGGCCGGCGCGGCGTGAAGGCCGTTCTCAAGGTGGGCGACGGCGCCGTGGCCGTGGTGGCCGACACCTGGTGGCGTGCCAAGACCGCGCTCGACGCCCTGCCCATCGAATGGGACTTCGGCGCCAACGTCGGCGTGCAGCAGGCCGACATCGACGCCCTGGTGCGCAGCGGCCTCACCGCCGAACAGGCCGCGGTGGGCAACAGCCAGGGCGCGGTGGCGCCGGCGCTGGCGGGCGCGGCGCGCCGGATCGAGGCCACCTACAGCTACCCCTTCCAGAACCACGCCACCATGGAGCCCATGAACGCCACGGCGCGCTGGACGACCGAGCGTTGCGAGGTCTGGACGCCCACGCAGAACGGCGAAGCCGCGCTGGCCGCCACGTCCGAGGCCGCGGGCCTGCCCAACTCGGCCTGCGAGGTCTACAAGATCCACCTGGGCGGTGGCTTCGGCCGGCGCGGCGCGGTGCACGACTGGGTGCGCCAGGCGGTGGCCATCGCGCGCCAGATGCCGGGCACGCCGGTCAAGCTGCTGTGGTCGCGCGAAGAAGACATGACGCACGGCCGCTACCACCCCATCACACAGTGCAAGCTCACCGCCGGGCTGGACGACAAGGGCCAGCTGAACGCGTTGCACATGCGCATCGCCGGCCAGTCCATCCTGGCCGGGGTGTTTCCGCAGATGGTCAAGGACGGCAAGGACCCGGTGGTCTTCCAGGGCCTCAACAACGGCGGCGGCGAGGCCATGATCGGCTACACCGTGCCGCACCTGCTGATCGACCACGCCATACGCAACCCGCATGTGCCGCCGGGCTTCTGGCGCGGCGTCAACCTCAACCAGAACGCCATCTACCTGGAATGTTTTCTGGACGAGATCGCGCACGCCACCGGCAAGGATCCACTGGTGCTGCGGCGCGAGCTGATGAAGAACCACCCCAAGCACCTGGCCGTGCTCGAGGCCGCTGCCGCGCGCGCCGGCTGGGGCAAGCCGGCGCCCGACGTGGGCGGGCAGAAGGTGTTTCGCGGCCTGGCGCAGACGCATGGCTTCGGCAGCTACGTGGCGGCCTGCGCCGACGTCTCGGTCAGCGCCGACGGGGCGCTCAAGGTGCACCGCATCGTGGCCGCCACCGACTGCGGCCACGCCGTCAACCCGCAGCAGATCGAGGCGCAGATCGAGGGCAGCTTCGTCTACGGCCTGTCGGCGGCGCTGTACGGCGCCTGCACGGTGAAGGACGGGCGCATAGTCCAGACCAACTTCGACACCTACCCGGCGCTGCGCATGGCAGAGATGCCCAAGGTCGAGTGCATCGTCATGCCCTCGGGCGGCTTCTGGGGCGGCGTGGGCGAGCCCACCATCGCGGTGGCGGCGCCGGCGGTGCTGAACGCCATCTTCGCCGCCACGGGCAAGCGCATCCGCGACCTGCCGCTGTCGCTGCACAGCCTCAAGCGGGCTTAGATGACGGGGCTGCTGGCGTTGGCGCTGGCGGGGGCGTTGCAGACGGGCGCGGCGGGGGCCGCACCGGTGGGCGATGCGGCGCGCGGCGCGCAGATCGTCGCCAGCCGCAGCACCGGCCTGTGCGTGCTGTGCCACCCCGTGCCCGGCGTGCAGTCGGTGCAGGCGGGCACGCTGGGGCCCGACCTGGCCGGGGTGGGCGCGCGCTTTGACCGCGCGGCGCTGCGCCAGCGCCTGGTGGACCCGGCGCGCTTCAATCCGCAAACCATCATGCCCTCGGCGACGCGCACCGAAGGCCAGCAACGCGTGGCCGCATCGCGGCAGGGCCGGCCGCTGCTGGACGCACAACAGCTCGAGGACGTGCTGGCCTACCTGGAGACGCTGCGTTGAGCACGCGCCGCCACTGCCTGGCGCTCACGCTGCTGGCCTTGCCCTGGGCCGGCGCCCGCGCCGCCGCGCCCACGCTGGACGCCGCGGTGCGCGCCTGGGCCGGTGACGCCGTGCCGCGCGACGGCCGCGTGACGCTGGAGATCGCGCCGCTGGTGGAAAACGGCAACGCCGTGCCGGTGACGCTGCGCGTGGACAGCGCCATGACGGCGGCCGAGCACGTGCGCGAGATCGCCTTGTTCAACGAGAAGAACCCGCAGCGCGACGTGGCCCTGTTCCAGCTCAGCCCGGCCAGCGGACGTGCCCAGGTGTCCACGCGCATCCGCCTGGCAACCAGCCAACGCCTGGTGGCGCTGGCGCGCTTCAACGACGGCAGCGTCTGGCAGCAGCAGGTGGACGTCATCGTCACCCTGGCCGCCTGCATCGAGTAACGCATCGAGTAATGGCCACGGCGCGCACGCTCATCCACATCCCTGCGCCGGCCGCGCGCGGCACGGTGATCGAGATCCGCGCCTCGCTGGCGCATCCCATGGAAACCGGCCACCGGCCCGATGCCGAGGGCCGGCTGCTGCCGCGCAGCATCGTCACGCGCTTCGAGTGCCACCTCAACGGCGCGCTGGTCTTCGCCGCCGACCTGTACCCGGCCATCGCCGCCAACCCCTACATGGCCTTCACGCTGCGCGTCGAGCGCGAGGGCGAGCTGCAGTTCAGCTGGCAGGGCGACCACGGCTTCGCCCACCGCGAGACGCGCCGCCTGGTGATGGCATGAAGCGGCTGGCGTGGCTGCTGCTGATGGCCGCGACCGGCCTGGTCGTTGCTGCCGGGCCCGATCCGCGCCGCCCCGGCATCGACTACATGACCCCGGCGCTGCAGGCGCTGCAGCGCGACGACACCCAGCACCCCGGCCAGCTGTGGGTACAGGAAGGCGCCGCGCTGTGGCAGCAGACCCCCATCAAGGGCCAGGCCTGCGCCGGCTGCCACACCACACCGCCCGACGCCGCGCGCCATCCGTCTTGGGACGAGCGCCAGGCGCGCCCCATCACCCTGGCCGGCCGCGTGGACCAGTGCCGCCAGCGCCACCAGGGCGAGGCCGCGCAAGGCCCTGACGGTGCGGCCGTGCTGGCGCTGACGGCCTGGCTGCAGCACCAGGCGCGTGGCCGGCCGCTGGCGCCACCGCAAGACCCCCGTCTGGAGCCCTGGCGCGCGCGCGGCGCACAGCTGTGGCAGCAGCGCTTCGGGCAGTTGGATTTGGCCTGCGCGCAGTGCCACGACCAGCGCGCCGGCCAGCGCCTGGGTGGCGCCGCCATCCCGCAGGCGCATCCCACCGGTTACCCCAGCTACCGGCTGGAATGGCAGGGCCTGGGCTCGCTGCAGCGGCGGCTGCGCGGCTGCCTGGTGGGGGTGCGCGCCGAGCCCTTTGCCGACGACGGCGACGAATGGCTGGCGCTGCAGGTTTTCCTGGCCGGGCGTGCCGCCGGCATGGCGCTGGAAGGCGTGTCGCTGCGGCCTTGACGGGGTGTCAGAACGGCGCTTCGCCGCCCTCGACCGGCTTGCGGATGCGCACCGACTTGCGCGCCGGGGCTGTGGCGGGAGCCGGCGCTTCGGCTGACGCCCCCGCCTCGAGGAAGGCCTGCGTCGCATCGGGCGCTGCGATGTCCGCTGCAGCGGCCACAGGCGCCTCTTCCTTGATGACGCGCGTGTAGGGCGCCAGCAGCTGCACCAGCTGGCCGTAGACCTTGGGGTTGCCGGCCACGACTTCGCGCTGGTACAGGTAGTCGCTTTCGCCGGTGAAGTTGCCGATCAGGCCGCCGGCCTCGGTGATGATGAGCGAGCCTGCGGCCACGTCCCAGGGGCTCAGGCCGGTCTCGAAGAAGCCGTCGTAGTAGCCCGCGGCCACGTAGCACAGGTCCAGCGCCGCGGCGCCGGGGCGGCGCAGGCCGGCGCAGCTCTGCATGATCTCCTCGAACATCTTCAGGTAGCGCTTGAAGTTGTCGCCCTTGCGGAAGGGGAAGCCCGTGCCGATGAGCGAATCGCTCAGCCGCGTGCGCTTGGACACGCGCAGCCGGCGGTCGTTGCAGAAGGCGCCGCGGCCCTTGCTGGCGAAGTACAGGTCGTTGCGCGTGGGGTCGTACACCACCGCCTGCTGCACCTGGCCGCGGTGGGCCAGCGCGATGGACACGGCGTACACCGGGAAGCCATGCACGAAGTTGGTGGTGCCGTCCAGCGGGTCGATGATCCAGACGTATTCGCTGTGGCGAGCGCCGTGGGCGCGGCCGGATTCTTCGGCCAGGATGCCGTGGCCGGGGTAGGCCTCGAGCAGGGTCTGGATGATGATGTCCTCGGCCGCGCGGTCGACCTCGGACACATAGTCGTTGGGCCCCTTGCTGCCGATCTTCAGGTTCTCGAGGTCCAGCGCCGCGCGGTTGATGATCGCCCCTGCCAGGCGGGCCGCCTTGACGGCGATGTTGAGCATGGGGTGTAGCGCTTGCGACATGGGGCGGCCTGCGGGAGTGGGGGGCGACAGAGGAGATAAAGAGCGGCAGCCAGGGGACAATGGCCGCGAACAGCCTTCCATTTTACGGGCATGCCTTTGAGCACCCAGCCTGCACCCAACTCCTGCGACGCCATGACCTGCCGCACCCGCTTCGTGCTCGTCGGCACCAGCCACGCCGGCAACGTGGGCGCGGCGGCGCGGGCCATCAAGGTGATGGGCTTCAGTGATCTGGTGCTGGTGCGCCCGCGCTTTGCCGACGTGCTGGAGCGTGACGAGACCCTCGCCCTGGCCAGCGGCGCCACCGACGTGCTGGCCGCGGCGCGCGTGCTGCCCACCCTGGCCGACGCGCTGGAAGGCATCACCCACGCCTGCGCCACGGCCATGACGCCGCGCGACTTCGGCCCGCCCACCTTGGCGCCGCGCCCGCACCTGGCGGATCTGGCTGCCGGCCCCCACCGCGTGGCCTTCGTCTTCGGGCCCGAACGCACCGGGCTGGATAACGACGATGTGTACCGGTGCCACGCCTGCCTGAGCATCCCCACCCACCCCGACTACGGCTCGCTCAACCTGGCGCAGGCGGTGCAGCTCATCGCCTACGACTGGCGCCAGGCCCTGGGTGGCTATGCCGTCACGCCGCGCACCACGGATGCCCAGCTGGCCGACGGCGCCGCCATCGAGGGCCTGCTGGCGCATTGGCGCCAGACATTGCAGGACATCGGCTTCCTGGACCCCGCGGCGCCCAAGAAGCTGATGCCGCGGCTGCAGCAGTTGCTCAACCGCGCCGAGCTGACGCAGGAAGAGGTGCACATCCTGCGCGGCATCGCCCGCGCCGCGGCGCGACAACGCGGGCAGGATTGACGCCGGCAGGATTGAAGACCCCCCGCTACACTGGGGCCATGTTTGCAAGACTGCGCGAAGACATCGCCTGCATCCGCGAGCGCGACCCCGCGGCGCGCTCAGCCTTCGAGGTGCTGACCTGCTACCCCGGCCTGCACGCGCTGGTGCTGCACCGCTGGGCGCACCGCTTCTGGGGTCTGGGCTGGTGCTGGCTGGGCCGCTTTACCTCGCACGTGGCGCGCTTCCTCACCGGCATCGAGATCCATCCCGGCGCCACCATCGGCCGGCGCGTGTTCATCGATCACGGCATGGGCGTGGTCGTGGGTGAAACCGCCGAGATCGGCGACGACTGCACCATCTACCAGGGCGTCACGCTGGGCGGTACCGCGCTCGTCAAGGGCGCCAAGCGCCATCCCACGCTGGGCCGCGGCGTCATCGTCGGCGCCAATTCGCAGGTGCTGGGCGGCTTCACGGTGGGCGACGGCGCGCGCGTGGGCAGCGGCGCGGTGGTGGTCAAGCCGGTGCCACCGGGGGCCACCGCGGTGGGCAACCCGGCGCGCGTGATCCTGGCCGAAGTGGATGCCGCGCGCGAGGCCGCGGCCGCCAAGATGGGCTTCAGCGCCTACGGCGTGACCCAGGGCGACGACCCGGTGTCGCAGGCCATGAAGGGCCTGATCGACAACGCCTCGGGCCACGAGCACCAGATCGCGCTGCTGTGGCATGCCATCGAAAAACTGGGCGCGCGGGCGCGCGAACTGCCCGCCGCCGACTGCGTGCCTCAGGACGCGCACACCACCGAGACCTTCGACGCCGAGCGGCTGAACCGCCTGGTCAAGTAGGCCGGCTGCGCGTCTGCCCCGGCGCGCGCTGCGCCGCCTTGGGCCGGAAGGCCTTGGTGAAGGCATCGTCGCAGGCCAGGTAGGGCCCGCCGATCAGGTCGATGCAATAGGGCACGGCGGCAAAGATGCCCTGCACCGGTGGCTGGCGTTCGGGCAGGCCTTGCAGCGTCTCGGCGATGGACTTGGGCTGGCCCGGCAGGTTGATGATGAGTGTGCGGCCGCGGATCACCGCCACCTGGCGCGACAGGATGGCCGTGGGCACGAAGGCCAGGCTGATCTGGCGCATCTGCTCGCCGAAGCCGGGCATCACCTTGTGCGCGATGGCCAGCGTGGCCTCGGGCGTGAGGTCGCGCGGCGCCGGGCCGGTGCCGCCGGTGGTCAGCACCAGGTCGCACTGCAGATCATCGACCAGCGCGCACAGCGCGGCGCTGATCTGCGCCTGCTCGTCGGGGATCAGGCGTTCTTCCCATTGCACCGGGTTGCGCAGCGCGCGCCCCAGCCAATCTTTCAGCGCCGGGATGCCCTGGTCCTGGTAGATGCCGGCGCTGGCGCGGTCGCTGATCGAGACCACGCCGATGCGCACCGGGTCGAATTCGTCTGTGGGGTTCATGTCTGCAGCAGGGGTCGGATGAATTGGAACAGCTCGCGCAGGCTCTTGGGCTGGCGCGCCTCGGGCGGCAGGCCGGCGGCGTCGCGGCGCGCCGCGCGCACCAGGCTGCGCAGTTGCTGGGCGTCGGTGTCGGGGTAGTCCTGCATCCAGCGCGTCAGGGCTTCGTCGTCGGCCACCAGCTCGGCGCGCCAGCGCTCGGCTTCGTGCAGCGCAAGCGCCGCCTGGGCCGAGCCCAGCGTGGCCTGGGCCACGGCCTCGCGCAGCGCGTCTTCGTCGGCCTTGCGCATCAGCTTGCCCACGTACTGCATCTGGCGCCGCCGGCCTTCATGCGAACGCGTGCGCCGCCAGGTGGCCAGCGCGTCGCGCAGCACCTCGGGCATGTCGATCGCGGCCAGGCGGTCTTCCGGCAGCGCGGCCAGGGCTTCGCCCAGGTCTTGCAGGTCGTGCGAATGCTGCTTGAGCTGGGTCTTGCTGGGGCGCGTGTCCTCGCCCGGCTCGTCGGGTTCGGTGTCGCCGTAATGGACATCCAGGCCGCGGTGCGGCGCCGCGCGTCGGGCCATGGGTTGGGTTGTGCAGTTGTGCTGGGGGTGGGCCGGTATCATAAGTGCGCACTCCCGCTCACCCAGACGCCACCCTGCCGATGCCTCATTCCAACCGCGCTGATTCGGTTTTCAGCTACCGCAGGGAACAGTTCCAGCAAATCGTCGAGGACGCCCTGGCCCTGGCGCGCCAGCTCGGCGCCAGCGATGCCGGTGCCGAGGTCTCCGAGGGCGTGGGCCTGTCGGTGTCGGTGCGCAAGGGCGATCTCGAGAACGTCGAGCGCAACCGCGACAAGTCGCTGGGCGTCAGCGTCTACCTGGGCCAGCGCCGCGGCAACGCCAGCACCTCCGATTTCTCGGCCGCGGCACTGCGCCAGACAGTGCAGGCGGCCTATGACATCGCCCGCTTCACCGCCGAAGACCCGGCCGCCGGCCTGCCCGATGCTGCTGACCTGGCCAGCCCCGAAGAAGTGGCGCGCGCGCTCGATCTGTTCCATCCCTGGGCCATCAACCCGACCGACGCGGCCGCGCTGGCGCAGCGCTGCGAGGCCGCGGCCATGGCCGTGGACCGCCGCATCACCAACTCCGAAGGCGCCGGCGTCTCGGCCCAGCAGGCGCATTTCTGGGCCGGCAACTCGCGCGGCTTTCGTGGCGGCTATGCCAGTTCGCGCCACTACCTGTCGGTCTCGCCCATCGCCGGCAAGGGCCGCGACATGCAGCGCGACGGCTGGTACAGCAGCATGCGCGACGCCGCCGAGCTGGCCGCCCCAGAGGCCGTGGGCCGCTATGCCGCCGAGCGCGCGCTGGCGCGCCTGAAGTCGCGCCGCGTGGCCACGGCCACCGTGCCGGTGCTGTTCGAATCCACCGTGGCCGCCGGCCTGCTGGGCGCCTACGTCCAGGCCACCTCGGGCGGCGCGCTCTACCGCAAGGCCAGCTTCCTGGTCGACTGCCTGGGCCAGCCGGTGCTGGCCAGCCACATCGACATCGACGAGGACCCGCACCAGCTCAAGGGCAAGGGCAGCGCGCCCTTCGACGATGAAGGCGTGCGCACGCGCGCGCGTCGCGTGGTCGACGCCGGCGTGGTGCAGGGCTACTTCCTGTCCAGCTACTCGGCGCGCAAGCTGGGCCTGCACACCACCGGCCATGCCGGCGGCTCGCAGAACCTGCGCATGACGAGCCGGCTCACACGCACCGGCGATGACCTGAACGCCATGCTGCGCAAGCTCGACCGGGGCCTGTTCGTCACCGAGCTCATGGGGCAGGGCGTCAACTACGTCACCGGTGACTACTCGCGCGGCGCCGCCGGCTTCTGGGTCGAGGGCGGGCGCATCGTGCATCCGGTGCACGAGGTCACCATCGCCGGCCATCTGCGCCAGATGTTCGCCGACATCGTGGCCGTGGGCGCCGATGCCTATACCCAGGGCAGCAAGACCGTGGGTTCGGTGCTGGTCTCGCGCATGAAGCTGGCGGGTTCCTAGTGCGCCACAGCGCTGCCCGCGCTTGAAGATCGCCGTCATCACCGACCTGCACGCCAACCGCGAGGCGGTGGAGGCGGTGCTGGAACACGCCCAGGGCCAGCACGTCGACCGCTACGCCTTCGTCGGCGACTTTGTCGGCTATGGCGCCGACCCGGCCTGGGTGGTGGATCTGGTGCGCGAGAAGGTCAGGCACGGCGCGCTGGCGGTGCAGGGCAACCACGACGCGGCCGTGGTGCGCGGCGCCACGCCCACCATGCGGCCCGACGCGCGCCACGTGGTCGAGTGGTCGCGCGCGCAGCTGGACGTGGCGCAGATCGACTTCCTGGCAAGCCTGCCGCTGACGCAGCAGCTGGGCGAGCTGCTGTTCGTGCATGCCAATGCCTACGAGCCCGCGGCCTGGGAGTACGTGCAGGGCCGCGCCGAGGCGCGCCGCAGCCTGGAGGCGACGGGCCAGCGCATCACCTTCGTGGGCCACATGCACGAGCCCCAGCTCTACCACCTGTCGGCGGTGGGCAAGACGGGCGAGTTCACGCCCACCGCGGGCGAGGCCATCCCGCTGCTGCCGCCGCGCCGCTGGCTGGTGGTGCCGGGCGCGGCCGGCCAGCCGCGCGACGGCAACCCGGCGGCCTGCTACGCCATCTACGACGACACCAGCGGCGACCTGGTGTTCTGGCGCGTGCCCTACAACCACGAGCTGGCCGGCGACAAGATCCGCGCCGCCGACCTGCCGCCAGCGCTGGCCGAGCGCCTGGCCGATGGACGCTGATCTGGCCGAGCCCGGCGGCGATGCCGGCGCGCCCGCGCCGCTGCAGGCCGGCGACGTGGTCGATGGCTGGCGCATCGAGGAAAAGCTGCACACCGGCGGCATGGCCCACCTGTGGCGCGTGAGCCCGGTGCCGGGCGCCGACGCGCCGCACCTGCCCCCCGGCACCGAAGGCCTGCCGCTGATCATGAAGGTGCCGCGCATCAAGGGCGGCGAGGACCCGGCGTCCATCGTCGGCTTCGAGGTCGAGCGCATGATCCTGCCGGCCCTGCATGGCGTTCATGTTCCGCGTTATGTGGCGCGCGGCGACTTCACGCGCACGCCCTACATCGTGATGGAGCGCATCGAGGGCGTTTCGCTGCGGCCGCGGCTGGACGACGCGCCGCTGGCCTTCGACGAGATCATCGAGATCGGCGCCCAGGTGGCCACCGCGCTGCACGACCTGCATCGCCAGCGTCTGGTGCACCTGGACGTGAAGCCCAGCAACATCCTGCGCCGGGCTGACGGCACGGTGGTGCTGGTGGACTTCGGCCTGTCGCGCCACGACCGCCTGCCCGACCTGCTCGAAGAGGCCTTCACGCTGCCCATGGGAACCGGGCCCTACATGTCGCCCGAACAGGTGCAGCAGGTGCGCAGCGATCCGCGCTCGGACCTGTTCGCCCTGGGCGTGATGCTGTACCACCTGTGCACCGGCGAGCGCCCCTTCGGCGCGCCCGAATCGGTGCGCGGCCTGCGTCGGCGCCTGTACGTCGACCCGGTGCCGCCGCGCGCCATCCGCCGCGACTGCCCGCCCTGGCTGCAGGAAATCATCCTCAAGTGCCTGGAGGTCAAGCCCGAGCGCCGCTGGCAGACCGCGGCACAGCTGGCGCTGGCGCTGCAGGATCCGCAGCAAGTGCCGCTGACGCAGCGCGCCGAGCGCATGGACACCAGCGGCGCGCTGCTGCGCCTGAAGCGCTGGTTCTTCGCGCTGGGCACGGCACCGGCCGAACCGCCGGTGCTGGGCGCCACCACGCAGCTGATGAAGTGCCCCATCATCATGGCCGCGATCGACGTGGACAACGCCGCGCCGGCCCTGATGGAGCAACTGCGCGAGACCGTGCGCCGCGTCGTGGCGGTAGAGCCCGGCGCGCGCCTGGCCTGCGTGAGCGTGATGAAGACCGCGCGCATCGGCGCCGACGAACTGGTGGACGAACGCGGCCACAGCGTGCACGTGCGCCAGCTGGTGGCGCTCAAGCACTGGGCACGGCCCATCAGCAAGTCGCTCAACCTGGACGACGGGCGCCTGACCTTCCACGTGCTCGAGGCCCCGGACGTGGCCGCCGCCATCGTCGACTTCGCGCAGCGCAATCAGGCCGACCATGTGGTCATGGGCGCGCGCGGCAATTCGGCGATGCGCCAGTACCTGGGCAGCGTCAGCTCGCAGGTGGTGGCGCAGGCCGATTGCACCGTGACGGTGGTGCGTGCATAGGACAATGCCAGCACCAGGCTGGGGCATCGGCTTCGAGCGGGAAAACCCGCCCGGGATGGCCCCACCTGGACTCTAGAATTCCGCGCCTTTCCCCGATTACCAACCGTGCCTTGTCACAGGAGTTTTTCCATGGAACGTCGATCATTCGTCAGGAACACCGGACTCGCCGGCATCCTGGCCGCTGGTGCTGCGCCGGCCATCGTGCACGCGCAGGCCAACATCCGCTGGCGTCTGGCTTCGAGCTTCCCCAAGTCGCTGGACACCATCTTTGGCGCCGCGGAAATCTTCGCCAAGCAGGTCGGGCTGATGTCGGGCGGCAAGTTCCAGATCACCGTGGCCACGCCCGGCGAGATCGTGCCGGCTTTCGGTGTGCTCGATGCCGTGCAGGCCGCCACGGTCGAGATGGCGCACACCGCGCCCTACTACTTCTTCGGCAAGGACCCGACCTTCGCACTGGGCTGCGCCATCCCCTTCGGCCTGAATTCGCGCCAGATGTCGGCCTGGATGTACGAAGGCAACGGTCTCAAGCTGACCCGCGAGCACTACGCCAAGTACAACATCGTCAATTTCCCCGGTGGCAATACCGGTGCGCAGATGGGCGGCTGGTGGCGCAAGGAGATCAAGTCGCTGGCCGACCTGAAGGGTCAGAAGTTCCGCACCGGGGGCTTCGGCGGCGTGATCATGGGTCGCATCGGCGCCGTGCCGCAGAACATCCCGGGTGGCGAGATCTACCAGGCGCTCGAGAAGGGCACCATCGATTCGGCCGAGTGGATCGGCCCCTATGACGACGAGAAGCTCGGCTTTGCCAAGGTCGCGCCGTTCTACGCCTACCCCGGCTTCTGGGAAGGGGGTCCGCAGCTGGACTTCTACATCAACGACAAGGCCTACAACGGCTTGTCGGCCGATTACAAGGCCATGATCGAGTCGGCGGCATCGCACGCCCACGTCGAGATGCAGGCCCGTTACGACGCACGCAACCCGGCCGCGCTGAAGCGGCTGGTGGGAAGTGGCACCAAGCTGTTCCGCTTCCCCAAGGACGTGATGGAAGCCGGCTTCAAGGAAGCCATGGCCGAGTACAGCGACCTGAGTGCCAAGAACCCGGGGTGGAAGAAGATCTACGAGGACTACGCCGTCTTCCGTCGCGACGCGAACCTGTGGTTCCGCTTCACCGAAGCCGGCTTCGACGACTTCATGCAGGCCCAGAAGCTGTAAACACGGGCCCGGCTGCGCTGCCCTCGAGGCAGCGCGCGGCCCGGCAAGAAAAAGGCCCCGCTGTGCGGGGCCTTTTTTTGTCTACCGCGGGCAAGCGTCGAGGCCCGCCCGCGGCGCGCTACTTCTTGTCCTGCTTCACGGCATCCAGCAGTTCCTTCATCGGGTCGGCCGGGGCGGCGTCGGCAGGCGCCGAGGCGGGTGATGCGCCCGGGGCCGAAGCAGCGGCACCGAAGTCCATGCTGGGGGCGGCCTTTTCAGGCCCTGCGGTGTCGGCCTCCAGCAACTGTTCGAAGGCCTTGTCGGCGTCGATCTTCACCGTTTCCTGGGCCAGGCCGCCCACCACCAGCTTGGGGTACAGCACCACGACCGCGACCATGATCAGCTGCAGGCAGATGAAGGCGATGCTGCCCTTGTAGATCTGCGCCGTGGTCACGGCCGGGATGCGTTCGCCCGTGATGCGGTCGTTGTAGTCGGACCTGGCAGCCACGCTGCGCAGGTAGAACAGGGCAAAGCCGAACGGTGGCGTCAGGAACGAGGTCTGCAGGTTCATGGCCAGGATGACGCCGAACCAGACCATCACCGCGTCTGGGGGTACGCCGGGCAGCAGGGCCGGAAGCAGCTTCTCGGCCACCGGCACCAGTATGGGCACCACGATGAAGGCGATCTCGAAGAAGTCGATGAACATGCCCAGCACGAAGACCAGCAGGTTCACGACGATCAGGAAACCCATGGCCCCGCCGGGCAGCTTGTCGAACAGGTGCTCGACCCAGATGTGCCCATCGGCGGCGTTGAAGGTGAAGCTGAAGACCGTGCTGCCGATCAGGATGAACAGCACGAAGGTGGCGAGCTTGGCGGTGCTGTCCAGTGCCTGCTTCATCAGCTTCATAGTCAGCTGGCGGCGTGCCGTGGCCATGATCAGGGCGCCCACGGCCCCCATGGCGCCGCCTTCGGTGGGGGTGGCCACGCCCAGGAAGATCGTGCCCAGCACCAGGAAGATCAGCACCAGCGGCGGAATCAGCACGAAGGTCACCTGCTGCGCCAGCTTGGACAGCAGCCCCAGCTTCGCCACGCGATCGGCGATGGCCAGCAGCAGCGCCAGCAGCGAGGCCACGGTGAGCGACAGGATGAAGGTCTCGTCGCCCGGGGCGGGGGTGGAGCGCCCGATCAGGCCATTGATGATCTGGCTGTGGAGTTGCGACCACACGTAGCCCGCCACGGCGCAGACGATGAACAGCACCAGCAGCGAACGGTGGCCGCTGGCGCCGGAGTCTTCACGGTAGATGCGCGCCTCCTCAGGCAGGGCCGGCACCCACTTGGGCTTGACGATGGCCACCACCGCGATGAACAGCAGGTAGCAGCCCACCAGCAACAGCCCGGGCAGCATCGCGCCAGCGTACATGTCGCCCACCGAACGGCCCATCTGGTCGGCCAGCACGATCAGCACCAACGACGGTGGGATGGCCTGCGCCAGGGTGCCGCTGGCGGTGATGGTGCCGGTGGCGATGGTGCGGTTGTAGCCGTAGCGCAGCATGATGGGCAGCGAGATCAGGCCCATGGAGATGACGGCAGCGGCCACCACGCCGGTGGTCGCTGCCAGCAGCGCACCCACCAGGATCACCGCCACCGCCAGGCCGCCGCGCAAGGGGCCGAACACCTGACCCACGGTTTCCAGCAGGTCCTCGGCCATGCCTGATCGTTCGAGGATGATGCCCATGAAGGTGAAGAACGGGATGGCCAGCAGGGTGTCGTTCTGCATGATGCCGAACACGCGCAGCGGCAGCGCCGAGAACATGTTGGGCGGGAACAGCCCGGCCTCGATGCCGATGAAGCCCATGAACAGGCCCGTGGCAGCCAGGCCGAAGGCTACCGGTATGCCGGTGAGCAGGAACAGGAACAGGGCCGCGAACATCAGCGGCACGAAGTTCTCAGCAATGAAAGCCATCATGTCAGGCGCCCTTGGCAGTTTCGTGCTGATGTGCGGCCTTGACGGCGGCAGCTGCAGCAGCTGCCTTGGCGGTGGCGGCGGCAGCCTTGGCTTCCAGTTCGGCGGCCATTTCGGCTTCGGCGGCCTTGGTGAACGGATCTTTGCTGAAAGGCTCATCGGCGGCGCCGCGCACGAAGGCGATGCGCTTGATCAGTTCCGACACGCTCTGCACCAGCAGCACGGCAAATCCCAGCGGGATCAGCAACTGCACCGGCCAGCGGATCAGGCCGCCCGCGTTCTGACTCATCTCACCCGAGACCCATGCTCGGTGGAACACCGGCCACGACAGGTTGATCAGGATCAGGCACAAGGGGATGACGAAGATGGCCAGCCCCGCTGCGTCGATGATGGCGTTGGTGCGCTTGGACAGCTTGCCCGAGATGAAGTCGATGCGCACGTGGGCATTGCGCAGCAGGACGTACCCCGAGCCGAGCATGAAGACGGCCGAGAACAGGTACCACTGAATTTCGAGATAGGCATTGGAGCCCATGTCGAAAGCCTTGCGCATGATGGCGTTGCCGGCGCTGATGACCACCGCCGCCAGGATCAGCCACATGACCACCTTGCCGACGCCTTCACTGAAAGCGTCGATCAACTTCGATAGGCGCAGGAGTGCTGTCACTGAGTTTCTCCACTACTTGATCACGGGCCAAGGCGACCCAGGGACGATCTGTTGCGCCGTGACTGTAGGCGACGGCGGACGCGCTGCAGCGGCGAATCGTCGAAACCGGGGGGGCGGGGAAACACGGATACTGTTGCCACGCTCGCTGCGCCAACGGGCCACGTCCGGCGCAGACGTTCGCGTCGCCCGCTTGCACCACCGCGCCCGTGAAGGGCAGCGGCCGGCGGGCGGGTGTCAGGCCGACAGGGCTTTCTGGTACAGCACCGTGGAACGTGCGCCGCTGCGGCAGAACAGCAGCAGCGGCCGCGGCAGTTCGGCGAGCAGCACGGCCATCTGGGCGATTTGCTCTGGCGACTGGTAGGCGCCGCTGACCGGCAGGAAGCGGTAGGCCAGCCCCGCGGCAACGGCAGCTGCCTCGATGGCGGCGTTGGTCGGCTGGCCGCTGTCGTGTTCGAAGTCGGGCCGGTTGTTGACCACGCTCTTGAAACCCTTGGCTGCGGCTTCGGCCATGGCTTGGGGCGTGAGTTGCGGGGCGACGCACACGTCGGCGTCGATCTGTCGCATGGGCAGGATGCTCATTGGCCCTACCTTGCCAGGGCTTGCTTGACGGCGGCTGACACCAGCCCCATCTCGGCCTTGCCGGCCAGTCGCGCCTTGGCGGCGCTCATCACCTTGCCCATGTCGCCGGGCCCGCTGGCGCCCAGTTCGCTCACCAGGGCGGCAATGGTGCTGGCCACTTCATCGGCCGACAGGCGCTGCGGCAGATAGGCCTCGAGCACCGCCACTTCGGCGCCTTCCTTGGCCACCAGGTCCTCGCGGCCACCTTGCTGGAAGGCGGTGATGCTGTCCTTGCGCTGCTTGATCAGCTTGTCGACGATGCCCACCACAGCGGCGTCGTCGAGCACGATGCGCTCGTCCACCTCGCGTTGCTTGCACGCGGCCAGCAGCATGCGGATGGTGGTCAGCCGCGGGGCGTCCTTGGCCCGCATAGCGGCCTTCATGTCTTCGGTGATGCGGTCCTTGAGGCTCATGCAGCGGTCTCCTGAACGGAACAAGCCCGCTGCGGTGCGCCGCGCGGGCTTGGTGGGAACGGCAGGCCGCCCTGCGGGCAGCCGGCGGCCGACAATTTCAGTAAAGCTTCTTGGGCAACTGCATGCTGCGCACGCGCTTGAAGTGGCGCTTGACCGCTGCCGCCTTCTTGCGCTTGCGCTCGGCGGTGGGCTTCTCGTAGAACTCGCGTGCGCGCAACTCGGTCAACAGGCCGATCTTCTCGATCGTGCGCTTGAAGCGGCGCAGGGCGACGTCGAAGGGCTCGTTTTCTTTGACGCGGATGGTGGTCATGGGCTCAAGGATCCAGGTGATGTGCGCGCCCGGGGTGCCCCGGTGTCTGCCACTTGCGCCCTGGGGGATCCCGGGGCAAGGGGGCCTGACATGTGCTGCTTCGCGCGCAAGGACTAGTGTCACAGCAAAGCCCGAAATTATAGACCGTATTCGACGCACCGCGACAACCGGTGCAGCCGGCACGCCGCGGCGCGTGTGCACCACCTGCTCGAGGGGCGCGCAATCAAGGGGGATCAGGTTCGCTTGCATACGGACTGGGGTAATCTGCGCGACCGCCCGCGTCAACCTAGGGAATAAGCTGGCAAAGTTGCTTGCCCTCCCTGCCGCGGGCCACCACCATAGGGCATGGGCTGCGCACGGTGCTGCAGCCCTGATCGTGGTGTGCCGTGGCCTGATTTGTCCATCCGATGACCCTGACTGTCGAAACCGCCGCGATGAGTGCCCCCAGCGTGCGCGAGCTGTGGGTTCTGCTGGGCAGTACGTTCAACGCCGTGGTCGCCGCCCGGGGTGATCTGCTGTCCGTCAAGGACCTGGCGGGGGGGCGCTACCTGCACGTCAACGCGGCCATGGCCGATTTCCTGGGGCGTGGCGCCAGCCAGATCATCGGCTGCACCGACGCCGAGATCTTCGACGCCCCGGCAGCCACGGCCCTGCGCGCGGCCGATCAGACGGCCATGGCCCAGGCCGAGCCGCTGCTCAGCGAGCACCGCATCGAGTGGCGCGGCGCGCGGCGCGAGTTCGAGGTGCTGCGCACCGTGGTTGCGTCCGAGAACAACGGCCCGCGCTGGCTGTGCAGCGTCTGGAGCGACCTGACCGAGCGCCGCCAGCGCGAGGCGCAATTGCGCGCGGCGCTCGAGCAGATCGAGCAGCAGCAGCGCGCCAATGATCTGTTGCGGCGCGAGATCGCCGACCAGGCGCTGCGCGAGCCCTTGTCGGGTCTGTACCGGCGCGGCCACTTCGAAGACCAGTTGCGGCGCGAAGTCGACCTGTCCACGCGCGAGCACCGCGAGTTCGCCATCGTCTTCATCCAGATCGACGCACCCGGCGCCAAGGTGCGCGCGCTGGGTGGCGCGGGCGACGAGCGCGTGCTCGAGGCCATGGGGCGGCTGCTGCGCGGCGGCACGCGCGCCATGGACGCGTCGTGTCACTTCGAGGACCAGCGCTTCGCCGTGCTGCTGTCGGGCGTGGGCCTGGCCACGGCGCATGCGCGCATGGAAGGCCTGCGCCGCCAGTGCGCCACGCAGATCGTGGTGCACGAGGGCCAGGAGTTCGGCTTCACGGTGTCGCTGGGTGTGGCCAGCTTTCCGCACACCGCGCACACGCAGGAAGCGCTGGTGTCGGCCTGCGAAGCCGCACTGTCAGAGGCGCGCCGCCGTGGCGGCAACCAGGTCACGCTGGCAGCGATCCGCTTCGACACCGCCTGAACATCAGGCGAAGGCCTGATGCAGCATGCTGGCCGCCAGGACCAGCAGCATCAATGCGAACAGGCGCTTGAGCAGACGCACGTCCATGCGCTGCGCCGTGCGCGCGCCCAGCGGGGCCAAGCTGACGCTGGCCAGCGACACCAGCAGCAACGCCGGCAGGTACAGGTAGCCCCAGGCGCCCGGCAGCGCCGGCGCCAGGCCGCGCCCGCTGATCAAGTAGCCGGCGGTGCTGGCCAGCGCAATCGGAAAGCCGATGGCCGCGGCCGTGGCCACGGCCTGGCGCGGCGGCACGTTGCACCAGGTCATGAAAGGTACCGAGAGAAAGGCGCCGCCCGCACCCAGCAGGGCCGACGCGAAGCCGATACCGACGCCCACGCTGGCTTGCGCCAGCGCGCCCGGCAGCATGCGGCCCGGTCGGGGCGGCACGTTGCGCAGCATCTTGATCGCCGAATAGCCGATGAAGGCCGCGAACAGCAGCGCCAGGGCCTGGCCCTTGAGCAGCGCAAAGGCGCCAGCGCCCGCGGCCAGGCTGCCCAGGACGATGCCCGGCGCCATGTGGCGCGCGATCTCCCAGCGCACCGCGCCCAGCCGATGGTGGGCGCGCACGCTGGACAGCGAAGTGAAGACGATGGTGGCCATCGAGGTGGCGATGGACATCTTGACGGCCAGCGCCGCCGGCACGCCGCGCTGCGTGAGCAGCAGCGTGAGCACCGGCACCATGACCATGCCCCCGCCGATGCCCAGCAGCCCGGCCAGAAAGCCCACAGCCGCGCCCAGGGCCAGCAGTTCGGCAATGAGAGCCAGGCCCAGGTCCAATCAGGCCTGCCCCAGGCGCGCCAGCACCGCCTGCCACTCGGCCGGTGTGACCGGCGTGATCGACAGCCGGTTGCCGCGCTGCAGCACCTGCATCGTCGCCAGTTCGGGCGCATGGCGCATCTCGGCCAGCGTCAGCAGGCGCGTCTTGCGCTGCAACTGCACGTCGATCTGCAGCCAGCGCGGCGCGGCCGGGCTGGAGCGGGCATCGAAGTAGGGGCTGGCCGGATCGAACTGTGTGGCATCGGGCGCCAGGCCGCCGACCACGCGCGCCAGGCCGGCGATGCCGGGTTCGGCGCAGGACGAGTGGTAGAAGAGCACGCCGTCGCCGGCGCGCATGTCGTCGCGCATGAAGTTGCGCGCCTGGTAGTTGCGCACGCCGGTCCAGGCCAGGGTCTGCGCGGGGGCCGCGGCCAGGTCGTCGATGGACGCTTCGGCCGGTTCGCTCTTCATCAGCCAATAGCCCGTCATGGCAAGCCGTGCAAGGTGGCCGCGCGCGCTGGGTTGGGGTGGTGTCCGCCGTGAACCGTGAACCGCATTCCTGAACCCTCAGGGAAGTTCAGGTGGGCGAGGTCAGCCAAGCTTCGGGTTCATCTGACGCGAGACGATCACACCAGCCTGGCAATGTTCCAAGCCCTGGCTCAATGAGCATCGGTTCAAGGAAATATTGAGCTCACGGGACACGACGGACGAATCCATTCTAGACCTCGAAAGCGCGCCCGTGTGTGCGTTGGATATCACAGCAACTGGCCGTCTTCGCCCAAAGCCCTGTCGATGCGTTGCACCAGCGCGGCGACGTCGGCCTCGCGCGAAGTTGCAGGGCTGGCTGTGCCTGCCGGGCCGCGTTCGGCCAGCTGGTAGGCCAGGTTGAGCGCGGCCAGCACGGCGATGCGTTCGCGCGCGCGCACCTTGCCCGATTCGCGGATGGCCGTCATCTCGCGGTCGACGGCGGCCACGGCGGTGGTGAGCAGGGCTTCGCCGCCTTCGGGGCAGCCCAGCATGTACACCTGGCCGAGGATGGAGACTTCGACCTGCTTCACGGCGTGCCCGCCTTGCCGCCGTTGGCGGGCAGGCGTTCGAGCAGCGCGTCCACGCGCGAGCGCGCCGCCGCCAGGCGCGAACGCAGGCTGTCGCGCTCGGCCGTCACGGCCAGCAACTGCTGCTCGAGCAGCGCACTGGTGCGCTTGAGTTCCTGGTGCCGCAGCAGCAGGCGATCGACGCGTTCGGAAAGGTCTTCAAGCCCGGCCATCGGATTCCCCCGCGGGCATTGTAGAAGCGCCGCGGGCACCCAGGTCACACCAGCGTCGCACCTGGCAATCGGTGCAGCGCGGCGCGCGTGCCTGGCAGACGTGGCGGCCGTGCAGGATGAGCCAGTGGTGCGCGTCGGCCAGGTAGCGCGGCGGCACGCGTTGCAGCAGCAGCAGTTCCACCGCCAGCGGGTCGCGCCCCGGCGCCAGGCCGCTGCGGTTGGCCACGCGGAAGACGTGCGTGTCCACCGCCAGCGTGGGCTCGCCGAAGGCCACGTTGAGCACCACGTTGGCGGTCTTGCGGCCGACGCCGGGCAGGGCCTGCAGCGCCTCGCGCGTGCGTGGCACGGTGCCGCCGTGCTGCTCCACCAGGATGCGGCAGGTGGCCACCAGGTGGCTGGCCTTGGTGCGGTACAGGCCGATGGTGCGGATCATCTCGGCCACGCGCTCGACCCCCAGATCCAGCATCTTCTGCGGCGTGGGCGCCAGCGCAAACAGCGCCGGTGTGGCCTTGTTGACGCTCACATCGGTGGCCTGCGCCGACAGCAGCACAGCGGCCAGCAGTTCGAACACGCTGCTGTACTCGAGCTCGCTGCGCGGTTGCGGGTTGGCCGCGGCCAGCGTGGCGAAGAAGGGCGCTATGGCCTCAGGGTTCATCGGGCGGGTCGGCCGGGCGGCGCGCGCGGGCGCGCTGCATCGCGGCCTCGATCACGGCGCGCTTGGCGGCCAGCGCCGCGGGGTCGGTGAGCCGGCTCTGGCCCTCCAGATCGGCCAGCTTGGATTGGGCCTTGGCCAGCAGCCGGGTCTCGTTGTCGACGACCTCGCGCTCGACGCGCCAGCGGTGGAAGTCGTAGCGCGTGCGCGCCTCGTCGGCCTGCGGCTGGCTCCAGGCCAGCCAACCGCTGCGCGTGCCCGTCACCGGCAGCATGGCGATGCAGTCGACCGGGCACACCGGCACGCACAGTTCGCAACCGGTGCACAGCGGATCGATCACCGTGTGCATGAACTTGGACGCGCCCACGATGCAGTCCACCGGGCAGGCCTTGATGCACAGCGTGCAGCCGATGCACCAGGCTTCGTCGATGACGGCCAGCGCGCGCGGGCCCTCGTGGCCGCGCTCGGGGTCCAGCGGCAGGGGCGGGCGGCCGGTGAGGGCGGCCAGGCGGGCGATACCCTCGGCCCCGCCCGGTGGGCAGCGGTTGATGGCCGCGCCCTCGTGCGCCATGGCCTGGGCATAGGCGCGGCAGTCGGGGTAGCCGCAGCGCGTGCACTGCGTCTGCGGCAGTGCAGCGTCCAGTCGGTCGGCCAGCGTATCGCCGGCCTTGGGCGCTGCAGGAGAGGGCGGGGCGTCGGCGGGCTCTGGGGTCACCGCCGGATTATCCGGCGCGCAGCTGGCCCTGTTCGGCGGCCGGGTTGGCCACGGCCAGTTCCTGGTTGAAGCGCAGGATGAAGCTGTGCACCTCGGGGTAGACCTTCTCGCGCCAGCGACGGCCCGAGAAGATGCCGTAGTGGCCTGCGCCGATGGCGTCGTAGTGGAAGCTGCGCGTCTCGGGGATGCCCGTGCACAGTTCGTGCGCGGCCTTGGTCTGGCCGGCGCCGGAGATGTCGTCGAGCTCGCCCTCGACAGTGAGCAGCGCGGTGGTGCTGATGTCCTGCGGGCGCACCAGCTGGCCGTTCACTTCCCAGGTGCCGTTGACCAGGGAGAAGTCCTGGAACACGGTCTTGATGGTTTCCAGGTAGTACTCGGCGGGCATGTCCAGCACGGCGTTGTACTCGTCGTAGAACTGGCGGTGCGCTTCGGCGCTGTCGTCGTCGCCGCGGATCAGGTCGCTGAAGTAGTCGTAGTGGCTGCTGAGGTGGCGGTCGGGGTTCATGGCCACGAAGCCGGTGTGCTGCAGAAAGCCGGGGTAGACGCGGCGGCCGGCGCCCGGGAAGTTGGTGGGCACGTTGAAGATGACGTTGGACTCGAACCAGGTATGGCTCTTGTTCATGGCCAGGTTGTTCACCGCCGTGGGGCTCTTGCGCGCGTCGATGGGCCCGCCCATCATGGTCATGGAGCGCGGCGTGGCCTCGCCATTGCTGGCCAGCAGCGACACCGCGGCCAGCACCGGCACCGTGGGCTGGCACACCGAGATCACGTGCACTTCGGGGCCGATGTGGCGGATGAACTCTTGCACGTAGGCAACATAGTCGTCCAGGTGGAACGGGCCTTCGGTGGCCGGCACCATGCGCGCGTCGGTCCAGTCGGTGATGAACACCTTGTGGTCGCACAGCAGGCTCTTGACCGTGTCGCGCAGCAGCGTGGAGTGGTGGCCCGACAGCGGCGCCACCACCAGCACCAGGGGCTGGGCCTTCATGACCTCGAGCGCCTGCGGGTTGTCGGTGAAGCGCTTGAAGCGCAGCAGGCGGCAAAAGGGCTTTTTCATGGCCACCTGCTCCTGCACCGCCACCTCGACGCCGCCCACGGTGGCCGCGGTGATGGCGAAAGGCGGCTTCTCGTATTCCTTGGCCAGGCGGTGCATCAGGTCGAAGCTGGCCGACATGCGCTGCGCCAGGGGCATCTGGGCAAACGGCGACAAGGGATGCTCAAACAGCTTGGCGGAAGCGCTGGCGAACTCGGAGAACGGCGCCATCAGCGCGCGTTGCGTTTCGTAGATCTGGTAAAGCATCGAGTGTCTCCAGCTGCCTTGTCTCATTCAGACGCACGCATCATGCGCCCCGAACACTGAGGCCGCACTGACGGGTTCCGCAAATTTTGCTGCACTGCAGCAAACTTGGAGGGATTATGACATCGCGGCGGCGGCCGCGCTGTCGCTTGCCGGACAAAGCGTGCGGCGACCAGGGCCTTGCGCGTCAGCGCATCACGGCGGCGATGGCTGCCACCACGGCCGCGATGTTGCGGTTGTTGATGGCCGCCACGCAGATGCGGCCCGAATCCAGGCCGTAGACGCCGAATTCGCCGCGCAGGCGCTGCATCTGGGCCACGCTCAGGCCGGAGTAGCTGAACATGCCTTTCTGGCGCGTGATGTAGTCCAGCTCACCCTTGACGCCGGCGGCGCGCAACTGGGCGACCAGGGCCTCGCGCATGGCGCGGATGCGCACACGCATGCCGGCGAGCTCTTCTTCCCACAGCGCGCGCAGCGCCGGGGTGGTGAGCACCGTGGCCACCAGCTGGGCGCCGAAGGTGGGCGGGTTGGAGTAGTTGGCGCGGATCACCGACTTCAGCTGCGACAGCACGCGGCCGCATTCCTCGGCGCTGGCGCAGACGACGCTGAGCGCGCCGACGCGCTCGCCGTAGATCGAGAAGCTCTTCGAGAACGAGCTGGCGACGAAGAAGCTGGCACCGGTGGCCAGGAACACCTGCACCGCCGCGCCGTCCTCTTGGATGCCTTCGCCGAAGCCCTGGTAGGCCATGTCCAGGAAGGGCACCAGGCCGCGCTCGGCGCACACCGCCGCCACCTGCTGCCACTGGGCCGAAGACAGGTCACAGCCCGTGGGGTTGTGGCAGCAGGCGTGCATCACCACGATGCTGCCGGCGTCGGCCGCGCGCAGTGCCGCCATCAGGTCGTCGAAGCGGATGCCGCGCGTGGCGGCGTCGTAGTAGGGGAAGGTCTCGACGGTGAAGCCGGCCTGGGTGAACAGCGCGCGGTGGTTTTCCCAGCTGGGGTCGCTGATCAGCACCTTGGCCGCCGGGTTGACGCGGCGCAGGAAATCGGCACCGACCTTCAGGCCGCCGGTGCCGCCCAGGGCCTGCACGGTGGCCACGCGGCCGCTCTTGACGATGGCGCTGTCGGCGCCAAAGACCAGGCCCTGCACCGCCTTCTGGTAGGCGACGATGCCGTCGATGGGCAGGTAGGCCTTGGCCTTGGGGGATTCGAGCAGCTGCTTCTCGGCCTCGGCCACGCAGCGCAGCACGGGCAGCTTGCCCTCATCGTTGAAGTACACGCCCACGCCCAGGTTGACCTTGGCCGGGTTGGTGTCGGCATTGAACTGCTCGCTCAGGCCCAGGATGGGGTCGCGGGGCGCCATTTCGACGGCGCCAAAAAGGGAGTGGGTCACGGACGCGGACATGGCAGTGCTTCCTGAGGTGGGGAGAGGGTGTATCGGGGGGATGGAGGCGACGGGCTGCGCGGCCACGGCGGGCTGCGCTACGCTTGCCGATTGGCCAGGGCGCAGGGTTGCGCCGTCAAGGGCCCGATTGTAAGTGGCCTGCCTGCAGGGAGTTCCGGATGCCGCCGCTCGCCGAAGTGCCCGTCCCGCCCCTTGAAGCGGCGGGTGAGTTCGTCTCGTTTCCCGGATCACCGTTCCAACTGCTGCAGCTGTTCTCGCCCGCCGGCGACCAGCCCGCGGCCATAGACCAGCTGGCCGAGGGCATCGCCGACGGCCTGACCTTCCAGACGCTGCTGGGCGTCACCGGCTCGGGCAAGACCTTCACCATGGCCAACGTGATCGCGCGCCTGGGGCGGCCGGCGATCGTGTTTGCGCCCAACAAGACGCTGGCGGCGCAGCTGTACAGCGAGTTCCGCGACTACTTTCCGCGCAATGCGGTCGAGTACTTCGTCAGCTACTACGACTACTACCAGCCCGAAGCCTACGTGCCGCAGCGCGACCTGTTCATCGAGAAGGACAGCGCCATCAACGAGCACATCGAGCAGATGCGCCTGAGCGCCACCAAGAGCCTGCTGGAGCGGCGCGACGTGATCATCGTGGCCAGCGTCAGCGCCATCTACGGCATCGGCAACCCGGCCGACTATCACAAGATGGTGATGACGCTGCGCGTGGGCGACAAGATGAGCCAGCGCGACGTGATCGCGCAGCTGATCCGCATGCAGTACAAGCGCAACGAGATCGAGTTCGGGCGCGGCAGCTTCCGCGTGCGCGGCGACACCATCGACGTGTTCCCGGCCGAGCACAGCGAGCTGGCGCTGCGCATCGAGCTGTTCGACGACGAGGTCGAGGCGCTGCAGCTGCTGGACCCGCTGACCGGCCGCGTGCGCCAGAAGATCCCGCGCTTCACGGTCTACCCCAGCAGCCACTACGTGACGCCGCGCGAACGCGTGGTGGACGCCATCGCCACCATCAAGGACGAACTGCGCGCGCGCCTGGACGAATTCGTCAAGGGCGGCAAGCTGGTCGAGGCCCAGCGCCTGGAGCAGCGCACGCGCTTCGACCTGGAGATGCTGCAGGAGGTGGGCCACTGCAAGGGCATCGAGAACTACACGCGCCACCTGTCGGCCGCGCAGCCGGGCGAGCCGCCGCCCACGCTGGTGGACTACCTGCCGGCCGATGCGCTGATGTTCCTGGACGAAAGCCATGTGCTCATCGGCCAGTTCGGCGGCATGTACAACGGCGACCGCGCGCGCAAGACCACGCTGGTGGAGTACGGCTTCCGCCTGCCCAGCGCGCTGGACAACCGGCCGCTCAAGTTCGAGGAGTTCGAGCGCAAGATGCGCCAGGCGGTGTTCGTCTCGGCCACGCCCGCGGCCTATGAGAAGGCCCACGCCGGCCAGGTGGTCGAGCAGCTGGTGCGGCCCACCGGGCTGGTGGACCCCGAGGTCGAAGTCCGCCCGGCGGCCAGCCAGGTGGACGACGTGCTGCAGGAGATCCGCGACCGCGTCGTCAAGAACGAGCGCGTGCTGATCACCACGCTGACCAAGCGCATGGCCGAGCAGCTGACCGACTACCTGTCCGACAACGGCGTGAAGGTGCGCTACCTGCACAGCGACATCGACACGGTGGAGCGCGTGGAGATCCTGCGCGACCTGCGGCTGGGCAGCTTCGACGTGCTGGTGGGCATCAACCTGCTGCGCGAGGGCCTGGATCTGCCCGAGGTCAGCCTGGTGGCCATCCTCGACGCCGACAAGGAAGGCTTCCTGCGTTCCGAACGCAGCCTGATCCAGACCATTGGCCGCGCCGCGCGCCACCTCAACGGCCGCGCCATCCTGTACGCTGATCGCATGACCGAATCGATGAAGGCCGCCATCGGCGAGACCGAGCGCCGCCGTACCAAGCAGATCGCCCACAACCTGGCCCAGGGCATCACGCCGCGCGGCGTGAACAAGCGCATCCGCGACCTGATCGACGGCGTGGTCTCGGACAAGACGGCCAAGGACGACCTGAAGGCGGCCCAGGCTGCGGCCGAGGTCGAAGCGATGTCCGAGCGCGACCTGGGCAAGCGCATCAAGCTGCTCGAAAAGCAGATGCTCGAACACGCGCGCAACCTCGAGTTCGAGAAGGCGGCGCGCGTGCGCGACCAGCTGGCCTTGCTGCGCGAACAGGCCTTCGGCGCCAGCGTCCACGACGCCGTGCCCCTGGTGGCCGGTGGCCCGGGGCCCGCGCGATGAAGCGCCTGGTCCAGCGGCTTTTCGGCGCCGAGCCCGAGACCGGCGGCGCTCAGCTGCGCATCCTGATGGTCTGCATGGGCAACATCTGCCGCTCGCCCACGGCCGAGGGCGTGCTGCGCGCGCAGTTGGCACGCGCTGGGTTGGGCCGCGCGGTGCTGGTTGATTCGGCCGGCACCATCGGCTCGCATGCCGGCGAGGCGCCCGATGCGCGCGCCATGCGCCACGCCGCGGCGCGCGGCTACGACCTGTCGGCCTTGCGCGCCCGGCCGGTGCAGGCGTCCGACTTCGAGCGCTTCGACTGGCTGCTGGCCATGGACGAGGACAACCTGGCCTGGCTGCGCCAGCGCGCCCCCGCGCAGGCCGTGGACCGCTGTGCCCTGCTGCTGCCCTTTGCCGGCCGCGCGCAAGCGCCCCACGAGGTGCCCGACCCCTATTACGGCGGTCCGGCCGGCTTCGATCAGGTGCTGGACCTGGTGGAAGACGCCTGCGCCCGCCTGGTGCCGCGCCTGGCGCGGGGCGAGTTGCCGCTGCGGGCGGGGGCGCCGGGCAAAGCTTGATCAAATCGGTCAACTTAAGCTATACTTGACCGTATTAGTCAGGTTCGTGTTCGCAACCCGCAGGGCGGGCAGCTTGACGGACTTTCCTGCTTGCCGCTGCGCCCCTTGCGCCTGGAGATTGACCATGAGACTCACCACCAAAGGCCGCTTTGCCGTCACGGCCATGATCGACTTGGCGCTGCGCGCCAACGCCGGCCCCGTGGCCCTGGCCGCCATCAGCCAGCGCCAGCAGATTTCGCTGTCCTACCTCGAACAGCTGTTCGGCAAGCTGCGCCGCCACGAACTGGTGGAAAGCACGCGCGGCCCGGGCGGCGGTTATTCGCTGGGGCGCGCGGCCGCCGAGATCACCGTGGCCGACATCATCGTGGCCGTGGACGAACCGATAGACGCCACCGGCTGCAGCGGCCGCGAAGGTTGCATGGGCGAGGACACCGGCAAGTGCATGACGCACGACCTGTGGGCCAGCCTCAACGCCCGCATGATCGAGTACCTCGATTCGATCTCGCTGAAGAAGTTGGTCGACGAGCAGTTGGCCAAGGGCGTGGCCATCGACGAATCGCCGGTCAAGCGGGCCATCTCCAACGTGCCGGTGGTCAAGCCGATCAAGGTCACCGCACCCAATTCGGTGTTCGCCCTGGGCGGCGCCTTCTCGAAGTAAAGGGCCGCGCTCGATCATGACCCCGCATTTCCCGATCTACATGGACTACGGCGCGACGACGCCGTGCGACCCGCGCGTGGTGGACGCGATGATCCCCTGGCTGCGTGAACACTTCGGCAACCCTGCCAGCCGCAGCCACGCCTGGGGCTGGGAGGCCGAGGAAGCCGTCGAGAAGGCGCGTGCCCAGGTGGCCGGGCTGATCAACGCAGACCCGCGTGAGATCGTCTGGACCAGTGGCGCCACCGAGAGCATCAACCTCGCGATCAAGGGCGCGGCGCATTTCTACAGCAGCCGCGGCAAGCACATCGTCACCGTCAGGACCGAGCACAAGGCCGTGCTCGACACCACGCGCGAGCTCGAGCGCCAGGGCTTCGAGGTCACCTACCTCGAGGTGCAGGAGAACGGCCTGCTCGACCTCGACCGCTTCAAGGACGCGCTGCGCAAGGACACCATCCTGGTCTCGGTGATGCTGGTCAACAACGAGATCGGCGTGATCCAGGACATCCCGGCCATCGGGGCCCTGTGCCGCGAACGCGGCATCGTGCTGCACGTGGACGGCGCACAGGCCACCGGCAAGGTTGCCATCGACATCAACGCGCTGCCGGTGGACCTGCTCAGCCTGGCCAGCCACAAGACCTACGGCCCCAAGGGCATCGGCGCGCTGTACGTGCGGCGCAAGCCGCGCGTGCGGCTCGAGGCGCAGATGCACGGCGGCGGCCACGAGCGCGGCATGCGCAGCGGCACGTTGCCCACACACCAGTGCGTGGGCATGGGTCTGGCTTTCGAGATCGCCAAGGCCGAGATGGGCGCCGACAACGAACGCATTCGCATGCTGCAGCAGCGCTTGCTGAAGGGCATCTCCACCATCGAGCAGGTGTTCATCAACGGCGATCTCGAACGGCGTGTGCCGCACAACCTCAACGCCAGCTTCAACTACGTCGAGGGCGAGTCGCTGATCATGGGCGTCAAGGGCCTGGCCGTGTCTTCGGGCTCGGCCTGCACCAGCGCCAGCCTCGAGCCCAGCTACGTGCTGCGCGCCTTGGGCCGCAGCGACGAGCTGGCGCATTCCAGCCTGCGCATGACCATCGGCCGCTTCACCACCGAGCAGGAAATCGATTACGCCGTTTCTACGTTGCAAGACAACGTGGCCAAGCTGCGCGAACTCTCGCCGCTGTGGGAGATGTTCAAGGACGGTGTGGACATCAGCACCATCCAGTGGGCAGCGCACTAGAACCCGACACAGTACTCAGGAGCATCAACATGGCATACAGCGAAAAGGTCGTCGAACACTACGAAAACCCGCGCAACGTCGGCTCCTTCGACAAGGGCGACGATTCGGTGGGCACGGGCATGGTCGGCGCGCCGGCCTGCGGCGACGTGATGAAGCTGCAGATCAAGGTCAACGCCGAGACCGGCCTGATCGAAGACGCGCGCTTCAAGACCTATGGCTGCGGTTCGGCCATCGCCTCCAGCTCGCTCGTGACCGAATGGGTCAAGGGCAAGACGCTGGACGAAGCGGTGAGCATCAAGAACACGCAGATCGCGCAAGAGCTGGCTCTGCCGCCGGTCAAGATCCACTGCTCCATCCTGGCCGAAGACGCCATCAAGGCGGCGGTGCAGGACTACAAGGCCAAGCACGGCGTGGCCGGCGAGACCGTGGCGGCAGGACATTGATTCGATGGCTGTCACCCTGACCGAGGCCGCGGCGCGGCATGTCACGCGATACCTGGGCCGGCGCGGCAAGGGTGTGGGCGTGCGCCTGGGCGTCAAGACCACCGGCTGCTCCGGGCTGGCCTACAAGCTCGAGTACGCCGACGAGATCGCGCCCGAGGACGTGATCTTCGAAGGTCATGGCGTCAAGGTGCTGATCGACCCCAAGAGCCTGCCCTATCTCGACGGCACCGAACTCGACTTCGTGCGCGAAGGCCTGAACGAGGGCTTCAAGTTCTACAACCCGCGCGAGAAAGACCGCTGCGGCTGCGGAGAGTCCTTCCGCATCTGACCCCCCGGCCGCGCCGCCATGGCGCGGGCTTCTTCCGCCCGGCGCCGTGGTGTCGCGGCTGCGCCTTTGCCATGATCCAGAGCCTCGTCATCCGCCGCGAACGCCCCGACCAGCCCGACGTGCAGGCGTTGCTGGACGACCTGGATCGTTACCTGGCCACCCTGTACGCGCCCGAGGCCAACCACATCCTCGACGTGCAGGCCTTGCTGGCGCCCGACGTCGCCTTCTATGTGGCGCGCGACGCTGGCCAGGCCATCGCCGCGGGCGCCTGGCGGCGCATGCCGGGCGAACCCGACACCGGTCTTTTGCCCTATGCCGAGATCAAGCGCATGGTGGTAGCCCCGGCGCGGCGCGGGCAGGGCATCGCGGCCCGCCTGCTGGCCACGCTGGAACAGGACATCTGCGCCGCAGGCCTGCGGCTTGCCCTGCTGGAGACCGGCCGCCATCAGGCAGAGGCGGTGAAGCTGTACGAGCGCTGCGGCTACGCGCTGCGCGGGCCCTTCGGCGGCTACCCCGACAATGGGCTGTCGGCTTTTTACGGCAAGACCATCCAATGAAGCCCCCACGCTCGCTTCGCTCGCTGCCCCCCGAGGGGGCCGTCAGCACCTTCGGAACGGCCGGGCGGTACTGACATGAAGCTCAGCGACGATGATTTCACGCTCTTCGCACTGCCCCGACGGCAGGCGCTGGACCGTGGCGAACTGGATGCGCGCCGCCGCGACCTGCAGGCCCAGGTGCACCCCGACCGCTTTGCCGCCGAAGGCGCTGCCGCTCAGCGCCTGGCCATGCAATGGGCGGTGCGCGTGAACGAGGCCTACCAGCGCCTGAAAGACCCGCTCAGCCGCGCCGCCTATCTGTGTGAACTGGCCGGCGCGCCCATCGATGCCGAGCGCAACACGGCCATGCCGGCGGCCTTTCTGATGCAGCAGATGGCCTGGCGCGAAGCGCTGGAAGACGCGCCCGACAGCGCCGCCGTCGAGCGCCTGGACGCCGACGTGGCGCGCCACGAGCAGGCGCTGTTTGCCGAACTCACCGAGATGCTGGACACCCGCGGCGACACCGCCGCCGCCGCCGCCCAGGTGCGCGCGCTGATGTTCGTGGCGCGTTTCCGCCAGGACATCGAACGCCGCCTGGACACCCTGGACGCCACCCGATAGAACCCGATGGCCCTGCTGCAGATATCCGAACCCGGCCAAGGCCCCGACCCGCACCAGCGGCGCGTGGCCGTGGGCATAGACCTGGGCACCACGCATTCGCTGGTGGCCGCCGTGCGCCACGGCGTGGCCGAATGCCTGCCCGACGGCCAGGGCCGCGTGCTGCTGCCTTCGGCCGTGCGCTACCTGGGCGACGGCCGGCGCCAGATCGGTTTCGATGCGCGCGCCGCGCAGGCCGAGGACCCCGAGAACACCCTGGTCTCGGTCAAGCGTTTCATGGGCCGCAGCCTGGCCGACATCGCCGGCCGCGATGACCTGCCGTACCGCTTTGTCGACCGCCCGGGCATGCTGGCGCTGGCCACGCGCGACGGCGACAAGTCGCCGGTGGAGGTGAGCGCCGAGATCCTGGCCAGCCTGCGCCAGCGCGCCGAGGACACCTTCGACGCCGATCTTTTCGGCGCGGTGATCACCGTGCCCGCCTACTTCGACGACGCGCAGCGCCAGGCCACCAAGGACGCGGCGCAGCTGGCCGGCCTGAACGTGCTGCGCCTGATCAGCGAGCCCACGGCGGCGGCCGTGGCCTATGGGCTGGACAACGCCAGCGAGGGCCTGTACGCCGTGTACGACCTGGGCGGCGGCACCTTCGACATCAGCCTGCTGCGCCTGACGCGCGGCGTGTTCGAAGTGGTGGCCACCGGTGGCGACGCGGCCCTGGGCGGCGACGACATCGACCAGGCCCTGGCCGACTGGGCCCTGGCACAGGCCGGCGTGGTGGCACAGAGCCCGCGCGACAAGCGCCAGGCGCTGGTGGTGTCGCGCGCGGTCAAGGAAGCGCTGAGCGCGGCCGAGACCGCCACCTGGGCCGCGCCGCTGGCCGGCGGTGCGGTGTCGGTCGAAGTGACGCGCGCGCGGCTCGAGGCCCTGGCCCGGCCGCTGATCGAGCGCACGCTCACGGCCGTGCGCAAGGCGCTGCGCGACGCCAAGCTAACCCGAGAGGCCGTGCAGGGCGTGGTGATGGTGGGCGGCAGTACGCGCATGCCCTTGGTGCGCAACGCTGTGAGCGAGTTGTTCGGGCGCGAGGTGCTGACCAACGTCAACCCCGACGAGGTGGTGGCGGTGGGCGCGGCCATTCAGGCCAACGCGCTGGCCGGCAACGCCAAGGACGGCGAATTGCTGCTGCTGGACGTGATCGCGCTGAGCCTGGGGCTCGAGACCATGGGTGGCCTGGTCGAGCGCGTGATCGAGCGCAACAGCACACTCCCCGTGGCCAAGGCGCAGGACTTCACCACCTTCAAGGACGGCCAGACGGCCATGGCCATCCACGTGCTGCAGGGCGAGCGCGACCTGGTCAGCGAATGCCGTTCGCTCGCGCGCTTCGAGCTGCGCGGCATCCCGCCCATGGTGGCGGGCGCGGCGCGCATCCGCGTGAGCTTTCAGGTCGACGCCGACGGCTTGCTGAGCGTGTCGGCGCGCGAACTGGGCTCGGGCGTGGAGGCCGCGGTCACCGTCAAGCCCAGCTACGGCCTGGCCGACGATGAGATCGCGCAGATGCTCCAGGACGGCTTTGCCCACGCCGAGGAAGACATGGCCGCGCGCTCGCTGCGCGAGGCCCAGGTCGAAGCTGAACGCATGGTGCTGGCCACGCGCGCCGCGCTCGCCGCCGACGCCGCGCTGCTGAGCGACGACGAGCGCCAGGCCATCGACGCGCTGGTGCAGGACACGCTGCGCATCGCCGCCGGCACCGACGCCACGGCCATAGAGGCCGCCGTCAAGACCCTGGCCGAGGGCACCGAAGCCTTCGCCGCCAGCCGCATGAACCAGGGCATCCGCCAGGCACTGGCCGGCCGCCGAGTCGAGGACGTCTGACCGTGCCCATCATCCGCATACTGCCCCACCCCGAGTACTGCCCCCAGGGCGACACGCTGGAGGCGCCCGCGGGCACCTCGCTGTGCGAAGCCATGCTGGAGAACGGCATCCCCATCGAGCACGCCTGCGAGATGAGCTGCGCCTGCACCACCTGCCACGTGATCGTGAAAGAGGGCATGGGCTCGCTGGGCGAGATGGACGAGAGCGAGGAAGACCTGCTCGACCGCGCCTGGGGCCTGACGCCCACCTCGCGCCTGAGCTGCCAGGCCATCCTGTCCAACCAGGACGTGACCATCGAGATCCCGCGCTACTCGATCAACCACGCGCGCGAAAACCACTGAGACAAAAAAAGCAGCCCCCCCGGCTTGCGCTGGGGAGGCTGTACGCGGGCTCCTGCCCTGCTGAGGAGATAGACAGACACCCGGACAGGTGTCGTCTCTTCATCAGCAAGCGGCGTGCCTGCGCCGGGGTGGCCTGTGGCGGCAAGGGTGCACCAATCGATGGCTGCCGCGCCCGCTGCTGGTGCGCACCCGTGCCGCGGGTGCACGGCTTGTCTACATGGACAACGATCCCTCGCGGAACTCGGTCTTGTCCAGCCACACGTTGACCAGCACTGCATGGCCTTGGTCGGCCAGTTCGCGTGCGCGCACCAGCGTCGGCCGCAGCTCGTGCGGGTGGCGCACCAGCAGGCCCTGCGCGCCGAAACCGGCCGCCACCTCGTGGTAGGCGGTGCGTGCCAGCACCGTGGCCACGTCGTCGTGCAGCATCTTGACCTGCTCGCGCGCGATCTGGGTCCAGCCGGCGTCGTTGCCCACCACGGCCACCACCGGGATGCCCTGGCGCGCGAAGCTGTCGAACTCGGTCAATCCCCAGCCGCAGGCGCCGTCGCCGAAGACGATCCACACCCGTTGCTCGGGCCGCGCCAGCGCCGCGCCCAGCGCAAAGCCCGCGCCCACGCCCAGCGTGCCAAAGGCGCCCGGGTCCAGCCAGGTGAGCGGGCCGCGCGGGCGCAGCACGTAGCTGGCGGTGGCCACGAAGTCGCCGCCGTCGGCTACGAAGATGGCCTGATCGCCGGCTTCGGCCTCGAGCGTGCGCAGCAGCACCAGCGGGTTGACGTATTCGCCCTGGGCTTGCGCCTGCTGGTCGATTTCGGCTTCGCGCTGGCGTTCACGCGCGGCCAGGGTGTCGCGCCAGATGCTCCAGCGCGCGGGCGGGATGGACGAGCTGGGCGCGGCCTGGGCCAGCAGGTCGATGAAGGCGCCGGCGTCGCCGATGGCGGCGATGTCGGGGCGGCGGTTCAGGCGCGCGTCGCGCGCGCTGCGGTTGGCGGCGATGAGCGTGGCGCTGCGCCGCACGTGCTTGCCGTAGTCCAGCCGGAAGTCGCAGGGCACGCCGGCCAGCAGCACGCAGTCGGCCTCGCGCAGCGCGTTGCGTCGCTGGTGGCGCAGCTGCAGCGGGTGGTTGCGCCCCAGCAGGCCGCGCGCCATGCCCGACAGGTAGACCGGCACGCCCAGGCGCGCCACCGCGGCGGCCAGGCGCTGCGCCTGCGCCGGCAGCACCAGGGCCTGGCTGCCGATCACGAACAGCGGCCGCTCGGCCCGGCCCAGCGCCGCCAGCGCCGCCTTGAGCGCGCCGCGGCCGGCCGTGGGCGTCTGCAGCGCGCTGAGCTTGAGCTCGGGCCGCGCATGGCTGCCGGCGAACATGCGCTCGGCGTGGCGGCCCAGGTACCAGCGCAGCGCGCGGTCGGCCAGCGCCTGGCCCTTGCCCGCAGCGTCGGCGTACCACTGGCGGATCAGCGCCTCGTCGTACAGCAGGTCCACCGGGCATTCCACGAACACCGGCCCGGGCACGCCGGCCTGGGCGATCTCGAAGGCCTGCATCACCGCCGGGGCCAGGTCGCGCACGCGGCGGATCTTGAAGAAGCGCTTGACGTGCGGCTGCACCAGCGGGCGCTGATCGATGTCCTGCAGCGCGCCGCGGCCCTGCAGTGCGGTGGGCGCGGCGCCGCCCAGCAGCACCAGCGGGCTTTGCGCCAGCTGCGCGTTCTTGAGCGCGGTGATGGTGTTGGCGATGCCCGGCCCGGCGGTGACCGCGGCCACGCCGGGCAGGCCCGACAGCCGTGCCGTGGCGTCGGCGGCAAACACCGCGGTGGCCTCGTCGCGCACGTCCACCACGCGGATGCCGCGCGCCTTGGCCGCGCTGAGGATGGGCGAGATATGCCCGCCGCACAGCGTGAACAGGCAGCGCACGCCCTGCGCCACCAGCGCGTCGGCGACGGCGTCGCCACCGTGGCGTGCCGGCGGGCTGGCGCTCATTGCCAGTGCACCGTGGTGCCGGCCGCGTACCAGGCGGGCACCTGCGGCGCGATGGCGGCTTCGATGCGCGCGCGGCGCAGTTTCATGGTCGGTGTGAGCAGGCCGTTCTCGATCGACCAGGGCTCGCGCGCCACCACCAGCAGGCGCAGCTTCTCGTGCTCGGGCAACTGGGCGTTGACGCGCGCCAGCAATTGCGCCATCTCGGCCTGCACGCGCTGGCGCACGGCCGGGTCGGCCTGCTGCGGGCGCAACTGCTCGGCCAGCACCACCAGCGCAAAGGCCGCCGGCTGGCCCACGCCCGAGACCAGCGACAGCTCCACCATGGGGTGGGCGTTGAGCAGGTTCTCGATGGGCGCCGGCGCCACGTACTTGCCCTTGGCGGTCTTGAACAGTTCCTTGGCGCGGCCGGTGATGCGCAGCATGCCGTCGGCGCGTCGCTCGCCCAGGTCGCCGGTGTGGAAGAAGCCGTCGGCGGTGAAGGATGCGGCGGTGAGCGCCGCGTCCTTGTAGTAACCGCAGAACTGGCCCGGCGACTTGATCAGGATCTCGCCGCCCTCGCTCAGCCGCACCTGCACGCCGGGCAGGGGCACGCCCACCCAGCCCGGCTCGGCGAAGCCGTGGCGCGAGCTGTGCGAGTACGAGCTGTCCTCGGTCATGGCATAGCCTTCGAACAGCTGCAGGCCCAGGCGCCGGTACCAGGCGATGAGCTCGGGCGGGATCGGCGCCGAGCCGCTGCCGGCTTGCAGCACGGCGTCCAGCCCCAGCCCGGCCAGCACCTTGCGCGCGACCACGCGGCCCAGCAGCGGCACGCGCAGCAGCCGCTCCAGCTTGGCCGGCGGCATCTTGGCGAACACGCCTTGCTGGAACTTGAGCCACAGCCGCGGCACCGAGATGAACAGCGTCGGCCGCGCGCGCTGCAGGTCTTGCAGGAAGGTGTCGATCGACTCGGCAAAGTAGATGCGCGTGCCGCCGTCCACCAGCGACGCCGCCGCCACCCACGAGCGCTCGAAGCTGTGCGCCAGCGGCAGGTAGGACAGCATGCGGCTCTCGGTGTCGGCGCCCACGCGCTCGCGCGTGTCGCGGGCAATGCCTTCGGCGGCGCGGGTGTGGGCGCCGAAGTCGATCATCACGCCCTTGGGCAGGCCGGTGGAGCCCGAGGTGTAGATGATCATGGCCAACTCATCGGCCGCGCGCGCCGGCCGGCCGGGCAGGGGCGGGGTGGCGGCCACCAGCGCGTCCCAGGTCGCTAAGACCGTGGCCGCTGCGGCCGGCGCCAGCGGCAGCGCGATGCAGGGCAGGCCGGCGGGCACGCCCGGCTGCTGCTGCGGCCAGGCGTCGAGCTTGCCCACGAACAGCAGGCTGGCCTCGCTGTGCTCGAGCACGTAGCGCACGGTCTCGGCGGTCTCGGTGGGGAAGATGGCCACCGTGGTGTAGCCGCCCAGCCAGATGGCCAGCTCGGCCATGATGAAGTGGGCGCAGTTCTTGGACAGGATGGCGACGCGCGCGCCGCGTGGGATGCCCTGCGCCTGCAGGTGCGCGGCCATGCGCCGCGACTGGTCCAGCACCTGGGCCCAGGTGTAGTCGATCAGGGGGCCGCCGGCCACTGGTTGCGTGAGGTAGATGCGGCCGCCCTGGCGGGCTTCGTGGCCGAACACGTGGTCGAGGATCAGCGGGGTTTCGCTCATGGGCAAGGCCGGCTGCGGCTGGAGGGGCGGGGCAGGTTAGCCCGCGCTTCGCCCACCTGCCTAGCGGGTCAACCCCACGCGGCAGGCCGTCGCCTAGACTCGGCGCCCATGAAAGTGCTGGGATTCGAATCGTCTTGCGACGAGACCGGCGTGGCCCTGGTCGAGACCGGCGACGCGGGCGTGCCGCGCCTGCTAGCCGAAGCGTTGCACAGCCAGGCCGCGATGCACGCCGACTACGGCGGCGTGGTGCCCGAGCTGGCCTCGCGCGACCACATCCGCCGCGTGCTGCCGCTGACGCGCGAAGTGCTGCGCATGGCCGGCTGCAGCCTGGACCAGATCGACCTGGTGGCCTACACGCGCGGCCCCGGCCTGGCCGGGGCGCTGCTGGTGGGCGCGGGCACCGCGGTGGCGCTGGCCGCCGCCCTGGGCCGGCCGGCGCTGGGTGTGCACCACCTCGAGGGCCATCTGCTGTCGCCCTTTCTGGCCGACGATCCGCCGCAGTTTCCCTTCGTGGCGCTGCTGGTTTCGGGCGGGCACACGCAGCTGATGGACGTGCTGGGCGTGGGTGAGTACCGGCTGCTGGGCGAGACCATTGACGACGCCGCTGGCGAGGCCTTCGACAAGAGCGCCAAGCTGCTGGGCCTGGGCTACCCGGGCGGGCCAGCGCTGGCGCAACTGGCCGAGGCCGGCAACCCCAAGGCCTTTGCGCTGCCGCGCCCGCTGCTGCACAGCCACGACCTGGACTTTTCCTTCGCCGGGCTCAAGACCGCGGTCATGACGCAGGCGCGCAAGCTCGGGCCCGAGCTCGAGGCGCGCGGTGCCGACCTGGCGGCATCGACCCAGGCCGCCATCGTCGATGTGCTGGTCACCAAGTCCTTGCGCGCGCTGGTGGCCAGCGGGCGCAAGCGCCTGGTGGTGGCCGGCGGCGTGGGCGCCAACCGCGCGCTGCGCGCGGCCCTGGACAACGGCACGGCGCGTATCGGCGCGCGCGTGCACTACCCGCCGCTGGCACTGTGCACCGACAACGGCGCCATGATCGCGCTGGCCGCCGCCTTGCGGCTGCAGCAGGGCCTGGCCCGCAGCAGCCTGGACGGCGCCTTCGACGTGCGGCCGCGCTGGTCGCTGCAAGAGATCGACCTATGAGTAGGCTCCCGCTGGAATTCATGCGCCCGGCCATCGAAGCGCTGCCGGCGTCCAAGATCCGCGAAGTGGCGAACGCCGGCCTGGGCCGCAGCGACGTGCTGGCCTTCTGGTTCGGCGAGAGCGATGAAGTCACGCCCGCGCCGGTGCGTGAGGCGGCGGCCGCGTCGCTGCAGCGCGGCGAGACCTTTTATTCGCACAACCTGGGCCTGGCCGAGCTGCGCCAGGCCATCGCCGCCTACACCAGCGCGCTGCACGGGCCGGTGGATGTGGGGCGCATCGCCGTCACTTCCTCAGGCGTGACCGCGCTGATGCTGGCCATGCAGATGCTGCTGGGCGCGGGCGACGAGGTCGTGGCCGTGGTGCCGCTGTGGCCCAATCTCACGGCGCAGCCGGCCATCCTGGGCGCCCAGGTGAAGCGGGTGTCGCTGCACCCGCAGGGCGGGCTTTGGCAACTGGACCTGGACGAGTTGCTGGCCGCGGTGACGCCGCGTACGCGCGTGCTGCTGCTCAATGCCCCCAACAACCCCACCGGCTGGACGCTGACGCGCGCCGAGCAGCAGGCGCTGCTGGCGCATTGCCGCGCCACCGGCACCTGGATCGTGGCCGACGAGGTGTACGAGCGCCTGTACTACGGCGGCGGCGCTGCGGCGCCTTCGTTCCTGGACATCGCAGCGGCCGATGACCGGCTGGTCGTGGTGCACAGCTTCAGCAAGAGCTTCCTGATGACCGGCTGGCGCCTGGGCTGGATGGTGCTGCCCCCGGCGGCGCTGGACGCCGCGGGCAAGCTGATCGAGTTCAACAGCTCCTGCGCGCCGGTGTTCGTGCAGCGCGGCGCGCTGGCGGCGCTGGCCCTGGCCGAGGGCTTCGTGCCCGAGCTGGCAGCGCGCATGCGCTCGCGCCGCGACCGCCTGCTGGCCGGCCTGCAGGCCCTGCCGCGCATCAGCGTGGCCAGCCCGCCGGGCGGCATGTACGCCTTCTTCCGCGTAGCCGGCGAGAACGATTCGCTGGCCCTGGCGCGGCGCCTGGTGGCCGAGCACGGCCTGGGTCTGGCGCCCGGCGCGGCCTTCGGCGAAGAAGGCGAAGGCTGGCTGCGCTGGTGCTTTGCCTCGCGCGAGCCCGAGCGCCTGGATCAGGGTCTGCTGCGGCTGCGCGCGGCGCTGGGGCTATAATGCCGGGTTCCTTGCGCCAGGTGCTGATCCAGTACCTGCGTGGCAAGGGAAGGCACGGCACCGGTCGGTTTCACTGGTGATCCGCAAGTAGACGACCGGAAACCACCTGGCAGCGCGTCATCCCGGCAGGGGCGCGCGCGGCGTGGCGGTTTCCATCAAGACCCTCCAAGGAAATCGCATGACCCTCGCCACCGCCGTCAAGGCCGACATCGTCAAGACCCACGCCCGCGGCACCGCCGACACCGGCAGCCCCGAAGTGCAGGTCGCGCTGCTCACCGCGCGCATCAACGAACTGACCCCGCACTTCAAGACCCACGCCAAGGACCACCACGGCCGTCGCGGCCTGCTGAAGATGGTCAACGCCCGCAAGCGTCTGTTGTCCTACCTGAAGGGCAAGGACGCCGAGCGCTACACCGCGCTGATCGCCAAGCTCGGCCTGCGCAAGTAAGTCCACAGGAGCGGGGCCGTCGCGCTGCGGTGGCCTCTTCCGGCTTGTTTCAACCCCGGGCCGCATTGGCTGTGTCATTCCAAAGGCGTCATCCTGCAACAGCAGGCGCTGGCTTCGCTGGAATGGCATTGCGCTGCCCACTCTTCGAGGAAGACAACGCATGAGCATGTTCAACAAGGTCACCAAGACGTTCCAGTGGGGCCAGCACACGGTCACGATGGAAACCGGCGAGATCGCCCGCCAGTCCACCGGCGCCGTGCTGGTGAGCATGAACGACACCGTGGTGCTGGCCACCGTGGTGGCCAAGACCGAGGCCAAGTCGGGGCAGGATTTCTTTCCGCTCACCGTCGACTACATCGAGAAGACCTACGCCGCGGGCAAGATCCCGGGCAGCTTCTTCAAGCGCGAAGGCCGCCCCAGCGAGCTGGAAACCCTGACCAGCCGCCTGATCGACCGCCCGATCCGCCCGCTGTTCCCCGATGGCTTCTTCAATGAAGTGCAGGTCGTGGTGCATGTGCTGAGCCTCAACCCCGAGGTGCAGGCCGACATCGCCGCCATGATCGGCACCAGCGCCGCGCTGTCCATCAGCGGCATCCCGTTCAACGGCCCCATCGGTGGCGCCCGCGTGGGCTACATCAACGGGGAATACGTGCTCAACCCGGGCCAGACGCAGCTGGCCGACAGCCAGCTCGAACTGATCGTGGCCGGCACCGAAGGCGCCGTGCTGATGGTCGAGTCCGAGGCCGACCAGCTGAGCGAAGAGATCATGCTGGGCGCCGTGGTCTTCGGCCACGAGCAGGGCAAGGTGGCCATCGCCGCCATCAATGAGCTGGTGCGCGACGCCGGCAAGCCCGAGTGGCAGTGGACGCCCCCGGCCAAGAACGAGCCTTTCATCGCCAAGGTCAATGAACTGGCCGAAGGCCCGCTGCGCGCCGCCTACCAGATCCGCAGCAAGCAGGCCCGCACCCAGGCCTGCCGCGAAGTCACAGCCAATGTGCTGGCCGGCCTGAAGGCCGCGGAGCTGGCGTTCGACAAGGTCGAGGTCGAGGGCCTGCTGTTCAACATCGAGGCCGCCATCGTGCGCGGCCAGATCCTGGCCGGCGAGCCGCGCATCGACGGCCGCGACACACGCACGGTGCGCCAGATCGAGATCCGCACCGGCGTGCTGCCCCGCACCCACGGCTCGGCGCTGTTCACGCGCGGTGAAACGCAAGCCCTGGTGGCCGCCACGCTGGGCACCGAACGCGACGCGCAGCGCATCGACGCGCTGGCCGGCGACTACGAAGACCGCTTCATGCTGCACTACAACATGCCCCCCTTCGCCACCGGCGAAACGGGCCGCGTGGGCAGCCCCAAGCGGCGCGAGATCGGCCACGGCCGCCTGGCCAAGCGCGCGCTCATCGCTGTGCTGCCCAAGAAGGAAGACTTCCCTTACACGCTGCGCGTGGTGTCGGAAATCACCGAGAGCAACGGCTCGTCGTCGATGGCTTCGGTCTGCGGCGGCTGCCTGAGCCTGCTGGACGCCGGCGTGCCGCTCAAGGCGCACGTGGCCGGCATCGCCATGGGCCTGATCAAGGACGGCAACCGCTTCGCCGTGCTGACCGACATCCTGGGCGACGAGGATCACCTGGGTGACATGGACTTCAAGGTGGCCGGCACCAACGCCGGCATCACCGCGCTGCAGATGGACATCAAGATCCAGGGCATCACCAAGGAGATCATGCAGGTCGCCCTGGCGCAGGCCAAGGAAGCGCGCCTGCACATCCTGGGCAAGATGATCGAATCGGTGGGCGGTGCCAAGACCGAGGTGAGCGTGTTCGCGCCGCGCCTGTACACGCTGAAGATCAACCCCGAGAAGATCCGCGACGTCATCGGCAAGGGCGGCGCCACCATCCGCGCGCTGACCGAGGAAACCGGCTGCACCATCGACATCGGCGAAGACGGCACCATCACCATCGCCAGCACCGATGCCGACAAGGCCGAGTTCGCCAAGAAGCGCATCACCGAGATCACGGCCGAGGCCGAGATCGGCAAGGTCTACGAAGGCGCCATCACCAAGATTCTGGACTTCGGTGCCCTGGTCAACATCCTGCCCGGCAAGGACGGCCTGCTGCACATCAGCCAGATCGCCCACCACCGCGTCGAGAACGTCACCGACCTGCTGCAAGAAGGGCAGATCGTCAAGGTCAAGGTGCTCGAGACCGACGAAAAGGGCCGCATCAAGCTCAGCATGAAGGCGCTGCTTGAGCGCCCCGAGGGCATGCCCGAAGAGCGCTTCGAGCCGCGTGGCGACCGCGGTGACCGCCCGCCGCGCCGTGACCGCGACGAGCGCCCCCGCCGTGACCGTGGCGACCGTGACGAGCGTCCGCGCCGCGAGCCCATGGCCGATGCCCCGGCCGAGGGCAGCGCGCCCGCGGCTGATCAGGCGCCAGAGACGCCCAAGCAGCCGGACTGATGCGCGCTGTAGAGATCTCGGCGCCCGGCGGGCCCGACGTGCTGCGGCCGTGCGAGCGGCCCACGCCCGAGCCTCGGCCGGGCGAACTGCTCGTGGCCGTGCGCGCTTCGGGCGTGAACCGGCCCGACGTGCTGCAGCGCAAGGGTCTGTACCCCATGCCGCCGGGAGTCTCTGACCTGCCGGGGCTCGAGATCGCCGGCATCGTGGCCGCAGGTGCGCCCGAAGACTTGGCCACGGCCGGCCTGGCGCTGGGCGACGAGGTCTGCGCACTGGTGGCCGGCGGTGGCTATGCCGAGTTCTGCGTGGCACCTGCAGGCCAGTGCCTGCCGGTGCCGCGCGGCCTCAACCTGATCGAGGCGGCCAGCCTGCCCGAGACCTTCTTCACCGTCTGGCAGAACGTGTTCCAGATCGCCCGCCTGGTGGCCGGCGAGACCCTGCTGGTGCAGGGCGGGTCCAGCGGCATCGGCTTCACCGCGGTGCAACTGGCCAAGGCGCTGGGTGCGCGCGTCATCGTCACCGCGGGTAGCGACGACAAGTGCGCCGCCTGCCTGGCGCTGGGTGCCGACCACGCCATCAATTACCGCACGCAGGACTTCGTTGCCGAGGTCAAGCGCATGACCGGCGGTCGCGGCGCCGACGTGGTGCTGGACATGGTGGCCGGCGAGTACGTGGCGCGTGAGATCGAATGCCTGGCCGAAGACGGCCGGCTGGCCATCATCGCCGTGCAGGGCGGCGTGCTGTGCGCGCTGGATGCCGGGCTGGTGCTGCGCAAACGGCTCACCATCAGCGGTTCCACGCTGCGCCCGCGCAGCATCGATTACAAGACCCAGCTGGCACGCCAGCTGCGCGAACAGGCCTGGCCGCTGCTCGAGGCCGGGCGCGTGAAACCCGTGATCCATCAGGTGTTCCCGGCGGCGCGTGCCGCCGAGGCGCATGCGCTGATGGAGTCGAGCACACATGTGGGCAAGATCGTCCTCACCTGGGACTGAAAAGGGGCTGCTATGCGACGCAAACTCGTGGTGGGCAACTGGAAGATGCACGGCAGCCGTCCGGCCAATGCCGAGCTGCTGGCCGCACTGGTTGGCGGGCGGCCCTATGGCGCTGACGTGGCCGTGTGCGTGCCCTTCGTCTTTCTGAATGAAACCGCGGCCACGCTGGCCGGCACCGACCTGCGCTGGGGCGCGCAGGACGTGTCGGCGCACGAGCAGGGCGCCTACACCGGCGAGATCTCGGCCGGCATGCTGCACGAGTGCGGCTGCCGCTACGCCATCGTCGGCCACTCCGAACGCCGCGCATACCACGCCGAAAGCGACGCGCTGGTGGCGCAGAAGGCGCAGGCCGCGCTGGCCCGCGGCGTAACCCCCATCGTGTGCGTGGGCGAGACCCTGGCCGAGCGCGAGGCCGGCCAGACCGAGGCCGTGGTCAAGCGCCAGCTCTCGGCCGTGATCCACCAGCTGGCGCATTGCGCCGCCGAGATGGTGGTGGCCTACGAGCCGGTGTGGGCCATCGGCACCGGCCGCACCGCCAGCCCCGAGCAGGCGCAATCGGTGCACGCCGTGTTGCGCGGCCAACTGCACGCCGCCACCGGCCGCGGCGACCACATGAAGATCCTGTACGGCGGCAGCGTCAAGGCCGACAACGCGGCCACCCTCTTTGCCCAGCCCGACATCGACGGCGGGCTGATCGGCGGTGCGGCGCTCAAGGCGGCCGACTTCATCGCCATTTGCCGGGCTGCCGGCTGAAACCCCTTTCTCGGAGAACCAAGCATCATGCAAATGTGGATGACCCTCATCCTGGCCATACAACTGCTGTCGGCGCTGGCCATGATCGGCCTCGTGCTGATCCAGCATGGCAAGGGCGCCGACATGGGCGCATCGTTTGGCAGCGGCGCCTCGGGCAGCCTGTTCGGTGCCACCGGCAGCGCCAATTTCCTGTCACGTGCCACGGCGGCCTGCGCCACCGTGTTCTTCGTCTGCACGCTGGCGCTCACCTACCTGGGCAGCCGGGGCGATGCGCGCAGTGATGCTGGCTCGAGCGTGCTCGACCGTGCCGCCGTGGCGGCCAGCGCGCCGCAGGGCGCTGTGATCCCGGGTGCAGCTTCGGCACCGGTACAGGTGCAGGTGCCCCTGCCCGTGCCCGCGCCGGCGGCTTCCAAGTAGCGGGTCTTTGGCCGGAATGGCGTGGTTTTCACGCTAGAATTTTGAGCTTGCAGGCGGCACGGGCTTCATGCCACCGACCTGCAAGGCAGTGCCAGGAAACGTCTTGCCGACGTGGTGAAATTGGTAGACACGCTATCTTGAGGGGGTAGTGGCGAAAGCTGTGCGAGTTCGAGTCTCGCCGTCGGCACCAGACCAGCAAGACCTGTTCGAAACATGCGGTGCTCGCGGCGAATCCGTCGCACGAACATCGGCCAAGCAAGGCGCTCTAGGGCGCGCCCGACGCAGTCGACCCATCGGCTGAACCGGCGCGCTTTTTTGTGGGCAAATCCAACCTGACCGGACGCTGACGACGCGATGGAACTCCAAAACTATCTGCCCGTGATCCTCTTCATCCTGGTGGGCATCGCCATCGGCATCGTGCCCCAGGTGCTGGGCTTCGTGATGGGCCCCAACCGGCCCGACGCTGCCAAGAACAGCCCCTACGAATGCGGCTTCGAGGCCTTCGAAGACGCGCGCATGAAGTTCGACGTGCGCTACTACCTCGTGGCCATCCTGTTCATCCTGTTCGACCTGGAAATCGCCTTCCTGTTTCCGTGGGCGGTGTCGCTGCGCGAAATCGGCGCGTCAGGCTTCTGGGCGATGATGGTTTTCCTCGGCATCCTCGTCGTGGGATTCGTATACGAGTGGAAGAAGGGCGCGCTCGACTGGGAGTGACCGCGCAGGTCACCAGGAGACAACAACAATGGGCATCGAAGGCGTTCTCAAGGAAGGCTTTGTCACCACCTCGGTCGACAAACTGATCAACTGGTCCAAGACCGGTTCGCTGTGGCCCATGACCTTCGGTCTGGCCTGCTGCGCCGTGGAGATGATGCACGCCGGCGCGGCGCGCTACGACATCGACCGCTTCGGCATGCTGTTCCGCCCCAGCCCGCGCCAGAGCGACCTGATGATCGTGGCCGGCACGCTGTGCAACAAGATGGCGCCGGCGCTGCGCAAGGTCTACGACCAGATGGCCGAGCCGCGCTGGGTGCTGAGCATGGGCTCCTGCGCCAACGGCGGTGGCTACTACCACTACAGCTACTCGGTGGTGCGCGGCTGCGACCGCATCGTGCCGGTGGATGTCTACGTGCCGGGCTGCCCGCCCACGGCCGAGGCGCTGCTGTACGGCATCCTGCAACTGCAGGCCAAGATCCGCAGAGAAAACACCATCGCGCGATGACAGCCAAGCTCGACAACCTGCAGGCCGCCGTGCAAGCGGCGCTGGGCCCCAAGCTCAAGAGCCTGGTGCGTGACCGCGGCGAGATCACCGTGACGGTGGCCGCCGCCGATTACGCCGAGGTGGCCAAGACGCTGCGCGACGACGCCACGCTGGCCTTCGAGCAGCTGATCGACCTGTGCGGCGTCGACTACTCCGAGTACCAGAACCGCCCCTGGGAAGGCCTGCGCTACGCCATCGTCACGCACCTGCTGTCGCTGCGGCACAACTGGCGGCTGCGCCTGAAGGTCTTCGCGCCCGACGACGACATGCCCGCGGTGTACTCGGTCACCGAGCTCTGGACCAGCGCCAGCTGGTTCGAGCGCGAGGCCTTCGACATGTTCGGCATCATCTTCGAGGGCCACCTCGACCTGCGCCGCATCCTCACCGACTACGGCTTCATCGGCCACCCGATGCGCAAGGATTTCCCGGTGACGGGCCATGTCGAGATGCGCTACGACCCCGAGAAGAAGCGCGTCATCTACCAGCCGGTGAGCATCGAGCCGCGCGAGATCGTGCCGCGCGTGGTGCGCGAAGACAACTACGGCGGTCTGCACTGATATGGCCGAGATCAAGAACTACACGCTCAACTTCGGGCCCCAGCACCCGGCCGCGCACGGCGTGCTGCGCCTGGTGCTCGAACTGGACGGCGAGGTCATCCAGCGCGCCGACCCGCACATCGGCCTGCTGCACCGCGCCACCGAAAAGCTGGCCGAGAGCAAGACCTTCATCCAGAACCTGCCCTACATGGACCGCCTCGACTACGTGTCGATGATGGTCAACGAGCAGGCCTACTGCCTGGCCATCGAGAAGCTCCTGGGCATCGAGGTGCCGGTGCGCGCGCAGTACATCCGTGTGATGTTCGCCGAACTGACGCGGCTGCTGAACCACCTGCTCTGGCTGGGTGCGCACGGCATCGACTGCGGTGCGATGAACATCCTCATCTACTGCTTCCGCGAGCGCGAGGACATCTTCGACATGTACGAGGCGGTGTCGGGTGCGCGCATGCACGCGGCCTATTTCCGCCCGGGCGGCGTCTACCGCGACCTGCCCGACCGCATGCCGCAGTACCAGGTCAGCCGCATCAAGAACGAGAAGGCGATCAAGGCGCTGAACGAGAACCGCCAGGGCAGCCTGCTCGACTTCATCGAAGACTTCTGCAAGCGTTTCCCCAAGAACGTCGACGACTACGAGACCCTGCTCACCGAGAACCGCATCTGGAAGCAGCGCACCGTGGGCATCGGCGTGGTCAGCCCCGAGCGCGCGCTCAACCTCGGCTTCAGCGGCCCCATGCTGCGCGGCAGCGGCATCGAATGGGACCTGCGCAAGCACCAACCCTACGACGTCTACGACCGCATGGACTTCGACGTGCCGGTGGGCGTGAACGGCGACACCTATGACCGCTACCTGGTGCGCGTGGAAGAAATGCGCCAGGCCAACCGCATCATCCTGCAGTGCGTGGACTGGCTGCGCGCCAACCCCGGCCCGGTGATCACCGACAACCACAAGGTGGCACCGCCGGCGCGCGTGGACATGAAGTCCAACATGGAAGAGCTGATCCACCACTTCAAGCTCTTCACCGAAGGCATGCACGTGCCCGCCGGTGAGGTCTACGCGGCGGTCGAGCATCCCAAGGGCGAGTTTGGCATCTACCTCGTCAGCGACGGGGCCAACAAGCCCTACCGGCTGAAGATCCGCCCGCCCGGCTTCGCCCATCTGGCGGCGCTGGACGAGATGGCGCGCGGGCACATGATTGCCGACGCCGTCGCCATCATCGGCACCATGGACATCGTGTTCGGCGAGATTGATCGATGAGCTTCTCGGAATCCACCCTGGCCCTCTTCGCGAAAGAAGTGGCCAAGTACCCCGCGGACCAGAAGGTCTCGGCCGTGATGGCCTGCCTGTCCATCATCCAGCACGAGCAGGGCCATGTGTCGCCCGAGGCCGAGGCGGCGCTGGGCGCCGTTCTGGGCATGGCGCCGATCGCGGTGCACGAGGTCACGACCTTCTACAACATGTACAACCAGCAGCCGGTGGGCAAGTACAAGCTCAACGTCTGCACCAACCTGCCCTGCCAGCTGCGCGACGGCGAGAAGGCGCTGGACCATGTGTGCAAGCGCCTGGGCGTCGAGCCCTACGGCACCACCGCCGACGGGCAGATCACCGTGCAGCCCAGCGAATGCCTGGGCGCCTGCGCCGATGCGCCGGTGCTGCTGGTGAATGACCGCCAGATGCTCAGCTTCATGAGCAACGACCGGCTCGACGAACTGCTGGCGATGCTGAAGGCCGACCATGCTTGACCTGTCCAAGTTCCAGGCCAAGGGCGCCGAGACCTGCTTCCACGGCCGCCACATCGGCGCGCAGATCTATGCCGGGCTGGATGGCAAGAACTGGAGGCTGGCGGACTACGTGGCGCGCGGCGGTTACTCGGCGTTGCGCAAGATCCTGGGCAAGGATGGCGTGGCCGGCAACGAAGCGGGCATGACGCCCGACCAGGTGATCGCCGAGGTCAAGCTCAGCGGCCTGCGCGGCCGCGGCGGCGCGGGCTTTCCTACGGGCCTGAAGTGGAGCTTCATGCCGCGCGCCTACCCGGGCCCCAAGTACCTGGTGTGCAACAGCGACGAGGGCGAGCCGGGCACCTGCAAGGACCGCGACATCCTGGCCTACAACCCACACATCGTGATCGAGGGCATGGCCATCGCCGCCTACGCGATGGGCGTGAAGCTGGGCTACAACTACATCCACGGTGAGATCTTCGAGGTCTACCAGCGTTTCGAAGAGGCATTGGAAGAAGCACGCGCCGCCGGCTTCCTGGGCGACAACATCCTGGGCAGCAGCTACAGCTTCCAGCTGCACGGCTTCCATGGCTTCGGCGCCTACATCTGCGGCGAAGAGACCGCGCTGCTCGAAAGCCTCGAGGGCAAGAAGGGCCAGCCGCGCTTCAAGCCGCCGTTCCCGGCCAGTTTCGGCCTGTACGGCAAGCCCACCACCATCAACAACACCGAGACCTTTGCCGCGGTGCCGTGGATCATCAACCACGGCGGGCAGAAGTACCTCGAGTGCGGCAAGCCCAACAACGGCGGCACCAAGATCTTCAGCGTGGTCGGCGATGTCAACCGCCCCGGCAACTTCGAGATCCCGCTGGGCACGCCCTTCGCCACGCTGCTCGAGATGGCGGGCGGCGTGAAGGGTGGCGGCTTGAAGGCCGTGATCCCCGGCGGCTCGTCTTCACCGGTGCTGCCGGGCAAGACCATGATGGAACTGACGATGGACTACGACGCCATCGCCAAGGCCGGCTCGATGCTGGGCTCGGGCGCCGTGATCGTGATGAACGACACCCGCTGCATGGTCAAGAGCCTGCTGCGCCTGTCCTACTTCTACCAGCACGAGAGCTGCGGCCAGTGCACGCCCTGCCGCGAAGGCACGGGCTGGCTGTGGCGTCTGGTCGACCGCATCGAGCACGGCAAGGGCAAGCCCGAAGACCTGGCCCTGCTCGACAACGTGGCCGACAACATCAAGGGCCGCACCATCTGCGCGCTGGGCGATGCCGCGGCCATGCCGGTGCAGGCCATGCTCAAGCATTTCCGCGACGAGTTCGCGTACCACGTCGAACACAAGACCTGCATGGTCCCGCAGCATGACTAAGCGCCCCCACGCTCACATTCGTTCGCTGCCCCCCGAGGGGGCGCAGGCCCTCCTTGGGGCGGCCCGGCGGAGGGCCTGAAGCCATGGCTGATATCGAACTCGACGGCAAGAAGGTCTCCGTTCCCGACGGCAGCATGGTCATGCACGCGGCCGATGCGGCCGGCGTGTACATACCGCACTTCTGCTACCACAAGAAGCTCTCGATCGCCGCCAACTGCCGCATGTGCCTGGTGGAAGTCGAGAAGATGCCCAAGCCCATGCCGGCCTGCGCCAC
>JALHPY010000004.1:93016-107323 GCA_022842305.1 Rubrivivax sp.
GCGGCCGGCGTGTACATACCGCACTTCTGCTACCACAAGAAGCTCTCGATCGCCGCCAACTGCCGCATGTGCCTGGTGGAAGTCGAGAAGATGCCCAAGCCCATGCCGGCCTGCGCCACGCCGGTGACCAACGGCATGGTCGTGCGCAGCAAGAGCGACAAGGCGCTGAAGGCGCAGCAGTCGGTGATGGAGTTCCTGCTCATCAACCACCCGCTGGACTGCCCCATCTGCGACCAGGGCGGCGAATGCCAGCTGCAAGACCTGGCCGTGGGCTACGGCGGCAGCACCTCGCGCTATGCCGAAGAGAAGCGCGTGGTCTTCCACAAGGACGTCGGCCCGCTCATCAGCATGGAAGAGATGAGCCGCTGCATCCACTGCACGCGCTGCGTACGCTTCGGCCAAGAGATCGCCGGCGTGATGGAACTGGGCATGATCCACCGCGGCGAGCACAGCGAGATCACCACCGTGGCCGGTGGCAGCATCGACAGCGAACTGTCGGGCAACATGATCGACATCTGCCCGGTGGGCGCGCTCACCAGCAAGCCTTTCCGCTACAGCGCCCGCACCTGGGAGCTGAGCCGCCGCAAGAGCGTGAGCCCGCACGACAGCAACGGCGCCAACCTGGTGGTGCAGGTCAAGGCCGGCAAGGTGATGCGCGTGGTGCCGCTCGAGAACGATGCCGTCAACGAGTGCTGGATCGCCGACCGTGACCGCTTCAGCTACGAAGCCTTCAACGGCGAGCAGCGCCTGACCCAGCCCATGATCAAGCAGAACGGCGCCTGGGCAGCGGTGGACTGGAACACCGCGCTGGGCTACGTGGCCGATGGGCTGAAGCGCGTCAAGGCCGAGTTCGGCGCCGGCGCCATCCATGAGATCGGCGCGCTGGGCCACCCTTCGTCCACGGTCGAAGAACTGCACCTGCTGGCCAAGCTGGTGCGCGGGCTGGGCAGCCAGAGCGTGGATCACCGCCTGCGCCACGCTGACCTCGCCAACACCGCGCCGGCCGGCCATGCGCGCTGGCTGGGCACCCCCATCGCCGCGCTGTCGAAGCTGGACCGCGCCTTCGTCATCGGCTCCTTCCTGCGCAAGGACCACCCGCTGTTCGCGCAGCGCCTGCGCCAGGCGGCGCGCCGCGGCGCCAAGGTGCACAGCCTGCACGCCGTCCACGACGACTGGCTGCTGCCGCTGGCCAGCCGCTGGTCGCAGGCCCCCGCGGCCTGGCTGCAGGCCCTGGCCGACGTGGCCGCTGCCGTGGCCACGGCCAAGGGCGTTGCCTCACCCGTTGCCGGCACGGCCGGGCCCGAGGCGCAAGCCATTGCCGCATCGCTGCTGTCAGGCGAGCGTGCCGCGCTGCTGCTGGGCAACGCCGCGGCACAGCATCCCCAGGCCGGCGCACTGCTGGCCCTGGCACGCTGGATCGCGGCGCAGACGGGCGCCAGCTGTGGTTACCTGGGCGATGCCGGCAACAGCGTCGGCGCGCAACTGGTCGGTGCCCTGCCGGGTGCCGGTGGCCGCCATGCCGGCCAGATGCTCAGCCAGCCCATGAAGGCGCTGCTGCTGCTCAACACCGAACCGGTGCTGGACAGCGCCGACGCCGCCGCGGCCACCGCGGCCCTGGCCGCTTCGGGCCTGGTGGTGGCGCTCACACCTTTCAAGAACGTGGCCGCCGACGTGGCCGACGTGATGCTGCCCATCGCCCCGTTCACCGAGACCGCCGGCAGCTTCGTCAACGCCGAAGGCCTGCTGCAGAGCTTCCACGGCGTGGTCAAGCCCCTGGGCGACGCGCGTCCGGGCTGGAAGGTGCTGCGCGTGCTGGGCAACCTGCTGGGCCTGCCCGGCTTCGACCAGGAGACGGTCGAGCAGGTGCGCGCCGAAGCCCTGGGTGACCCGGCCGGCATCGCCGCGCGCCTGGACAACGGCGGCGCCGCGCCGGCTGCTGCGGTCGCAGCGGCACCTGCCGGCCTGCAGCGCGTGGCCGACGTGCCCGTCTACAGCAGCGACGCCATCGTGCGCCGCTCGCCTGCACTGCAACTCACCGCCGACGCGCGCCCGCCGATGGCAGGCCTGCCATCGGCGCTGTGGCGCCAACTGGGCCTGCAGCCCGGCGCCCAGGTGCGCGTGTGCCAGGGCAGCGGTGCCGTGGTGCTGGCCGCGCGTGAAGACGCCACGCTGGCGCCCGACGCGGTGCGCGTGGCCGCCGGCCATGCCAGCACGGCCGCCCTGGGTGCGATGTTCGGCACCGTCACCGTCGAGAAGGTCTGAGCGCCATGTTCGAACCGCTGCATCAGGCCGCCAACGCCGCCATCGGCCCCACGCTGTGGCTGGTGATCTGGACGCTGATCAAGATCATCGCCGTGGTCCTGCCGCTGCTGGGCTGCGTGGCCTACCTCACGCTGTGGGAACGCAAGGCCATCGGCTGGAGCCAGATCCGCCCCGGTCCCAACCGGGTCGGCCCCTACGGCCTGCTCACGCCCATCGCCGACGCGGTGAAGCTGATCTTCAAGGAGATCATTCGCCCCACCGCGGCCAACAAGGGCCTGTTCTTCCTGGGCCCCGTGATGACCATCATGCCGGCGCTGGCGGCCTGGGCCGTGGTGCCCTTCGGCCCCGAGGTGGTGCTGGCCAACGTCAATGCCGGCCTGCTGTTCCTGATGGCCATCACATCGTTGGAGGTCTACGGCGTGATCATCGCCGGCTGGGCCAGCAACTCCAAGTACGCCTTCCTGGGCGCGCTGCGCGCCTCGGCGCAGATGGTCAGCTACGAGATCGCCATGGGCTTTGCCCTGGTGGTGGTGCTGATGGTGGCCGGCAGCATGAACATGGTCGAGATCGTCATGTCGCAGGGCAAGGGCATCTTCGCCAGCATGGGCGCGGGTGTGCTGTCCTGGAACTGGCTGCCGCTGTTCCCCATCTTCATCGTCTACTTCATCGCCGGCCTGGCCGAGACCAACCGCCACCCCTTCGACGTGGTCGAGGGCGAAAGCGAGATCGTCGCCGGCCACATGATCGAGTACTCGGGCATGTCGTTCGCGATGTTCTTCCTGGCCGAGTACGCCAACATGATCCTGGTCAGCATGCTGTGCGTGCTGCTGTTCCTGGGCGGCTGGCTGCCCCCGTTCGAGTTCCTGTCCTTCATCCCGGGCTGGATCTGGCTGGCCATCAAGGTGTTCGTGGTGGTCACCATGTTCCTGTGGGTGCGGGCCACGTTCCCGCGCTACCGCTATGACCAGATCATGCGCCTGGGCTGGAAGATCTTCATCCCCGTGACGCTGGTCTGGCTCGTGGTCGTGGGCCTGTGGATCCAGTCGCCCTTCAACATCTGGAAGTGACAAGATGAGTACGCTTGCGGCCGTCAAGGATGTGCTGTCCAGCTTCCTGCTGACCGAACTGCTCAAGGGCATGGCGCTCACCGGGCGCCACTTCCTGTCCAAGAACATCACGGTGCAGTTCCCGGAAGAGAAGACGCCGCTGTCACCGCGTTTCCGCGGCCTGCATGCGCTGCGCCGCTACGACAACGGCGAAGAACGCTGCATCGCCTGCAAGCTGTGCGAGGCCGTGTGCCCGGCCATGGCCATCACCATCGAAAGCGACGTTCGCGCCGACGGCAGCCGCCGCACCACGCGCTACGACATCGACCTGACCAAGTGCATCTTCTGCGGCTTCTGCGAAGAAAGCTGCCCGGTGGACAGCATCGTCGAGACGCACCACTTCGAGTACCACGGCGAAAAGCGTGGCGACCTGTACTTCACCAAGGACATGTTGCTGGCCGTGGGTGACCGCTACGAGAAGGACATCGCCGCCAACCGCGCTGCCGACGCGAAGTACCGCTGAGGCTACCCGCTGTCGGTTCGCGAGGAGGCGAGCCCGGAAAAACATGAACACGATCACCGTACTCTTCTATGTCTTCTCGGCAGTGCTGCTGCTGGCCTCGCTGCGCGTGATCACGGCGCGCAGCACGGTGCACGCTGCCCTGTTCCTGGTGCTGGCCTTCTTCAGCGCCGCCTGCATCTGGATGCTGCTGAAGGCCGAGTTCCTGGCCATCACGCTGGTGCTGGTCTACGTGGGCGCCGTGATGGTGCTGTTCCTGTTCGTGGTGATGATGCTGGACATCAACTCCGACAGCATGCGCGAGGGCTTCTGGAAGCACCTGCCCGTGGCCGGCCTGGTGGGCGCGCTCATCGCGCTGGAGATGGCGCTGGTGCTGATGCGCGGCTTCCAGCTCGAGGCGCCGGTGGCCAGTGCCAAGGACATCGAGATCGGCAACACCAAGCTGCTGGGCATCGAGATCTATACCCACTACCTGTATCCGCTTCAGCTGGCCGCCGTGCTGCTGCTGGTGGCCATCATCGCCGCCATCGTGCTGACGCTGCGCGGGCGCAAGGACAGCCGCCACATGGACGCTTCGCAGCAGGTGCGTGCCCGCAAGGCCGACCGCGTGCGCCTGGTGAAGATCGCGCCGGTGATCGAAGCACCCTCGGCGCCCAAGCAGGATGGGGTGGCGTGATGGGAGCGATCACCCTCGGACATTACCTCTCGCTGGGCGGCATCCTGTTCGCCCTGTCGGTGATCGGCATCTTCCTGAACCGGCGCAACCTGATCGTGCTGCTGATGGCCATCGAGCTGATGCTGCTGGCCGTCAACCTGAACTTCATCGCCTTCTCGCACTACCTGCCGGTCGAGGCCGACCGCATGGCCGGGCAGGTGTTCGTGTTCTTCATCCTCACCGTGGCGGCGGCCGAATCGGCCATCGGCCTGGCCATCCTGGTGGTGCTGTTCCGCAACCGGGCGTCGATCAACGTCGAAGAGCTCGACGAGCTCAAGGGCTGAATAACCAATGGCTTCGACGATCTCGCAGGGCCTTCTGCTCACCGTGCCGCTGGCGCCGCTGGCCGGCGCCCTCATCGCCGGCCTGGCCGGCAAGCTGGTGGGTCGCCGCGGCGCCCATTTCTTCACCATCCTGGGCGTGCTCATCGCCTTCATCGGCTCGGTCGTGGTGCTGCAGCAGGTGGCCGGCGGTGCGCGCTTCAACGCCACCATCTACGAATGGGCGGTGCTGGGCAAGCTGGTGATGGAGGTCGGCTTCCTGGTCGACGGCCTCACCGCCATGATGATGGTGGTGGTGACCTTCGTCTCGCTGATGGTGCACGTCTACACCATCGGCTACATGGACGGCGACCCGGGCTACCAGCGCTTCTTCTCCTACATCTCGCTGTTCACCTTCAGCATGCTGATGCTGGTGATGAGCAACAACTTCCTGCAGCTGTTCTTCGGCTGGGAAGCGGTGGGCCTGGTCAGCTACCTGCTGATCGGCTTCTGGTACAAGAAGCCGACCGCGGTGTTCGCCAACATGAAGGCCTTTCTGGTCAACCGCGTCGGCGACTTCGGCTTCATCCTGGGCATCGGCCTGATCGTCGCCTACGCCGGCACGCTCAACTACAGCGAGGCCTTCGCTCAGGCGCCCGAGCTGGCCAAGATCGCCTTCCCCTATCCCACCTGGGGGGGAGAGTGGATGCTGATCACCGTGATCTGCATCTGCCTGTTCATCGGCGCCATGGGCAAGAGCGCGCAGTTTCCGCTGCACGTGTGGCTGCCCGATTCGATGGAAGGCCCCACGCCCATCAGCGCGCTGATCCACGCCGCCACCATGGTGACGGCCGGCATCTTCATGGTGGCGCGCATGTCGCCGCTGTTCGAACTGTCGGACACGGCGCTCAACTTCGTGCTGGTCATCGGCGCCATCACCGCGCTGTTCATGGGCTTCCTGGGCATCATCCAGAACGACATCAAGCGCGTGGTCGCCTACTCCACACTCAGCCAGCTGGGCTACATGACGGTGGCGCTGGGTGCCAGCGCCTACGGCGTGGCGGTGTTCCACCTGATGACGCACGCCTTCTTCAAGGCGCTGCTGTTCCTGGGCGCGGGCTCGGTGATCATGGGCATGCACCACGATCAGGACATCCGCAACATGGGCGGGCTGCGCAAGTACATGCCCATCACCTGGATCACCTCGCTGCTGGGCAGCCTGGCGCTGATCGGTACGCCGCTGTTCGCCGGCTTCTACAGCAAGGACAGCATCATCCTGGCCGTGCACGCGACCACCCTGCCGGGCAAGTGGTTCGCCGAGTTCGCGGTGGTGGCGGGGGTGTTCGTCACCGCCTTCTATTCGTTCCGCATGTATTTCCTGGTGTTCCACGGCAAGGAGCGCTTCCACCACAAGCCCTTCCCGCCGGAAGACGACCACAGCCACGACGACCACGGCCACCACGACGCCACGCCGCATGAGTCGCCCTGGGTGGTGACGGCGCCACTGGTGCTGCTGGCCATTCCCTCGGTGGTCATCGGCTTCCTGACGATCACGCCCATGCTCTTCGGCGACTTCCTCAAGGACGCGATCCACATCGACAGCACGGCGCACCCGGCCATGAAGCAGCTGGCCGAGACCTTCCACGGCCCCACCGCGATGGCGCTGCATTCGCTGGTCACGCTGCCCTTGTGGCTGGCGGTGGCCGGCGTGGTGACCGCCTGGTGGTTCTACCTGAAGCAGCCGTCCATCCCTGCGGCCATCGGCCGTGCGCTCAGCCCCATCGTGCGCATCCTCGAGAACAAGTACTACCTGGACTGGTTCAACGAACACGTGCTGGCCCGCGGTGCGCGCGCCATCGGCACGGGCCTGTGGAAGGGCGGCGACCAGGCCGTCATCGACGGCGCCATCAATGGCTCGGCCAGCACCGTGGGCGCGCTGGCGAATGCCGTGCGCCAGCTGCAGACCGGACGTCTCTACCAGTATGCGCTGGTCATGCTGCTCGGCATCTTCGCGTTGCTGACCTGGCAGCTGTGGCCGCTGTTCAGCAGCTTCATGCGCTGAGCCCACCCACAAGAACAACCCGAAGAGAGAACATGAGATGGGTCTGCTGAGCATCGCGATCTGGCTGCCGGTAGCGTTCGGCACGCTGCTGCTCGCGGTCGGCCGCGACGACAACGCCGGCGTCGTGCGCGCCCTTGCACTGGTGGGGGCGGTGGCATCGTTCCTGGTGACGATTCCGCTGATCACCGATTTCGACACCACCACCGCGGCGATGCAGTTCACCGAACGTCTGCCCTGGATCGAGCGCTTCAACGTGCACTACGCGCTGGGCGTGGACGGGTTGTCGATGTGGTTCGTGCCGCTCACCGCCTTCATCACCGTGGTGGTGGTGCTGGCCGGCTGGGAGGTCATCACCGAGCGCGTGGCGCAGTACATGGGGGCCTTCCTCATCCTGTCGGGCCTGCTGGTGGGCGTGTTCTGCGCGCTCGACGGCATGCTGTTCTACGTGTTCTTCGAAGCCACGCTGATCCCGATGTACATCATCATCGGTGTCTGGGGCGGCCCGCGGCGCGTCTATGCGGCCTTCAAGTTCTTCCTGTACACGCTGCTCGGCTCGCTGCTGATGCTGATCGCGCTGGTCTATCTGTACTTCAAGAGCGGCGGCAGCTTCGACATCCTCACCTGGCACAAGCTACCGCTGCCGTTGAACGCGCAGACACTGCTGTTCTTTGCCTTCTTCGCCGCCTTCTCGGTCAAGGTGCCGATGTGGCCGGTGCACACCTGGCTGCCCGACGCCCACGTCGAGGCGCCCACCGGCGGCTCGGTGGTGCTGGCGGCCATCATGCTCAAGCTGGGCGCCTACGGCTTCCTGCGCTTCAGCCTGCCCATCGCGCCCGACGCGGCGCACGAGTACGCCAACTTCATGATCGTGCTCAGCCTGGTGGCGGTGCTGTACATCGGCCTGGTGGCGCTGGTGCAGCAGGACATGAAGAAGCTCGTGGCCTACAGCTCCATCGCACACATGGGCTTCGTCACCCTGGGCTTCTTTCTCTTCAACGACCTGGGCATGAGCGGCGCCATCCTGCAGATGATCAGCCACGGCTTCGTCTCGGGCGCCATGTTCCTGTGCATCGGCGTCCTGTATGACCGCGTGCACAGCCGCGAGATCTCGGCCTACGGCGGCGTGACCAACACCATGCCCACCTTCGCCGCCTTTGCCGTGCTGTTTGCCATGGCCAACTGCGGCCTGCCGGGAACGGCCGGCTTCGTGGGCGAGTGGATGGTCATCCTGGGCGCCGTGAAGCACAACTTCTGGGTCGCCGCGCTGGCCAGCACCACGCTGGTCTTCGGTGCCGCCTACACGCTGTGGATGGTCAAGCGGGTGTACTTCGGTGATGTCGCCAACGACCATGTGAAGAAGCTCACCGACCTCAATGGCCGCGAATTCCTGACGCTGTCGCTGCTGGCGGTTGCGGTGCTGTGGATGGGCCTTTATCCCAAGCCCTTCACCGACGTGATGAACGTCTCGGTGGCCGAACTGCTCAAGCACGTGGCCCTGAGCAAGCTGAACTGACGGCGCTACGAGAACAACACCATGACCTCGATGAACTGGTCCGTCGTCTACCCTGAGATCTGGCTGCTGAGCATGGCCTGCGTGGTGCTGCTGGCCGATCTCTTCATCCCCGATCCGGAGCAGAACACCACCTATGGCCTGACGCAGGTGGCTGCGGGCGGCTTCGCGCTGCTGCACCTGGAGGGCTATTTCTCCGGCATGACCACCTATGCCATGCAGGGCCTGATGGTGGTCGATCCCATGGGCGAGCTGCTGTCGTGCTTTGCCGCACTGGCGGTGATGGCCACGCTGGCCTACGCGCGGCCCACGCTGGCCGATCGGGACATGGCGCGCGGCGAGTTCTACGTGCTCACGCTGTTCGTGCTGCTGGGCATTTCGGTGATGTGCTCGGCCAACAACTTCCTGGTGGTCTACCTGGGCCTCGAGCTGATGAGCCTGAGCCTGTACGCGCTGACCGCGATGCGCCGCGACCACGCCGTGGCCACCGAGGCGGCCATGAAGTACTTCGTGCTGGGCGCGCTGGCCAGCGGCTTCCTGCTTTACGGCCTGTCGATGATGTACGGCGCCACCGGCACGCTGGACATCCCCAAGGTGTTCGAGCAGATTGGCACCGGCCGCATCAACAAGGAAGTGCTGATCTTCGGTGTGGTCTTCGTCGTCGCCGGCCTGGGCTTCAAGCTCGGCGCCGTGCCCTTCCACATGTGGGTGCCCGATGTCTACCAGGGCGCGCCCACGGCGGTGACGCTGCTCATCGGCGGCGCGCCCAAGTTCGCGGCCTTCGCCATCGTCATCCGCCTGCTGGTCGAAGGCATGCTGGGCCTGGCCTTCGACTGGCAGCAGATGCTCATCGTCATGGCCGTGGCCTCGCTGGCCATCGGCAACCTGGCCGCCATCGCGCAGACCAACCTCAAGCGCATGCTGGCCTACAGCACCATCGCGCAGATGGGCTTCATCCTGCTGGGCCTGTCGGCCGGCGTGGTGAGCGGCAACACGCTGTCGGCCGGCAACGCCTACAGCTCGGCCATGTTCTACCTGGTGGCCTACGTGCTGACCACGCTGGGCACCTTCGGGCTGATCATGTTCCTGTCGCGCCAGGGCTTCGAGAGCGAAGAGATCGTCGACCTGGCCGGCCTGTCGCGGCGCAGCCCCTGGGTCGCCGGGGTGATGACGGTGTTCATGTTCTCGCTGGCCGGCGTGCCGCCGATGATCGGCTTCTTCGGCAAGCTGGCGGTGATCCAGGCGCTGGTCACCACCAACGTGCCGCTGTACATCTGGCTGGCCGTGATAGCGGTGATGTTCTCGCTGATAGGCGCCTACTACTACATCCGCGTGGTCAAGGTCATGTGGTTCGACGAGCCGGTTCAGACCGCCCCGGTCTCGCGCACCCAGGGTGTGACCGCGCTGCTGGCGCTCAACGGCGCGGCCGTGCTGATCCTGGGCCCGCTGTCGGGCGGGCTGATGGCGATGTGCCGCGACGCCATCGTCAAGGCCCTGGCCACCTGATCCCCGACGGGCAGGCGGCCGGCCCATGACACCAGACGATGCCCACCTGATCGAACAGCGCACTGGCGGCGAAACCCTCGTCGCCGGCGGCTTTCTGGAACTGCGCCGCGATGTCGTGCGCCTGCCCGACGGCAGCAGCGCCACGCGCGAATTCATCCAGCACCCGGGCGCGGTGGCGGTGATCCCCATCCTCGACGATGGCCGGCTGGTGATGGTGCGCCAGTACCGCTACCCGGTGGCCAAGGTGCTGCTCGAGTTTCCGGCGGGCAAGCGCGATGCGGGCGAGAGCACCCTGACTTGCGCCATGCGCGAGCTGGCCGAGGAAACCGGCTACACCGCGCGCGAATGGGCTTACGCCGGTCGCATCCACAACGCCCCGGCCTATGCCACCGAGAGCATCTGGATCTGGTTCGCACGCGGCCTGGTGGGCGGCACGGCGCAGCTGGACGAGGGCGAGTTCGTCGAGACCGTGCGCCTGAGCGAAGCCGAACTCGAGGCGCTGGACGTGGCCGGTGACCTGCCCGACGTCAAGACCGTGATCGGCCTGCGCTGGCTGCAGATGTGCCGCAGTGGGCGCCGGCCCTGGGACTGGCAGCCCGCCGAAAGCGCGCAAGACCCTATGATGTCGGCACCATGAAGGTGCTGGACCTGCGTTGCGCCAACGGCCACGGTTTCGAGGGCTGGTTTGCCTCGGACGAAGATTTCATGGGCCAGAACGGCCGGGGCCTGATCGAGTGCCCGCTGTGCGCCGACCGCGTGATCAGCCGCATGCCCAGCGCGCCGCGGCTCAACCTGTCGGGCGCGCGCGCGCCCGAAGCCAGCCCGCCAGCACTGCCTGCAGCGCCCACAGCGCCGCAGGCACCGCCCCGCGCCGCAGACCTGCAGGCCGCCTGGTTGCAGAGCGTGCGCGCGCTCATGGCCAACACCGAAGACGTGGGCGAGAACTTTGCCGAAGAGGCCCGCCGCATCCACTACGGTGAGAAGCCCGCGCGCGGCATCCGCGGCCAGGCCACGCCCGAAGAGCGCGCCGCGCTGCAGGAAGACGGTATCGAGACCTTGTCCATCCCGGTGCCGGCGGCGCTCAAGGGCCCGGTGCAGTAGCGCAGCGCGCCCAAGCCGGGCGCTGGCCCGGGCCGCAAGGCTGCAGCGTCAGAGCACGCGGCCGGGGTTGAACAGCCCCTGCGGGTCGAGTGCGGCCTTGATCGCCCGCATCATGGCCAGCGCCACCGGCGACTTGCGCCGCGCCAGTTCGTCGCGCTTGAGCGCGCCGATGCCGTGCTCGGCCGAGAACGACCCGCCGCGCGCCGCCACGGCGTCGAAGACCACGGCGTTGACCGCTTCTTCCTGCTCGGCCAGGAATGCCGCTGCCTCGATGCCCGGCGGTGCCTGCACGTTGTAGTGCAGGTTGCCGTCGCCCAGGTGGCCGAAGTCCACCAGGCGCACGCCGGGCCATTGGCGCTGCAGCGCGGCGTCGGTGTGCGCCACGAAATCGGGAATGGCCGACACCGGCAGCGAGATGTCGTGCTTGATGTTCTGGCCTTCCTCGGCCTGGGCCAGCGGGATGGATTCGCGCAGTTGCCACAGCGCGCGCGACTGCGCCAGACTCTCGGCGATGGCGCAGTCGGTGATCTCGCCGGCCTCCAGCGCCGCGCCCAGCAGCGATTCGAAGCGCGCGCGGGCGGGTGCCTCGCCCTCGGTGTCGCTGTGCTCCAGCAGCACGGTCCAGGGCGCGGCGGGCAGGGGCCGCGGCAGGGTCGGGAAGTGGCGTGCCACCAGTTCCAGCGAGAAGGCGTTCATCACCTCGAAGCCCGTCAGTCCCGAGCCCAACCGGCCGCGCGCCCGCTGCAGCAGGGCCACGGCATCGGCCAGGCTGGCGCAGGAGGCCAGCGCCGTGCTCACCGCCGCCGGCAGCGGCGCCAGCTTCATGGTGGCCGCGGTGATGATGCCCAGCGTGCCCTCGCTGCCCACGAACAGGTCGCGCAGGTCGTAGCCGGTGTTGTCCTTGCGCAGCCCGCTCAGTGATTGCCAGACCTCGCCGCGGGCAGTGACCACCTCCAGCCCCAGGCACAGCTCGCGCGCATTGCCCCAGCGCAGCACCTGCGTGCCGCCGGCGTTGGTGGCCAGGTTGCCGCCCAGGGTGCAGCTGCCTTCTGCGGCCAGGCTCAGCGGCAGCAGCAGGCCTTGTGAGTGCGCCGCGACCTGCAGGGTCTGCAGCACGCAGCCGGCTTCGGCGGTGAGGGTCAGGTTGGCGGCGTCGAGCGCGCGCAGGCGGTGCATGCGCTGCAGGCTCAGCAGGATCTGTGTGCCGCTGGCGTCGGGCACGCCGCCGCCCACCAGGCCGGTGTTGCCGCCCTGCGGCACGATGGCCGTGCCGTGCGCGGCGCAGGCGCGCACCACGGCGGCCACTTCTTCGGTGCTGCCCGGCCGCACCACGGCCAGCGCACGGCCGCGCCAGCGGCGGCGCCAGTCCAGCTCCCATGCCGAGAGGTCGCCCTCGGTCAGCACCTGGGCTGCGCCCAGGGTCTGGCGCAGGTCGGCCAGCAGGGTCAGCGTGCTCCCCTGGCCCGGCGTGTTCACGCCGGCTGTTGCCGCGCGTTGCGCTGGCGCCGGCGGATGTACAGGCCGCAGGCGGCAAAGATCAGCAGGCACAGCGCAAGCTCGGCCATGGCCAACTGCTGCGACAGGCCGCTCTCACTGGTGGCGCGCATGACGCCTTCCAGCACGTACAGCCAGACCAGCAGGCTGAGCCAGCGGAAGGTGTACATGCGGTGGCGCAACAGCCCGGCCAGGCAGGGCAACAGCGGCAGCACCTTGAGGGCCAGCGTGCCGCTGCCGGTGGGCGCCAGCCACAGCTCCCAGGCCAGGCCCAGTGCAATCAGGCCCAGCACCGCGGTCAGGGCCACCGCGCGCGCCGTGCGTACCACGCCGTCGGGGTGCTTGGGTTCATCCATGCTGGCATCATAGCCAGCATGAGCTCCCTTCTTCGCCGAAGCGGCGGCCTCGGCGAGCGCGGCATGGCCATGATCAAGGCCCTGCTCCAGACGCTGAGCGTCTGGCCCTGGTTCGACACCCTGCGCACGCTGCGCCAGCGCTTCCGCGAAGACCGCCTGGGCATCACCGCCGGCAGCCTGACCTTCACCACGCTGATCGCGCTGGTGCCGCTGGTGACGGTGATGCTGGCGGTGTTCACCGCCTTCCCCATGTTTGCCGGGCTCGAGGGCGCGCTGCAGAAGTACTTTCTGCAGAACCTGGTGCCCGACAGCATCGCGCGGCCGGTGTTGCGTGCGTTGACGCAGTTTGCCGCCAAGGCGCGCGGCATGGGCACGGCCGGCCTGCTGCTGCTGGGGGCCACCGCACTGGCGCTGGTGCTGACCATAGACCGCACGCTCAACGGCATCTGGCGCGTGCGCCGCGTGCGCCCGCTGGCGCAGCGCATCCTGGTGTACTGGGCCGTGCTCACGCTGGGCCCGCTGGCGCTGGGCCTGAGCCTGTCGCTCACCTCCTACGCGGTGTCGGCCTCGCAGGGGCTGGTATCGGCGCTGCCGGGGGCGGTGAGCCTGCTGCTGGAAACCATGCAGTTCCTGCTGCTGGCGGCGGCCGCGGCCGGCTTGTTTCACTACGTGCCCAACACCACGGTGCGCTGGGCCCACGCCTGGGCCGGTGCGTTGTTCGTGGCGTTGGCCTTCGAGGGCGCGAAGAAGGGTCTGGCCTGGTACGTGGCCTCGGTGCCCACCTTCTCGGCCGTGTACGGCGCCTTTGCCACCGTGCCCATCCTGCTGCTGTGGATCTACCTGGGCTGGGTGATCGTGCTGCTGGGCGCGGTGATCGCGGCCTATGCGCCCAGCCTGTTGATGCGCGTGCCGCTGGCGCCCACGGCGCCCGGTTGGCGCTTCGAGACCGCGCTGGCCGTGCTGCGCGAGCTGCAGCGGGCGCGCCAGCAACCCGAGCGCGGCCTGACGCTGGGCACGCTGGCCGAACGCCTGCGCGCCGACCCGCTGGTGCTGGAGCCGCTGGTGGACCTGCTGTCGGCCATGGACTGGGTGGCGCGGCTGGACGAAGGCGGCAGCGCGCGCCACGTGCTGATCTGCGAGCCGGAACGCACGCCGCTGGCCGCTTTGGTGGAGAACACCTTGCTGGCGCCAGGGCCGGCCAGCGCCGCCTTCAGCCGCCAGGCGGCGCTGGGCACGCAGACTCTGGCCCAGGCGCTGGCCGATTGAGTACCGAGGACGACATGTGCGATAAGTTGGGCAGGACTTTGGCGCGCGGATTGACCGCGCTGTTGATGGGCGCCGCGGCCGCGCCGACTGTGGCCCAGACGCTGGTGGTGGCCGCTGACAGCAGCATGGCCGAGGCGCTGCAGGTCGTGGCGCGGGCCTTCGAGGCCGCCAACCCCGGCGTGCAGCTGCGCCTGAAGTCGGGTGCAGCA
>JALHPY010000005.1 GCA_022842305.1 Rubrivivax sp.
AGCCCGCCGCCGCAGGCCCGGCACCGCCGCGCGCCGACGCTGCTGCGCGAGGTGCGGCCCGGCCACCACGCCATCGAACCCACGCACCTGCTGGCCAACGGCCGCTACAGCGTGGCGCTGCGCGCCAACGGCGCCGGGCTCAGCCGCCTGAAGGGCAGCGACCTGACGCGCTGGCGCGACGACGCGCTGCGCGATGAAGGCGGCAGCTTCTTCTGGCTGCGCCGCGAAGGCGCCGGGCCCGGGGCAGCGCCGGTGTCGCTGACCCAGCACCCCGCGCCCTGCCCGCAGGCCGAATACCGCAGCGTCTTCCACGCCGATCGCGTGGTCTTCGAAACGCTGTGGCCCGACCTGCATGCGCGCATCACGGTCTGGGTCAGCCCCGAGGACGACATCGAGTTCCGCCAGGTCGAGCTCATGAACACCGGCGCGCAGACGCTGCAGCTGGAGCTGGTCTCGGCCTTCGAGGTGGCGCTGGCCGACGCCCGCGCCGACGAGGCCCACCCCGCCTTCGGCAAGCTGTTCGTGCGGGCGCACTGCCAGGCGGCGCAGCAGGCGCTGCTGTTCGAGCGCCGCCCGCGCCTGGCTGGCGAGAACGCGCTGCACCTGGCGCACTTCCTGGCCGAAAGCACGCCGGCCGCCAGCGCGCTGTCGTACCAGGTCGACCGCCAGCAGTGGTTGGGGCGCAGCCGCGCCGCGCACGCGCCGCGCGGCGCGCTTCAGCCCTGGCCCACCGGCGGCGCCGACCGCGTGCCGCTGGACACCGGGCTCGACCCGGTGTGCGCGCTGGCGGTGCGCCTGTTCATCGCCCCCGGCGCGCAGGCGCGGCTGAGCTTCGCCACCGCGGCCTCGGCGCACGAGCCCACGCTGCAGGCGGTGCTGGACAAGTACCGTCAGCCCAGCCACGTGGAGCGCGCATCGCTGATGTCGGCCACGCTGGCCGGCATCCGCCTGCGCGGCCTGGGCATGGAGGCCGAGACCTTCACCACGCTGCAGTCGCTGACCACGGCGCTGATGCTCAGCCTGACGCGCCCGCCGGCCAGCCCCGCGCCGTTGTGCGACCGCCGCCTGCTGTGGCGCTTCGGCCTGTCGGGTGACCGGCCGCTGGTGCTGGTGTCCGCAGGTGCGCCGCGCGGCCTGGGCCTGGTGCGCGCGCTGAGCCAGGCGCTGGGCCTGTGGGCCTGGGGCGGCGTGGTCTGCGACCTGGTGGTGGTCAACGCCGAGCCGGCCTCGTACCTGATGCCGCTGCAGCGCGATCTGGCGGCGCTGCGCGACCGCCATGACCTGGACGCGGGCGGCGGCGTCGGCACCGGCGGCACCGGTATCGCCGCAGCCGCCAGCGGCTGGCACCTGCTGCGCGCCGAGGACCTGTCGGCCGACGAACTGGGCACGCTGCAGACCCTGGCGCGCGTGCGCCTGCACGCCGACGGACGCCCGCTGGCCCACCACCTGGACGAATGGGCGGCCACGCACGAGCAGGCGCTGCAGGCGCGCCAGGCCGCGTCGCAGGTGGCGCTGGCCGCCGCGCCGCACCTGGCCCACGAGGTGCCCGCGCCGCAGGGCCGCTTTGCCGCTGAACCCGCGGGCGAATTCCATTTCGACAGCGGCAGCCTGCTGCGCCCGGTGCGGCCCTGGATCAACGTGCTGGCCAATGCCGACTTCGGCTGCCATGTCTCCGAGACCGGCGCCGGCACGGCCTGGGCGCTGAACAGCCGGCTCAACCAGCTCACGGCCTGGTCCAACGACCCGGTGGCCGACCCGCCCTCGCAATGGCTGCTGGTGCAGGACCGGCGCACGCGCGAGGTCTGGAACGTGGCACCCGCGGCCTGGGGCGCGGCCGGCGCGCCGGGCGAGCCGGCGCCGCCGTACCGCGTGCGCCACGGCCAGGGCTACACGCGCATCACGCACCGCCGCGGCGAGCTCGAGATCAGCGCCTGCTGGTGCGTCGATGCCGAGACCTCGGTGCGGCAGCTGCAGCTGCGCATCGTCAACCACGGCACGCGACCGCGCACGCTGCGCCTGGTGGGCCTGTGCGAATGGATGCTGGGCGCGCAGCGCAGCGACCGTGCCAGCGTCGACACCGCGCTGCACCGCTCGCGCGGCGCGCTGTTGCATCGGCCGGTGCTGCTGGCCACGCAGCGCGAAATGGCCGCCGGCTTCGGCGGCGGCACCGCCTTCCTGGCCTGGGCCAGCGCCGCCCCTGGCCACGACGAGGCCGAGCCCGACGCCGGCGACGACGACTGGACCTGCGACCGGCGCGAGTTCTTCGACGCCCGCGGCCGACTGGTGCTGCCCGACCACCTGGGCCGGCAGCAGGGCGGGGGCCTGGACCCCTGCGCCGCGGTGGGGCTGACGCTGGAGCTGCCCGCCGGCGCCGCCACCGAACGCGTGCTGCTGCTGGGCTGGGGCGCCAGCCCCGGGCGCGCGCTGCAGCTGGCCACGCAGGCCCAGGCCGTGCCCGCGCACCAGCGGCTGCAGACCGTGCGCGCCGGCTGGGACCAGCTGCTGGCGGCCACCACCGTGAAGACGCCCGACCCGCTGTTCGACGCGCTGGTCAACCGCTGGCTGCTGTACCAGACGCTGGCGTGCCGCCTGTGGGCCAAGGCCGGCTTCTACCAGGCCGGCGGCGCCACCGGCTTTCGCGACCAGCTGCAGGACTGCATGGCCCTGGCCTGGGCCGCGCCCACGCTGTTGCGCCAGCAGATCCTGCGCTGTGCCGCGCGCCAGTACGCCGAGGGTGACGTGCAGCACTGGTGGCACGCGCCCCAGGGCGCCGGCGTGCGCACGCACTTTTCGGACGACCTGCTGTGGCTGCCGCACGCACTGTCGCACTACCTGCGCAGCAGCGGCGACGAAGGCGTGCTCGACGAGCTGCTGCCCTTCATCGAGGGCCCGCCCATCCCCGACGGCGCCGAAGACCTGTACGGCACGCCCAGCGTGGGCACGGAGCTGGCCAGCGTCTACGAGCACGCGGCGCGCACCGTGGACCGCAGCCTGCGCGTGGGCGTGCACGGCCTGCCGCTGATGGGCAGCGGCGACTGGAACGACGGCATGAACCGCGTCGGCCACCAGGGCCGCGGCGAATCGGTGTGGCTGGCCTGGTTCCTGTGCCGCGTGGTGGCCGACTTCGGCCCGGTGGCGCGCCGCCGCGGCCAGGCCGAGCGCGCGCAGCGCTGGGACGACGCGGCCCAGGGCTGGCGCGAGGCGCTGGACGGCCCGGGCTGGGACGGCCAGTGGTATGCCCGCGCCTTCTTCGACGACGGCCAGGCCCTGGGCTCGCAGGCCGCCACCGAGGCGCGCGTGGACCTGGTGGCCCAGTCCTGGTCGGTGCTGGGCGACGGCGCGCCCAGCCCCGTTCGGGCGCAGCGCCAGACGCTGGCGCTGGACGCGGTGCAGGCGCTGCTGGTGGATCCGGCGGCCGGGCTCATCCGCCTGCTGCACCCGCCGCTGCAGCACGCGCAGCCCAGTGCCGGTTACATCCAGGCCTATCCGCCCGGGGTGCGCGAGAACGGCGGCCAGTATTCGCATGCCGGCGTGTGGGCGCTGATGGCCTTGTCGGCCTGGGCGCACACGCAGGGCGACCCGGCGCCGGCGCTGGACCGCGCCTGGCAGTACTGGCAGTACCTGAGCCCGGCGCACCGCGCCGCCCATCCGACCCAGGGCCCGGCCTACGGGGCCGAGCCCTACGTGATGGCCGGCGACGTGTACAGCGCGCCGCCCTGGGCGGGGCGCGGCGGCTGGAGCTGGTACACCGGCAGCGCCGCCTGGATGCACCGCGCCGCGGTCGAATCGGTGTTCGGGCTGGATCTGGGGCCGCAGCGGCTGCGCCTGCAGCCGGGCCTGCCCGGGCACTGGCCCCGGGCCGAGATCACGCTGCGGCGCGCCGGGCAGGAACTGAACTTCCTGCTGCTGCGCCTGCCCGCGGCCGAAGCACTGCAGGCGGCGGCGCCCTGGGGCGCCGGGGTCCGCGTGCAACTGCTGCTGCCGGGCCAGGACTTGAACTGGCCGGGGCTGTCGTCACCGGCCTACTTCGTGGTGCCGCTGCTGGCGCCGGCCCCCGCCGCCTGAGGCGCCGGGCCGGCCCAGGCTCCTAGGGCTCAGCGCGGCGTGACGGTGCCGTTCTCGTCGGACAGCACGATCTCGACGCGGCGGTTCATCTGGCGTCCGCCCGCGCTGTCGTTGCCGGCCACCGGGTAGGACTCGCCGTAGCCGCTGGAGATCAGCTGGTTGCGGTCCACGCCCATGCCGATCAGCGCTGAGAGCACGGCGTCGGCGCGGCGGCCCGACAAGGCCATGTTGGTGCTGTCGCTGCCGGTGCTGTCGGTGTAGCCCTCGATCGCCGCCTTGCGCTGCGGGTATTCCTTGAGGAAGCCGCTCAGGCGCTCGATGCTGCGCATGCCGCCCGACTTGAGCTGAGCCTGGTTGGTGTCGAACAGCACGTCGCCGATGGTGATGACCATGCCGCGCTCGGTCTTCTTGGCGTTCAGGTCGCGCAGCTGCGCTTCGAGCGCGGCGTTGCGGCGTTGGGCTTCATCGGCCTGCTGCTGCGACGCGGCGGCGGCCTGCATCGATTCGTTGGCCTGCTGCTGCGAGGCGTCGGCGCGCTGCTGCGAGGCATTGGCCTGCTGCTGCGCCGAACGGGCCTGCTGCTGCGAGGCCGCCGACTGGCGCTGCGAGGCGGCCGCGTCCTGCGTGGCCAGGGCGGCGTTGCGGGTGGCGGCGTCGGCTTCCCGCGTACGGGCTTCCAGGCGCAGGCGGTCACGCACCGCGCTGGCTTCGGCCACCGCGGCCTCGGCGTCCTTGCGGCCGGCGGCTTCGGTGGCCAGGGCCACGCGCTGGCGCGCCAGGTAGGCCAGTTGCGTGACCTTGGTGCTGTCTTCGTCGCGGGCAAAGGCCTCGTTGGCGCGGGCCAGGGCTTCACCGGCCTGGCGCAGTTCGGCCGGGGCCAGCACCTGCATCTGGCTGCTGGCCTGGGCGTCGCGGTATTCGCTGCGCGCCTGGTCGAGCATGGTGTTGTTGGCGGGCATGGAGCCGCAGGCGGCCAGCGTGGCGGCGGCCAGCAGGGTGAGGGTGTACAGGCGGATCGGGTTCATGGGGGCTTTCTGTTCGGGTGTGAAGGGGCGCATGCGGAGGGGCGCGTTCAGGGCTTCTTGCGCGACATCTCTTCGCTCAGTGCGCGGTCGGCCTGCTGCATGGCATCGGCCGACTTGCGCGCCTTGGCCGATTCGGCCTTGGCTTCGGCCAGCTGCGCGTCCAGCTGCACCTGCTGGGCCAGCGCCAGGGCGGTGTCGTGGTCCTTGGCGGCCAGGGCCGAGTTGGCGCGGCTCATCTTCTCGCGCGCCTTGGCCATGTCGACTGGCGCGAACTCGGCAGCGCCGGCGCCCACGGCATGGGCCAGTGCGGCATTGGCCACGGCCATCTGCGCAGTGGGCGGCGGGGAGGGGGTGGCACAGGCGGCCAGCACGAGGGCGCTGGCCAGCAACGAGCTGCGCAGCAGGGCCGGGGTCCAGGCGCGGCTCGGCGCGGTGTGGCGGGTGAGGTTCATCGGGTGTCCTGTCAGGAAGGCGGGGGCGCGTTCGGTGGGCGTTCGATCACGCCGTCACCCACGTGCCCTTGGGCTAGGGTGACGCCAAAGGAGGGCCCGGGTCAGTGCGCTGGCGCACTTTCGCGCCAAAAGGGGTGTCCGCCTACAACGCGGAGCGCACTCGGCCTATCGGCAGCACGGGCGCTGCTGCCTAGAGTGGGGGCACACCACGGAGAACCCTTATGAATACCCGCAACTCTCTTTCCCTCATCTTCGCCGCCCTGGTGCTCGCCACCGCTTCGGGATGCGCCGTCACGCGCGGCCAGGAAACCGTCGGCGCCTATGTCGACGACACCGCCATCACCACGTCGGTGAAGGCGCGCTTCCTGGACAACAGGTCGGTCGACGGCACTTCCATCAGTGTCGAGACGCTCAACGGCACCGTGATGCTCTCGGGCTTCGCCAAGAACGCCAACGAGAAGGCCATGGCCGAGACGCTGGCCTGGAAGGCCAACGGCGTGAAGGCCGTGAAGAACGAGATCGCCATCCGCCCCTGAGCCCGGGCGCCCATCCAACCCAACATAAGGAGATCACATGAACTGGGACCTTATCGAAGGTAACTGGAAGCAGGCCGTCGGCCACGTGAAGGAACAGTGGGGCAAGCTCACCGACGACGACATCGATGTCGTGGCCGGCCGTCGCGACCAGCTGGCCGGCAAGCTGCAGGAGCGTTACGGCCTGGCCAAGGACGACGCCGAGAAGCAGATCGCCGAATGGCAACGCAAGGCCACCGACGGTTGGTTCAAGTCCGACAAGGTCAAGAGCTAGGCCATGTCGCCCGCCCTGCGCTGGGCCAGCGTGCTGGCAGTGGTGGCACTGCTGGCCCTGTTGCTGAGCTTTGACCGCGTGGTGCGGCAGGGGGTGGTCGACGGGGGCTTGCGCCGGGCCGCCGCGTTGGAGCGTTCCAACGCGGTCTGGCGCTGCAACGTCCTGGCGGACCGCCAGGCCCGCGCCAATTGCCGCAGCGCGTTGTCCTGACAGACGCGCGCCCCCCGGTTGCCGGCCCGTTGCTCGGCCGGCTTTTGCCTGTAGGAGCGAATCATGAAGATCATCGAGCGCATCACCCCGACCCGAGCCGCTGCGGCGATCCTGGTCCTGTTCGGTACGCTGGCCAGCACGGCCGCGCCCGTGACCCCTGCCAGCGAAGCGCAGGCACTGTTCCGCAGCGAGATGGCTGCGTGCACCAGCGGGGCCTCGCAGCAGAGCCGTCAGGTTTGCGTGCAGGAGGCCAAGGCGGCCCGTGCGCAGAACCTGCGTGGCGGGCTGGCCGACCGCAACCCGAGCTACGAGCGCAACAACGCCCAGCGCTGCGACGCGTTGGCCGGCGCCGAGAAGCTGGCCTGCACCCAGCGCATGCAGGGCGCCGGCACCACCAGCGGCAGTGCTGCCACCGGCGGCATCTACCGCGAGCTGGTGACGCGCAGCGACGAGGCCCCGAAGCCGACTAAAGCCGACTGACGCCGACTGAGGCAGCCGCGCTCAGCGCGCGGCGTCCAGCCCTTGGGCCCACAGCACCAGGGCGGCGTCGAAGATGGCCGGCCCGGCCCAGCTGTCGCCGTCGGCCGCCAGCCGCGCCCAGGCCAGGGTGTCGTGGGGGCCGCCGGGGTCCTGCAGCAGCGCACGCTCGGCCATTAGCCAGGCGTGCAGCCGCGCGTACAGCGGGCGGTGGTGCAGGTGAATCCAGGCCAGTCCCACCAGATCGGCATAGGCCTCTTCGCGCCGCACCGCCTGCCGTTCCTCGTGTCTTGCCCGTTGCTGCAGGTTCATCACCGTGCTGACGGGGCGCGTGTGGCCGTCCGGCAGCGCGTGCCAGGCGCCGCCGACGTGGCGGCGGCAATGGGCCAGCTCGTGCGCGGCCATCAGCTCCAGCGTGGCATCCAGCAGCTCGGGTTCGATGCGCGCCAGCGTGGCCTGCACCTCGGGGTTGCCGCGCATCGAGAACACGAACTTGCAGCGCCCGCCGATGTAGGCCATCGCGATGGGTGGCAGGTCGGGCGCGGCCTGGGGTTGCACCACCACGTCCAGGGGCAGCCCGCTGTCGCGGGCGAACAGCAGCACCGGCCAGACACCTTCGAGCCAGCGCTTCTCTTCGGCCGTCAGGCCGCCGGCGGCTTGGGCCACGGCCGTGAGGGCGCCGAGCAGCAGCCCGATCATGGCCTTGCCGAATCGCCGCCCGTTCATGGCGGCAGTGTCGTCTATTCGGGCGCGCAACCCCGCCCGACCGCGCGCACGCTGGCGCGCAGCGTGCATTGCTGCGTGGGATCAGGATCCCGGAACCCTGGGGTGACGGGTCAGGCGGGTTGGCTCAGGCGCGCGGTGCTCCCAGTTGGTTGACGGTGATGGTCGGACCGGGCGGGCCCATCAGCTGGACCTGGTGCTCCTGGCCGCGAAAGGTGTAGGTCACGTTCCAGTAGGCCGGCGCTGCCGACGCAGGGGTGCTGACACAGCGCTGCAGCTCGCGCCCGGCGCCGACCTGGTGGCCCAGGATGCCGCCGATCACCGCCGCGTGGATGGCGTCGGGCGCGCGCGCTTCGCTGCGGTTCTGGGGCACCCGCTCGCGTTCCATCCAGCAGCGCTGCGCGGGTGCGCCGAACACGGCGCGTGCCGTGCGCACCGGCGCCTCGAACAGGCGTTCGTCGCCGCGGCGGCGGAAGTCGCCCACGACCGCCGGCGTGGGGGCGTAGTGCTGGTCGTTCAACCGGGCGCGGCGGTCGACGTCACGCACCGAGGACACGCGGTCGTTCAGGCCCATGGCCACCAGCGACGGGTACTGGCCCGGCCGCAGCACGGTGCAGCGGCCCTCGAAGCGCGAGTCCTCGCAGATCATCCAGCGGTCGGTGGTGACCACCGCCGACGACGCGCGGTCGTTGAAGCCGCGGCGCTGCAGATCGGCCACCGGGATGGTGGTGGTGTAGCTGCGGCCGCGAAAGCCTTCGTGCTCGTAGAAGGTGACCTGGGCCAGGCTGGGCGGCGCTGCGGCCAGGCCGGCCAGGCCGGCCAGGCCGAGTGCCAGGGCCTGCCACAGCGGCCGGGCGTGGGGTCTGCGCATGATGATCTCCAGAAGGGGCTGCGGCGACCGGACAAGCGCGGGTCACGTCGGCGCGTTCAGCCTAGTGCGGCGGGCCTGGCCTGTCGGTGCGGCGGCGCACGCTGCGCACGGCGCCGCTATTCGTGGCGCAGCGCCTCGATCGGGTCCATCTGCGCCGCGCGGCGCGCCGGGAAGTAGCCGAAGAGCACGCCGATGGCGGCCGAGAACAGCAGCGACAGCAGGTTGATCGTCGGGTCGAAGGCATAGGGCACGGCCATGTACAGCGACAACCCCCACGAGGCCACGGTGGCGATGGCGATGCCGACCACACCGCCCAGCGCCGACAGCACCACCGCTTCGATCAGGAACTGCAGCAGCACCTCGCCTTCGAGCGCGCCCACGGCCAGGCGCAGGCCGATCTCGCGCGTGCGCTCGGTCACGCTCACCAGCATGATGTTCATGATGCCGATGCCGCCCACCAGCAGGCTGACCGCGGCCACCGCGCCCAGCAGCGTGGTCAGCACACCCATGGTGCTGGACAGCGTTTCGGCCAGCTGCTGGGTGTCGAAGATGTTGAAGTTGTCGGCGTCCTCGTCGGCCAGCCTGCGGCGTTCGCGCAGCAGCTGGCGCAGGCTGGCCTTGAGCCGCGTGCCGTCGCTGCCGTCTTCCATGGCCACCGACAGCGTGCTCACCTTGCGGTTGCCGGTGACGCGGCGCTGCAGCGTCACCAGCGGCAGCACCACGGTGTCGTCCTGGTCGCCCATGCCGCTCTGGCCCTTGGCCGCCAGGATGCCGACGACCTCGCACGAGAACTGGCGGATGCGCAGCTGCTCGCCCAGACCCTGGCTGCCGGCAGCGCCGCCGAAGATCTCGCGCCGCACGGTCTCGCCGACGATGCACACGGCGGCGCCGGCCTGTTGTTCGTCTTCAGCGAATAGGCGGCCCTGCTGCAGTTTCCAGTTGCCGGTCTCGAACCAGGCGTTGGTGCTGCCGACCACGCTGGTGGACCAGTTGCGGCCATTGCCCACCACCGTGGCGCTGGCGCGGCCCTGCGGCGCCACCGCGGCCACGCCGCCGATCTGCGCGGCAATGGCCTCGGCATCGGCCTCGGTGAATTGGGGCACGCCGCCCCCGCCGCCGCCGCCGCCGCCCGGGCCGCGCTGGCCGGGCATCACCAGCAGCAGGTTGGTGCCCAGGCTGGAGATCTGGTTGCGGATGGCCTGGCTGGCGCCGTTGCCCAGCGTGACCATGGTGATGACCGCGCTCACGCCGATGACGATGCCCAGGATGGTGAGGAATGAGCGCAGCACGTTGCGCCGCACCGAGCGCAGGGCCAGCATGAATACGCTGTAGAGCATCAGGCGAGCGCCGCGGTGAGGGTCGCCGCGGCCGCGGGGGCTGCGGTCGTGGGGTGGGCATTGGCGGCGTCGTGCGCGATGCGGCCGTCGACGAAGCTCACCAGCCGGTGGGCATAGGCCGCCATGTCGGGCTCGTGCGTGACCATCAGCACGGTGATGCCGTGGTCGCGGTTCAGGGCCAGCAGCAGGCCCATGATCTCGTGGCTGCGCTGCGTGTCCAGGTTGCCGGTGGGCTCGTCGGCCAGTACCACCGCCGGTTCGGTGACGATGGCGCGGGCGATGGCCACGCGCTGCTGCTGGCCACCCGACAGCTCGGCCGGCGTGTGCTGCTCCCAGCCGCCCAGCCCGACCGAGGCCAGCGCGCGCGCCGCGGCCTTGCTGCGCACGCCGGCGGCGTCGCCGCGGTACAGCAGCGGCAGCTCCACGTTCTCTTGCGCCGAGGTGCGCGCCAGCAGGTTGAAGCCCTGGAACACGAAGCCCAGGTAGCGCCGCCGCAGCCGCGCGCGCTGGTCGCGCGTCAGCGCCTCGACGTGCGCGCCCTTGAACAGGTACTGGCCGGCGCTGGGCGTGTCCAGGCAGCCCAGGATGTTCATCGCCGTGCTCTTGCCCGAACCGCTGGGCCCCATGATGGCCACGAACTCGCCGGCCGCGATGTCCAGGTCTATGCCCTTCAGCGCCAGCAGTTCGGCCGCGCCGCTGCCGTAGCGCTTGCTCACGCCGCGCAGCCGGATCAGCGCATCGCTCACGGGGCGGCGCTCTTCTGGTCGGTGATGACGCGCATGCCGGCCTTGAGCGCGCCGCCGGTGATCTCGGTCATGCGGCCGTCGCTGATGCCCGGCGTCACGGCCACCGCGGCCGGCTTGCCGTCGTCGCCCAGCACCCACACCTGGCGCGCCGCGGCGGTGCTGTTGCCGTCGGCGGACTGGCGGCGCTGCGGGCGCTGCGGGCTGACCATCAGGTTGGCGCCGAAGCCCTTGTTCGCGGCCGGGGCCGCGCTGCCGGGCACGAAGCGCAGCGCTGCGTTGGGCACGAGCAGCACGTCCTGGCGCTCGGTGGCGGTGATGGTGGCGGTGGCCGTCATGCCCGGGCGCAGGCTCAGGTCAGCGTTGGCCACGTCCAGGTAGGTGAGGTAGGTGACCACGTTGTCGGTGATGGTCGAGCCGAAGCCCACGCGCGTGACCTTGGCTGGGAACGGCCGCCCCGGATAGGCGCTGACCGTGAAGCTGGCGGCCTGGCCCACGCTGACCGCGCTCACGTCGGCCTCGTCCACGTAGACCCACAGGCGCAGCTGGCGCAGGTCGTCGGCCACGGTGAACAGCGTCACCGCCTGCAGCGAAGCGGCCACCGCGTTGCCGGGTTCGACGCTGCGCGTGAGCACCGTGCCGTCCGCCGGGGCGACGATCGAGGCCTTGCCCAGGTTGATGCGCTCGGTGGACAGCGCGGCCTGGGCGTCGGCCACGTTGGCGCCGGCGCTGGCGCGGTCGGCCAGGGCGCGCGCCAACGTGGCGCGGCCGCCGTCGAGTTCGGCGCGCGAAGGCACCTGGCCGCCCGACAGCCGGAACACCTCTTCCAGCCGCGCCTGCGCCGCCTGCGCTTCCTGCACCGTGGCCGCGGCCTGCGCTGCGCGGCCCTGGGCCGCCGCCACACCGGCCTGGGCGCGCTGCACCTGGTCACGCAGCTTGGCGGTGTCCAGCACCACCAGCACCTGCCCCTTGCGGATGCGGTCGTTGACGTCGACATTCACCTTGAGCACCGTGCCCGAGAGTTCGCTGCCGATGCCGGTGCTGCGCGTGGGTTGCAGCGTGCCATTGGCAGTCACTTTGAGCGTCAGGTTGCCGCGCGTTGCCGGTTGGGTGGTGTACACCGGCGCGGCCTGCGCGGCGCGGCTGGCCCACCACCACCAGCCCAGGCCGCCCGCAACCAGCAGCAGCGCAGCGCCGACCCACCACAGCGACCGGCGGTACCAGGCGCGCGCCGCGGGCTCGTCCAGCAAGGCCGCCAGTTCGGTGTTGGCGGCGGGCTGCGCCAGGGTGCTGGGGGCGGGGCGGGTGTCGTTCATCGCGCGGGCGGGCCGGGAAGGGTGGAAGGGGGCGCCGGGCGGGCGTTGGCTGGCGCGTTTGCGGGCCAGCCGCCGCCCAGGGCCTTGAACAGGCGCACCTGGTCGCTGGCCGCGTCGGCCTCGGCGCCGGCCAGGTTGTCCTGCGTACCGAGCTGGTTGCGCTGGGTCTCGAGCACGGTCTGGAAATCCACCAGCCCGCTGGAATAGCGCTGGCGTGCCAGGGTGGCGGCGTTGGTGGCCGCGTCGCTGGCCTGGCGCAGGCGGGTGGCGCGTTCGTGGTTTCCTTGCAGCGCCACCAGCGTGTCCTCGACCTCCTGCAGCGCTGCGAGCACGGTGCCGCGGTAGGCCGCGCGCGCCTGCTCCAGCCCCGCCTGCTGGGCGTCGAGCTGGGCGCTGGCGGCGCCGCCATCCCACAGCGGCCAGTTCACGCGGGCGAGCAGCGATGTGACGAGGTTGGCACCATTGCCCAGGGCCCCCAGCGTGGCCGCGTTGGAGCCCAGCGACCCGCCCAGGCTGAAGCTGGGGTAGCGCGCCGCATCGGCCTGGGCCACCTGGCCCTGTGCCGCCAGCACCTGCTGGGCGGCGGCGCGCACGTCGGGGCGCTGGTCCAGGGTCGCGGCAGGCGGGTCGGGCAGCGGGTCGGCGGCCGCGCGCGGCACCGGTCGGGGCGCCGACAGCTCGGCATTCAGCGCGGCCGGCGGACGGCCGGTGAGCACCGCCAGCGCGTGCACCGACTGTGCGATGCGCGCCTGCAGCGCCGGGCGCGCCGCGCCCAGCTGTTCCAGCGCGGCGCGGGCCTGTTCAGATTCCAGCGTGCTCAGCAGGCCGGCCTGGACCCGCCAGCCGGTGATCTGCAGCGTCTGCGACTGGCTGGACAGGTTGGCATCGGCGATGGCCAGGCGCGCCTGGGCGCTGCGCAGCGCGATGTAGTTCAGCGCCACCTCGGCGGCCAGCGACACCTGCACATCACCCAGCTGCGCCGCGCTGGCCTTGGCCGCGGCTTCGCTGCTGGCCAGCCGGGCGCGCGCGCCACCGAACAGGTCCAGCTCCCAGCGGGCATCGAGCCCGGCCTGGAAGCTGTCGCCGCTGGCGTGGCCGCCGCGCGTGCCGGTCTGGGCCGAGGCCGAGGTGGCGATCTGCGGCCACAGCGCGGCGCCGGCGACGGCGCTGGTCGCACGCGCCTGGCGCAGCGCGGCCTGTGCACCCAGCACGCCGGTGTTGGCCTGCAGCGCATCGGTCACCAGCTGCGTGAGCAGGCGGTCATCGAAGCGCTGCCACCACTGCGCCAGCCCCATGGCCACGCCGGGCGCCGCGGCCCTTGACCAGGCCGCCGGCACGTCGGCAGGCAGGGGCGCGCCGTCCCCGGGCGGCACTGCGGCACAGCCGCACAGGACCAGCAGGCCGGCCACGAGCCCCGCACGGGTGGCGCCGGCCTTCATCTCATCGTGTTGCGTTGACCTCGATCTCGACGCGGCGGTCGGGCTGCAGGCAGGCGATCACCGGCGTGCTCATCGGGCCCTTGCAGTCGTCGGGCAGGGTCACGGGCTCGGACTCGCTCATGCCCTCGGTGCTGATGCGGGCCGGGTCCACCCGACCCGAACTCACCAGGTAGCTCTTCACCGCCTCGGCGCGCGCCAGCGACAGCGTCTGGTTGTAGGCGGTGCTGCCCAGCCGGTCGGCATGGCCTTGCACGCGGATGCTGTCGTAGCGGGTGCCTTCCAGCTGGCCGGCAAACAGGTCCAGCGCGGACCTGCCGGCGGGCTGCAACTCGGCGCGGTCGAATGCAAAGAAGGATTCGGCCGAGTAGCTGACACGTTGGCTCTGCGGCGGCGCAAAGGCCACCAGCGGCGTGGCCGGCGCCAGCGCTTCCACCGCAACCGGCGGCGGCGGCGGGGTCACCGGCGCGGCGGCCTGCACCTCCGCCACATAGGCCGGGGCGGCGGCGCGGCGCATCGGGGCTTCGCTGCGGCCGAACGGGAACACCAGGCCCACTGTGTACATGGCCACCTGGGTGTGGTTGCCGGAGGCGTCGCTCACGCGGAAGCTCTCGACCTCGGCGCGGCCGATGACCGAGCGGTTGAACTCGTACTGCAGGCCCAGGCCGATCTTGGCATTGGCCTCGCGCTGCGACGGGCGCGTGTCGGTCACCGTGACGGCGCCGCTGGGGGTGAGGTTGCCCAGCGTGGTGGCGCGCTGGATGCCCACGCGGCCCAGGGCCGAGAACTTCTCGGTGATGGGCAGCGTGCCCACGACACCGAGGTTGAAACCCTTGGCGCGGTAGTCGCCATTGAGCGTGCCGGCCGGCGTGGTGTGGGCGGTGAAGCCGAATTCGCCCATGTGGAAGTAGCCCAGTTCGACACCAACATAACGGTTGAACTGATAGCCACCGAAGACCTTGTAGCTCGACGAGCGCGGGCGGCGATCGATCGAGTCGACGGTGAGGCCGCTGCCCTGCAGTGTTTCGCGGATGCGGGCGTCGTCGATGCGGGCACGGGCCTGGCCGATGCCGAAGCCGCCGTAGTAATAGCCGTCTTGTGCGTGGGCCGGTGAGGCCAGCACGCTGGCCAGCACGGCCAGTGTGAAGAGGCTGAGTTTGTGGACCGATGTCATGGTGGACCTTCTGGGTTGAGTGAACGTTGCAACGGCCGGCGCGTTGGGCCTTGCCGGGCGGCGCGCACTGTCTGCAATAGCGGTTTGTAGGCCTGCAGTGCGCCGCCATCTGTACGCTGGCGAACCAGCGGCCCCAAGCGTTGCGTGGACGCACGGTCCACCGTATGCCAGCGCACAGACCCAGGTTGCAGCGCGCCCTTACCTTGCCAACGTCGATGTCCCGGCCGGTCGCGCAAGCGTGGTGGCCGCCCTTCGACGCCGCCCTCTCAACACCACTGAAAGCGATCCCATGAAAAGAATCCCCCTGGCCTGCTTGATGGCCCTCATTCCACTGGTCGCATCGGCCAACATCATTCCCACCGGCACCACCATCACGGGTGCAAGCCCAGGCCCCTACACCTGGACGTACGCGCTGACGCTGTCGAGCGATCAGGACGCGGAGGAAGGCCCGCTGCCGGCGGACCTGACGGTGCCGCACGAGAACCTCGAGTTCGGCTCCTTCCTGACCATCTATGACTTCGCCGGCTATGTCGCAAATTCCTGCGTCGGACCCCTGGGCTGGACCTGCCTGACCCAGAGCACCGGCTACACGCCCGATGACGTGCTGCCGAGCGACAACCCCGCCATCACCAACCTGACCTGGGTCTACACCAACGGCCCGACGCTGACAGGGGCTCCGGCGGGCTTGGAGCTGGGCGCCTTCAGCGCGCAGTCGATCTACAACCAGACCGTCTTCGTCAGCTACACGGCGCGCGGCGTCAAGAACAACGGCACTTCGGCCGGCACCATCGCCGACAACGTGGGCACCACGCGCGGCCCCACCAACCCCGTGCCCGAGCCGGCATCGCTGGCCCTGGCCGGGCTGGCGCTGGCACTGGTGAGCGGCTTTCGTTCGAAGCAGCGTTGAAGCAGGGTCGCCAGCGCGAGCTGGCGGTGAAAGTGAGCGGGGCCCGGTAAACCGGGCCCCGTTTGCCGTGTGCGCTGCGGCCGATCAGGAAGCGATCAAGTGCAGGGCGGGTGCAGCCGGGCCGCGAGGCTGCAGCGGATGCAGATGCTCGAGCATGACCTGATGGCTGACGCGCAGGAAGACGAACTGGGCACTGAAGCGGTGGCCCGAGCGGGCGTTGCTGAGGAAGTGCAGGCCCAACGCGGGCGCGGCGCCGTGCAGTTCGTCGCCGACGGCGAGCATGGCGCCGTTCGCAACGCGCGCAAGGTGGTGCTTGTCGTAGCCGTCGCACAGGCCCAGCCAATGTGCCGTGGGATCGATGTCAAGTACGAGGTAGCGGCACATGGGATCTCCGGCTCGGGCGGCATGGCCATTGCGCGTCGGCGAACTGCCGAACGGCAGTGCCAGGGCCTGATGCGCAGACTAGGGCGGCCGCAACCGGCAGTCTGTGCGCTACGGCACCGTAAGCGCCTGATGGCCGGCCGGCCGCCGCGGGCCGGCCGCCGCGTTCAGATGCGACCCAACAGAAACAGCACCAACACCACCACCAGCACCAGGCCCAGGGCGCCGCTGGGCCCATAGCCCCAGCCCCGGCTGTGCGGCCAGGCCGGCACGGCACCCAGCAGCATGAGCACCAGCAAAATCAGCAGAATGGTTCCCAGGGACATGGCCAACTCCTCATAGTGATGGCGAATTGCCACCCCGACCAGCGTAGACACGGGCCGGGCGGCATTCGGTGCGTTGGCGTACGGACTGGTCCCGGTGCGCACGCCAAAGTGAGCGCTGCGACGACCACCGTCGGAGGAGCCTTACATGAATGCCGACATTCAGCTGCAGCAGGACGTGCTGGGTGAACTCGGGCGCGAGCTCGGGCCGGCGGCGTCCGGCATCGGCGTCGAAGTGGACGCGGGCGTGGTCACCCTGCAGGGACAGGTCGGCAGCGCGCAGCTGCGCTGGAACGCCGAGGGTGCCGCGTTGCGGGTGGCCGGCATGGTGGCGCTGGTGATCAATATCCGGGTGATGCAGTCGCCGGCGGTACCGCGTGCCGACGCCGACATCGCGCGGGCGGCGGGCAAGCTGCTGGAATGGCTGGCGCGGCTGCCACCCGGGCAGGTGACGGTGCGGGTCGACAAGGGTTGGGTCACGCTGCTGGGGCAGCTGGATTGGAACTATCAGCGCCGCGCGGCAACCGAGGCCGTGCAGGACCTGCAGGGCGTGGTCGGTGTTCACAACCGGATTGCGCTGCGGCCGCGGCTGAGCCCCGCGGCGGTAAGGATCGACATCGAGGCCGCGCTCGTGCGCCAGGCCGAGGCCACGGGCCACCGGCTCAGGGTCGGGATCGACGGCGGCGACATCACGCTCAGTGGCAGCGTGGCCAGCCGCAGCGAGCACGAGCAGGCGCTGGAGTCGGTTCAGAGCATGCCGGGCGTGCGGCGCGTGCTGGATCGCATCACCGTGAGCCCGGGCCCGCTGCAGGCCGCCACCGGCTGGGGGCGCAGGGCCGCACTGGCCGACCGCGTCTTCAGGGCGCCCCTGCTGGACCGGCCCACCCGGCCGATGACGTTCAGGTAGAGCGCCAGCGTCGGGTGCGGGCGGCGCGCAGCCCCGGCACCGGTCGATCAGCTCCAACGCGCCAGGCAGCGCCTGAGCGTGTCGGCGGTGCAGGGCTTGGTCAGCACATCGTCCAGGCCCAGGCGCTGCAGCTCATCCCTTTCGGACGGCATGTCGAGCAGGCTGTAGGCGACGATGGTCAGCCGTTGTGCCGGCCTCTCCTGCTCGAGCTGGCGGATGCGCGCAGTCGCCTGCAGGCCGTCCATCACCGGCATCATGATGTCCATCAGCACCAGGTCGAAGGGTTGGCGGCGTATCCATTGCACCGCCTCCTCGCCATTGCTGGCAAACCGGGCCGCATGCCCCAGGCGGGCCAGCACGCGGGCCAGGTAGAGCCGGCTGCCCTCGCTGTCGTCTGCAGCCAGGATGCGCAGCGGGGTGGCAGCCGCTCGGCCGGTGGGTTCGAGGGGTGCAGTGTCGGCGCTGTTCATGCGGCGCAGCATGTGCCCGGGCAGGGCGCTTGATCGGTGCGGCGCCGCGCACAAGCTGCAGTTGGGGCCTCGGCCCGCTTGACCGGCCCCCAGCGTGCCCAGCCTCAGCGTCCGCCGCGGCCACGGCCCCGGTCGTCGTCGTCGCGGCCCCGCTTGCCGTCGTCACGGCCGCGGTGCCCGTCGCGGTCGCGTCCCTCACCGCGGTCCCGGTAGCGGATCTCGCGCGGGTAATGGCTGCGCGGCAGTTCCACCCAGGGCCCCGAGCGTGATTGCGCATAGCGCCAGCGGTTGTTGTCGTAGAAATAGGTGTAGCCACCCTGGCTGTAATAGGGGTCGCTGCCCAGTTCGACGACCAGCGGCAGCGCTGGCACGGCAATGCCGATGCCGATGCCGACGCTGGCTTCGGGGCGGTGGCCCGGGGGGCCCACGACGCAGGCACTCAGCAGCCATGCGGCGAGGGGCAGTAAGGCAAGTCCTGACTTGTTCATGCGGTTCCTTCTTCGCCGGCAACGAGCGGCCGACGGTGCCCAGCATGATCGCTTGGTTGCGCGATATCGGTTCGATGACGAACACACGGGCCGCGCGGGGCGCGGCGCCTGCGTGCCCGCAGCCATGCCCCGGTGGCCCGGTGGCCCGGCACACAAGCCGGGCTAATGGGGTGCGTCCGCGGCGCTGGCGCAAGCTCGGATCGGGCAAAGCGAGGCCAGGGTTGCCAGCGGCGCAGGCTGGATGCGCTCGACGCGGACATCGACGTCCATGCCCAGATAGGCCGACTTGCTGCCGAACCAGCTGCCGGCCACGGGCGCCGCCTGCGCCGGATGCCGGGCCACGCCGACACGGATGTGTTGCGTGCCGCCCAGCAGGTTGTTGGTGGGGTCGAAGGGCACCCACCCCGCCCCCGGCAGATAGGCCTGCAGCCAGGCGTGCGTCGAACCAGAACCCACCACGGCGGGCCCCGAACCCTCGAGCGAGGCGTCGTACAGATAGCCCGAGACGAAGCGCGCCGCGATGCCGAGCCGGCGTATGGCTTCCATCATCAGCAGCGCAAAGTCGCGGCAGCTGCCGCTGCCGAGTGCCAGCGTGACCAGGGGTGCCTGCGTGCCTTCTTCGTGTCGTATCTGGTAGCGCAGCGTGTCGCGGATGTGGCGGTTCATCCGCACCAGGACGTCGCGGGTGCCGCTCGTGCCCTGGCTGTGCACGAACTGGCGCGCCCAGGCGGTCAGCACGCCCTCGGGATCTTCATGGTGCGGCCTGAGAAAGGCTTGCAGATCGAGCTGCTCGTCGACCCCATAGACCAGGGGGAACAGGCGCGCCGAAGCCGCCACGGGCAGCTCCAGGTTGTTGGTGTGCGCGTGCTCGATCGTGAAGGTGGCGACGATTTCCAGTCGGGCAGCGCAAGCCAGGGGCTGCACCAGGGCCACCGAGTTGGAGTTCGGGTCCTGGATCAGCCGAATGGCCGCCGGCGGGTCAGTGCGCAGGTCGGTGGCAAGCACCCGCTGGTCATGGCTGTCGCGCGGACGGAACAGCACGCGGTGTTCGCCGAAGCGCACGGGTTCGCTGTAACGGTAGACCGTGCGGTGGGTGATCTCGTAGAGGACGGGCATGATCTCTTCTGAAGCGGTGCCGGCCTTGGCCGTGCGGCGCCAATCTCGCACAGGCAGCATCGCGGGACTGTGCGGCTGCGAACGCTGGCTCCGGCCGTGATGGCCCGGAGCATGGGCAACAGGCTCAGGCCGCCGCGGCCGGCGGGCGTGTCGGTGTGGCCGCCGCCGCTGCCTGCGCCGCGGGCGCGCGCAGCGAGCCGTGTCGACGCGCGAACGCACAGGTGAACTCGGCACCCAGCAAGAAGACCTGGGCCGAGTAGTACAGCCACAGCAGCAGCACCACCAGCGCTGCCGCCGCACCAAAGACCGATGCCACGCCGCTGCGTCCGATGTACTGCCCGATCAGCGCCTTGCCCACGGTGAAGAGCAGCGCAGTGATGACGGCGCCGATCCAGACGTCGCGCCAGGCCACGGGCACGCGCGGCATCCACTTGTAGATCATCGCAAACACCGCGGTGACAAAGGCCAGGCTGAGGCCGAAGTTCACGCTGTCGGCCACCAGGGCCAGCTCACCGAACCAGGGCGCCCACCACTTGCCCAGAGCAGCCATGGCGGCGCTGAAGACCAGCGACACCGTGAGCAGGAAGCCCACCCCCAGCACCATGCCCAGCGACAGCATGCGCGTGCGCAGCAAGCGCCACAGGCCGCTGCCATCGGTGCGCGCGGGCGCGCGCCAGATGCGATCCATCGCATCCTGCAACTCGGCAAACACGGTGGTGGCACCCACCAGCAGCGCCAGCAGGCCGAAGAGCGTGCCCAGCACACCCGAGCGCGGCTGGTTCAGGCTCTCGAGCACCAGGTTGATGATCTGCGCGCTGTCGGCGCCGATGGTCTGCGACAGCTGCGCAAAGATCTCGCCGCGGGCCGCGGCTTCGCCGAACAGCAGCCCGGCCACCGAGATCACGATCAGCAGCAGTGGCGCGATCGAGAACAGCGTGTAGAAGGCCAGCGCGGCGCCCATGCTCGGGGCATAGTCGTCCACCCAGGCTGAGCCGGTGGCCGCCAGCAGCCGCCAGAAGCTCCGCGCCACGCCGGGCTCGGGCGGCTCCTGGGGGGCGGGCCGGGCCGGCCCCGGATCGGTCATGCCCTGCCGCTGGCGCTGCTGTCGAACGGGGGCACGCCGATGGCCCAGGTGCCGAAGCTCTGGCGCGGGGCGTCGTCGGGTGGCATGCTGTTCCTTCAGGGCGGGGGGGCAGGGCGGGTAGGCGGGGCGGCCCGCAGGCCGCTCCATCGACCCCGTCAAGCTAAGGGCCGGCTTGGGCGGGGTCTGTGCGCTGGCATACAGGGCCCGGCCGTCGCCGCGGCTAGCGTGCGCCGCGGCGCCTGCGCCGGTAGCGCGCCATCAGCGGCGTCACCGAGATCCCGTGCACGACGATCGAGCTCACCACCACGGCCATTGTCAGCGCCACCAGGGTGTTGACGTGCTCGGCCGGCAGGCCGTGGTTGATGGCATAACTCAAGTAATAGATGGAGCCGATGCCGCGGATGCCGAACCAGGCGATCAGCCTGCGCTGCGACGGCGAAATGCGCGAGCCGGCCAGCGCCGCAGCCACCGACAGCGGGCGCACCACCAGCAGCGTCAGGGGCACGAACCACAGCGCCGCGGGCGACCAGGGAACGGCCCACAGCAGCAGGCCCACGACCACCACGCCGGCCATCTCGCCGATGCGGTCGAGTTGTTCATTGAAGCTCAGCACCGCGTGCGCCATGTAGGCCGAGGCGTGGCGCGGGTCGGTGGCCATCTGCTCGGCCTGCGTCGGCAGGGGGTTCTGGAGGGCCTGCTCCACCCGGTCGGCCACCGCGGCTTCGGCGCGCTCGCCCGGCGCGATGCCCAGCGCGGCCGCGGCGGCAACCGAGGCGTGCCGGGCCGAGCGGCGCAGTGCCAGTCCGGCGGCAAACACCGCCAGGAAGCCGTAGGCCTGGGCGTGCACCGCCAGGCCGTAGGCCACGCCGATGAGGCCCAGGGCCAGGAAGTTCTCGTAGCCGGTGGCCTCGTGGTGGCGGTGGCGCAGGTAGAGCACCAGGCGGCCCAGGCCGGTGCCCAGGGCCGCGCCGATGGCGATGCCGGCGCCGGTGGCCCACAGCACGTCCACTGCCAGCCAGCGCCAGCCCAGCGTGCCCAGTTCGTGCGCGCCCAGCAGGCCCAGGCCCAGCATCACCACCGGGAAGGCCGTGCCGTCGTTGAGCCCGCCCTCGCCGGTGAGGGCAAAGCGCAACTGGTCACGGTCGGCGGGGTCGTCGAGCTGCACTTCGGTGGCCAGCACCGGGTCGGTGGGCGCCAGGATGCCGCCCAGCAGCACCGCCGCGCCGAGCGGCAGGCCCAGAAGCGCCACGCCGGCCACGCTGATCAGCGCCACGGTGGCCACCATCGAGCCCAGCGCCAGCCGCAGCGTCGGAAACCAGCGCTTGTCGCTCAGGTCCAGGCTCATCTTCATGCCTGACGTGAACAGCGACAGCAACACGATGACCTCGGTCAGGTGTTCCAGCAGCACCGCATGGTCGGCCAGTCTGGGGGCGGCCAGCGCCAACCCCAGCGGCCCCACCGCCAGCCCTGCCAGCAGGTACAGCATGGCGGTGCTGATGGGCAGGCGCGACAGCATCGAGCCACTGATCACCATGAGCAGCAGCAGCGCGCCGCCCACCGTGAGCCAGAGTGCGAATGTCATCGAACAGCATACGCGGGCTGGGTCGGAGGGTCCGTGTGCTGGCGCGCCTTCCCCCTGCGACGAGTCCTTCGCCGTGGCCACCCGGCGCCATTCGGCCGCGCTGATGGTGCCGGGCAAGCGGACGGCCGTGCCGGCGCCGCAGGCAGCGCGCTGAAGCGGCCCTGCAGGCCGCCCGCCCGTCTGCCGGGCCTTACACCAGGCGCAGCTGCCTGATGTCCAAGGCGAACGGGCCCGCCTGGCGCTCAGCGATCATCAGCCCCACCTGGCGGATGCGCGCCGGGTCCAGGGGCGGCGCGCCGGCCACCGCGCGGCCGCGGAAGCTGGCGCGGAAGGCCGCAAGCGCCAGCTGCAGCGTATGCCAGCCGCCCTGCGCGGGCTCGAAGCCTGCCTGGTAGTTGAGGCTGTCGAAGCCGTCGTCGGTGAACAGGCTGAGCTTGTAGCGCTTGGGCTCGGCGCGCAGGTCGATCAGGCAGACTGCGGCGCCGGGCAGGCCGCGTGCGCCGGGGCTGCTTCGCACCGATGCGAATCCGCCGCCCCGGTCCAGCGACACCTGGCCTTCGAAGACGGCGTGGCCCGCGGGGTCGTGACGCAAGCGGCTGCGCGAGACGCCGCCCATCACGCGGTCATCGATGGGCGCCCATGCGTCCACGGCCGCGGGGTCCGTGAAGTCGAACAGCACGATGGGCTTTGCAGGCAGGGTCACCGCTGCATTGTCATTGCACGGCCTTGTTGCCGCGCAAGCGGGTGGGGTTGGGGGGGTGGATTCGATGCCGGCCGCTCGACCAGGCATTGAGCCTTCTCAACGCAGGCGCCTGGCGAGCGCGCAACCTCGTCGTGCTTGCAAAGGAGCCCCTCATGAAGACCATCGTTTCGTTGGGCATCAGCGCCGCGCTGCTGGGCGCAGGTTCGCTGGCCACCGCCGCCGAGATCGACGTGATGACGCAGAACCAGTACCTGGGCGCAGACCTCGCGCCCGCACTGGCAGCGGCCACCGCCAGCCCGTTCAACCCCGACGCCTTCAATGCTGCCGTGGTCGACGTGCTGAAGAAGATCGCCGCCAACCGACCCGCTGACCGCGCCCGCGCGCTGGCCGGACAGATCGCACAGCGCATGCCCGACGTGGTGGGGCTGCAGGAGGCCTACAAGTTTGCCTGCCTGCCGTACCCGGACGTGCCGGAGGTGCAGGGCATGGGCTGCAGCGACCCCGCCATCAAGATGGCGTTCACCGATCACCTGGTCGGTATCGAGGCCGCGCTGCAGGGCCAGTACAGCGTGGTGGGGCGGGTGACCAATCTGCAGATTGCCGCCATCCCGTTCACCATCAACGGCTTCCCGGCCATCCTGGCGTTTGCCGATCGCGATGCCATCATGGTCCGCAAGGGTCTGAGCGCAGCGCCCGTGGATCTGGCGCCCACCGGCACCTGCGCCAAGCCGTCGGACCAGGGCTGCAACTTCCAGACCGCGCCGGGGCCCATGGCCACGCCCATCGGTGAGATTGCCATCGAGCGCGGCTTCCTGGCGGTCGATGTCAAGGTCCGGGGTCGTGACTACCGGGTGTTCAACACCCACCTGGAGCAGCGGCTGCTGGCGCCCAGCCTGCCCGAGACCCGCCTGCTGCAAGTGGGGCAGGCCTACGAACTGCTGGGCGCGGCTCTGGCCACCTGGGATGGCAGCAAGACGGTGATCGTGATCGGCGACATCAACTCGGCGCCGGGCGACACCATCCCGGTGCCGCCCTATCCGGCCGTGCTGCCCTGGGCACCGAGCCTGCCGGTGCTGCCGCCCTACGAGGTCTTCGTCGGCAACGGCTTCACCGATGCCTGGACGCTGCGGCATGGCCAGGAGCCGGGCTTCACCTGCTGCCAGGCCGAGGATCTGATGAACCACCGCTCGGCGCTGTACGAGCGCATCGACATGATCTTCTCGCTGCAGCGCCCGGCCCATGTGCGCCAGATGAAGCTGATAGGCGACGGCCCGCAGGACAGGATCCGCCAGCCGCGCGGCCTGCCGTGGCTCTGGCCTTCCGACCACGCCGCGCTTGCGGCCGTGTTGCACTTTGACTGAAGGCTGTTCTGGGGCGCCAGTGGCGGGTGCTCGGGGGGGGGTGGCCGGGGTCAGACGCCCAGGCCCGTGACCCTGACGATCACCCGCGGCGCGCCCTCGTCGCCCAGCCCCAGCAGCGCGCCTTCACCCGAGCCGGCGCCTTCGCCCAGCAGGGCGCTGAAGACGAACTGGTGGGTCACCCACACCTCGAAGCCGGCGCCTCGCTTCACCACGGTGGCGAGGCCTTCGCGCAGCTGCGCCAGCGCCTGCGCGTTGACGGCTTCATTGCCCGCACGCGGCGAGCCGAGCGCAGACCAGGGCTCGACCCGGTCGCCGAAGGCCAGCCGGGCAGTTTCGAGACAGCGGCACCACGGGCTGCTGCGCACCTGCGTGGGCCGCCACTGGCGTGCGGCGAACCAGGCCCCGATCTGCCGGGCCTGGCGGCGGCCTTCGTCGCTCAGGTTGCGCTGCGTCGTGCAGTCGCCCAGCCTGAAGCCCGGCGGATCGAAGGTGCCGGGCGCCAGTGCATGGCGCAACATCAGCACGCCGCCCGTCGCCTGGGCGCTGCGCAGGGCCTGCTGCAGCGCATCGTCGGGGTTGGCCCACGCTGGCAGCGCGAGTGCCGCGCTGCACGCCAGCAGCAGGCGTCGGTTCAGCAGCGGGGCGGCGCTGTCGGCCATGGGCCCCTCATGCCGGCGACGAACGCAGGCCGTAGACCTTGCCGGCGGCAAACAGGTATTCCACGCGCAGGATGGGCTGACCCTTCTCGCCGGCAAAGGTGAAGCCCAGCATGGCCAGGGTGTCGCCCGCCTTGATCTCGGGCACGCCCCAGGCCTGCATGCGCGACAGCGGCGCCAGCTCGATCTCCCAGCGCCGGTCGGTGCGCGTCGGCAACTGCGCTGCCTTCAGCAGCCCCGGCCCGTCCACCGGGGCGGCTTGCGCCGGCAGGCTGCGCGTGGCCAGGTCGGCCGGCAGCTTCAGGCCTTGGTCGGGCAGGATCAGACTCAGCTCGACATGCGGGTTGCGCCAGGCCACCTGGGCGACCTTGCCTTCCAGGTAGATCGGGCGGGCCTGGTCGAAACTGCTCCAGCCATGGTGGGCCCAGGCGGGCAGGCTGGCGCACAGCGGCAGGGCGATGAAGATGCGTCGTTGCATGGGGGGATCCTCCAGGCGTCAAAGGTAGGCGATCCAGCGGCCGCTGGCGATGGCACCCAACCATAGCCCCGTCGAGAGCACGGTCTGCGCGCGGGCCAAACGGTCGCAACGCGCCAGGCTGCCACGCGCGTGGAACCAGGCTGCGTTCAGGCCCGCCAGCAGCACCAGCGCCAGCTTGGCCAGGAATGCGCGGTTGGCCATCAGCTCCGCCGGCTGGCTGGCGAACATCAACAGCCCGCTGCAGACGATCAGCCCGAAGCCGGCCAGCGTGACCGGCAGCGCCAGCCTGGCCAGCGGCCGCAGCGGCAGCTCTGGCGCCAGGCCCCACACGCGCAGCTCCAGCAGCACCAGGCTGCCCAGCAACAGCGCGATGCCCGTGATGTGCAGCACCTCGAGCGCCGGGTAGGCGATGGGGTGCGAGGCCACCCACGGCAGACCCCATCCTTCGCCAAGTACCGCACTCTGCATCGCGGCAGGCTAGCAGATCGAGATCGCGCGCGGCAGCGGGCGGCTCGACCGCGCGCGAACGTCGGCCGTCAGGACGGCCATCTCTGGGGCGGTGGTGCCGACATTGCAGGGGAAGATGAACGGCGGCAATGCCAGAATCTGCGCACAGCGGTTGCGTGCCGCAACCCATGGCCTGTGATCGTGCGACCGCAGGGAGGAGTTCACGACTTGGACGAAGCGCACAGCGACCCGGAAGTCGATGCCGAACTGCGGGCGGATGCGGCGAGTTTTCGCCACATGGCAGAGAACATGCCGGGCGCGCTGTTTCGCTACCGGATGCACGCCGACGGCCGCCACGCGGTGCAGTACATCAGCCCGCGCTGCGTCGATCTCTGGGAAGTGTCGGCCGAACGGATCGTCGATGACGTCACGCTGCTGTGGGGCATGGTCCATGCCGAAGACCTGCCGGGCCTGCAGACCTCGGTCATGCGCTCGGCCCAGACCTTGGAGCCCTGGCGCTGCGAGTGGCGCATCACCACCCCTTCGGGTCGGCGCAAGTGGTTGCAGGGCATGGGGCAGCCGCGGCGGCAGCCGGACGGCAGCACGCTCTGGGACAGTCTGATCCTCGACATCACCGAGCGCAAGCAGGCCGACGATTCGCTGCGCCAGAGCGAGCTGCGGCTGCGTCAGGTGCTGGCGGTGGCGGGCTCGGGGCTGTGGGAATGGCAGATCGACACCGGCCGCGTGATCCACAACCCGCGCTGGTGCGAAATGCTGGGCCTGGGCGAAGAGCGGCTCGAGCACACGATCGCCGAGTTCGCACCGCTGATCCATGCCGAAGACCGTGCGGCAGCAATGGCGCGCGTGCAGGGCTGCCTGGCTGGACAGGGCCCGTATTTCAGTGAACACCGCATGTGCACTGGCGACGGCAGCGTCATCTGGGTCGAGGATCGCGGCGATGTCGTCGCGCGCGATGCGGGGGGCGCTCCGCTGCGCATGCTCGGCAGCGTGATCGACATCACGGCGCGCCGCCGCGCCGAGTCGGCACTGGTGCGCAACGAACAGCGGCTGCAGGCCTTGCTGGACAACATCAGTTGCGGGGTCATCGTCCACGGGCCGGACGCCTGCATCGTCGATGCCAACCTGGCCGCCTGCCGGATGACGGGCCTGACGCTGGACCAGATGCTCGGCAGGGCACCCATCGACCCCTACTGGTGCTTTCTGGAGGAAGACGGTTCCGTGATGCAGCTGGCGCGCTTCCCGGTATCGCAGGTGCTGGCAAGTGACGCGCCCATAAACAAGTTGGTGGTGGGCCTGAACCGCCCCGACCTGCCGCGCCCCGTGTGGGCACTGGTCGACGCCTACCCCTTTCGTGACGAACAGGGGCAGATCAACCAGATCGTCGTCACCTTCGCCGAGATCACCGAACTCAAGTTGGCCGAGGACGGCGCGCTGCGCCTGAACCGCTCGCTGCGGGTGCTCGGCAGCGGCAATGTCAGCCTGGCCGACGTGCGTGATGAAGCCAGGTACCTCGACCGCGTGTGCGCAGCGGTGGTCCCGGCGGGTGACTTCCTGCTGTCGTGCGCCATCTTCGCGAACCGGGACGACGCGAAGTCAGCACGCATCGTGGCCCGTGCCGGCCCCGCGGTCGGCTACCTGCAGGAGATACAGCTTTCCTGGGACGCCGGGCTGCCGACCGGGCGGGGCCCGTTCGGCAACGCCATCCGCACCGGGCGCACGCAGGTGAATCAGGATTGGCGCAGCGACGCGGCGATGGCGCCCTGGCGCGACCAAGCGGCGCGTCACGGTTTCCAGTCGAGCATTGCGCTGCCCCTGACGGCCGGCGGCGAAGTGATCGGCGTCCTGTCGCTGTATGCGGCCGAGGTGGGCGCGTTCAACCCCGAGCAGGTGCCGCCGCTGGAAGAACTGGCGCGCAACGTCTCGATGGCCATCGAGAGTCTGCGTACGCGTGAACAGCGCGATATGGCCGAAGTGGCCAACCGGGCCAAGAGCGAGTTCCTGGCCAACATGAGCCATGAGATCCGCACGCCGCTGAACGCCATCGTCGGCCTGAACTACCTGCTGCGGCGCGACGGCGTCACGCCCGAACAGGCAGGCAGGCTGGACCGGATCGACGGTGCCAGCAAGCACCTGCTGGCCCTCATCAACGACATCCTGGACCTTTCCAAGATCGAGGCGGGCCAGGTACAGCTCGAGGCCTCGAACTTTCATCTGTCGGCCGTGCTCGACGCGGTCGGATCGATCATTGCCGAGTCGGCGCGGGCCAAGGGCCTGACGGTCGAGATCGATGCCGATGCCGTGCCCATGTGGTTGCGCGGCGACCCGACGCGCCTGCGGCAGGCGCTGCTCAACTTTGCCGGCAATGCCGTCAAGTTCACGCCACAGGGCTCGATCGCGCTGCGCGCCAAGTTGCTGCAAGACATGGGCCATGAACTGCTGGTGCGCTTCTCGGTGCAAGACACGGGCATCGGCATCGCACCTGAGAGCATCCCGCGCCTGTTCCGGGCCTTCGAGCAGGCCGACGCATCGATCACCCGCAAGTTCGGCGGCACCGGTCTGGGGTTGGCCATCACCCGGCGGCTGACCGAATTGATGGGCGGCGACTGCGGCGTCGAGAGCCAGCCCGGCGTCGGCAGCACCTTCTGGTTCACCGCCCACTTGCAGCGCGGCCACGGTGTGCTGCCCGCGGCGGATCCCCTGGGATTGGCCAGTGCCGAGGCGCTGCTGCGCCAGCGCCACCGCGGCGCACGGGTTCTGGTGGCCGAGGACAACGAGGTCAACCAAGAGGTGCTGCTGGCCATGCTGCACGGTGTCGGGCTCAACGCCGAACTCGCGGCCAACGGCCGCGAGGCGGTGGCGCTGGCCCGGGCCGGCGGCTACGGCCTGGCCCTGATGGACATGCAGATGCCCGTGATGGGCGGGTTGGAAGCCACGCGCGCCATCCGCGCGCTGCCCGGCTGGTCAGGACGACCGATCCTGGCCCTGACGGCCAATGCCTTCGATGAGGATCGTCAGGCCTGCAAGGCGGCCGGGATGGACGACTTCATCGTCAAGCCCGTGGACGTGAAGGCCCTCTATGCCACTCTGCTCCATTGGCTGGACCACGGCGACGCGCAGGCCCGCTGACGGGCAAGCAGGCTGACGCTCCGGTGGCACGGGGCCGCTGCAGGCAGCTCAGGCCGCAACGGCCTTGCGCTTGCGCCGGGGCGGCGCCGCATCCTGCAAGGGCAGGTTCCAGGCCTTCAACGCGCGCAGCAGCGGCCGCTTCTTGGACTGGTGCGCCTGCATGCGCTGCAGGATGTCGTCCAGCGTGTGGATGGCGTCGGTGATGTGCGGGCCCTTGTTCAGCATCACGCATTCGGCGCGGCCGCCCATGGCGGCGTCGGTGATCTCGGCACGCGAGGGCAGCCCGGTCTTGGCCAGGGTCTCCAGCACCTGGGTGGCCCAGACCACCGGCATGTGCGCGGCCTCTGCCGCCCACAGGATCTGCTCCTGCACCTCGGCCATGCGCTCGTAGCCGCATTCCACCGCCAGGTCGCCGCGCGCGATCATCACGCCGGCGGCAGGGCTGGCCATGGCCGCCAGCAGCATCTCGGGCAGACGCTCGAAGCCGCGCCGGGTCTCGATCTTGAGCATCAGCGCCAGGTGGCCCGCCTTCAGCGTCTTCAGGCGCGCCTGCAGCGTGCGCACGTCGGCGGCCGACTGCGCGAACGACAGGCCCACGATGTCGGCCGCGCGCGCCGCCACGGCCAGGTCTTCCAGGTCCTTGGCCGTCAGCGCCGGCAGGTCCAGCCGGGTGTCGGGCAGGTTGATGCCCTTGTCGGCCGCCAGGTGCTCGCCGCCGACGCGGGCCTCGCTGATCTGCACCACCACGCGCTTGGCGCCGCCGCGCAGCACATGGCCACCGATGCGGCCGTCGTCGAACCAGATGCGCTGGCCCTTGCGCACGCGGGGCAGGGCTTCGGGCAGGGTGCAGGCGATGGTGGCGGGCAGCGCGCGCTGGCCGCGGCTGGCGGCGATAACGCCGTGGCCCAGCCCGTCCACCACCAGGTGCAGCAGGTCGCCGCGCGCGAGCTGGATCTCGGCGGCCTCGACCGGCAGCTCGGTCAGCTGCGCCTGCTGCATCTTGCCGTCGGGTGCCGGGCTGTTGAGCGGGGTCTCGGTGGTCAGGTAGGTGGTGCGCGTGCATTCCAGCAGCACGCCATCGCCCTGGCGTTCGGTCACCGTCAGCTGCCGGCGCGAGCCGCGGGCGTCGGTCAGCGCGATGCGCTGCCCGGGCAGCCGGGCGGCCAGCCAGTCGGCCGGCACCGCCAGCGTCACCTCGGCACCGGCCACCTCCAGCGCCGACCCGGCCGGGCGCAGACCCAGGCGCGCGGGTGCGGTGCGCCGCCCGTAGGCATCGCGCCGGGGCTTGAGCTTGACGACACCGGCCGCCCCCGAAATGGGGCCGGTGCGCAGCTTGGGCCCCGCCAGGTCCATCAGCACCCGCAGCGGGCGGCCGGCCTGCTGCGCGGCACGGCGCACGCGCTCGGACATGGCCAGCCACTCGGCCGGGCCATCGTGGGCGCAGTTGATGCGCGCGATGTCCATGCCGGCGTCCACCAGGCCGCGCACCAGATCGTCGTCGTGTGCGGCCGTGCTGGGCAGGGTGACCATGATGCGCGTGCTGCGCCCCGGCGGCGGCGGCCCGAACAAGGCCTGCGCGTGCTCGGCCAGCAGCACGGTGCCGCGGCCGAAGCCTGCGGGTTCGTCTTCGGACAAGGGCGTCCAGGGCAGCGCGTCCAGGCGGTGCAGCAGGCCCAGCACCTTGTCCAGGTTGGCCAGCACATGCGTTTCGGCGCGACCCAGCGACGACACGCCGATGCGCGCCAGCCGCTCCTGCAGGCCGCGCAGGTCGACCTTGCGCATGGCCAGGAAGTGCGCCAGGTTGGCCGCGCTGGCCCGGCGCGCCGGTGCGATGTGCGCCAGCCAGGGCTCGATCTCGCGCTCACGCGCCAGCATGCTGGCGCGCAGGGCCCACAACTGCTTGATCAGGGCCGGGCCGGCGATCTCGCCCCAGGCGCCCGGGACTTCGTTCTTCTTGCTGGGTTTCATCTGAGCGGTTCCGGTGGGCAGTGTCGGGCAGCCCTGTGGCGCTGGTGTGACAGAAGCCGGTGTGTCTGCGGCGGTGCCGCGGCATCTGCGGACCCGATCATGCCGCGCCTGGATCTGCACCCGCCGCTCGAGCGACCCTGTCACCCGAAATTCATCGCCCGTGGCCACACTCGACGGTTTGCCGCGCCCTGCACCGGGTGCAGCGTCATCCACCTACTCGAAGAAAGCCCATCCCATGACGCACCAGGCCGGCCGCCGTGATTTCATCGTCAGGCTCGGATCCATGGCCACCGCGCTGGCCGGCGGGGTTGCGTTGTCGGGCTGCGGCGGCGACGACGAAGAGCCCGCCTTCCAGTACGGCGTGGCCAGTGGCGACCCGCTGGCCGACCGCGTGATCCTGTGGACCCACGCCCGCTACCCCAGCAGCGCCGACCCCGTGGTGCTGCGCTGGCAGGTGGCCGAAGACGCCGGCTTCGCGCGCATCGTGGCCTCGGGCACGGTCAGCGCCAGCGCGGCCACGGGCCATACCGCCAAGGCCGATGCCACCGGCCTGGCGCCGGGCCGCGAATACTTCTACCGCTTCAGCGCGGGCGGCACACGCTCGGCGGTGGGCAGCACGCGCACGCTGCCGGCCAACGCCACCGAGGTGAAGCTGGCGGTGCTGAGCTGCTCCAACTACCCGGCAGGGTTCTTCAACGTCTATGCCGAGGTGGCGCGCAGCGACGCGCAGTTCGCCCTGCACCTGGGCGACTACATCTACGAATACGATGCGGCCGGCTTTGCCTCCGCCGGCGCGGCCGCGCTGGGCCGCAGCTCGCAGCCGGCGCACGAGCTGTTGACGCTGGACGACTACCGCGCGCGCCACGCGCAGTACAAGTCCGACGCCGACAGCAAGACCCTGCACGCGCGCATGCCGATGATCGCCGTGTGGGACGACCACGAGGTGGCCAACGATGCCTTCAAGGACGGCGCCGAGAACCATGATGCCGCTTCTGAGGGCAGCTGGGCCGCGCGCAGGGCCGCGGCGCTGCAGGCCTATCACGAGTGGATGCCCATCCGCAGCGGCGCTGACCTCGGGCGCATCTACCGCAGCTTCGATTTCGGTGGCCTGCTCAGCCTGCACATGCTGGACACGCGGCTGCTGGGGCGCGACGCGCAGATCGACATCGCCGCGCTGGCCGGCTTGGCCGGCCCCGCCGCGCAGGCCGCCGCCACGGCCGCGTTCTCTTCCCCCACACGCCAGCTGCTGGGCAGCGAACAGGCGGCCTGGCTCACGGCGCAGATGGCCGCCAGCACCGCCACCTGGCAGGTGCTGGGCCAGCAGGTGCTGACGGCGCGCATGGAGTTCCCGGTGTCGGTGCTGGCGGCGCTGAACACCAGCGACACCTCGCCCGCGGCGCAGGCCGCCGGGGCGGCCGCGGTGAACGACTACCTCACGGCCAAGGCCACGCCGGCGGGCCTGCGCACGCCCGCCCAGGCGGCGTTGATGAACCCGGCCCAGAACCCGCTGCTGGGCTACAACCTCGACGCCTGGGATGGCTACCTGGCCGCCCGCGAAACCCTGCTCGGCACTGCTCTGCAGCTGGGCAAGAAGCTGGTCACCCTGGCCGGCGACACGCACAACGCCTGGCACGCCGACCTCAGCCTCAAGGGTCTGGCCAACCCGGCGCTGGCCGGTGTGAAGGTGGGCGAAGAGTTCGCCACCAGCAGCGTCAGCTCGCCCGGGTTGGAGTCCTTTCTGGCGCTGCCCAGCGCCCAGGTCAAGGCCATCTTCGAAGGCGTGGTGGACGACCTGCACTGGATGGACCCGTCGCAGCGCGGCTACCTCAAGATGAGCTTCACGCCCACCCAGGCGCGCGGCGACTGGTTCTTCGTCGACACCATCACCCGCCGCAGCTACACCGCCAGCCTGGGCCGCACGGCGGTCTACACCGGCTGATGCCCGCTGTTGCGCTGCGCAGCGCCCTCATGGCGCTGACGCTGATGCTCGCGGCCTGTTCGCCGCAATCGATGCTGCTGCGCGGCGTGGCCGACCAGCTGGCCGCGCAGGGTGGCGCGGCCGAAGACGACCTGGTGCTGGCGCGCGAGGCCAGCGCCTTCTACCTGAAGCTGTCCGAGTCCGTGCTGGCGCAGCAGCCCGGGCATCTGCCGCTGGCGGCGGCCGTGGCCGGCGGCTTCACGCAGTACGCCTACAGCTTTGTCGCCTTCGAGGCCGACAAGCTCGAAGCCACCGACGCCCGCGCGGCCCAACGCCTGCGCGCCCGCGCCGCCCGCCTGTACGCACGCGCCCTGCGCCACGCGATGCGCGGGCTGGAAGCCGCACAGCCCGGTTTCGCGCTGGCGCTGGCCAAGGCCGACCCCGCCAACCCGCCGCGCCTGGCGCCCGAGCACGTGGCGCTGGCCTACTGGGGGGCTGCTGCCTGGGGCGGCTTCATCTCGCTGTCCAAGGACCGGCCCGACGTGGTGGCCGACCTGCCGCAGGCGCAGCGCCTGGCGCGCCTGGCCTGGGAAGCCACGCCCGACCACGGCGACGGCGCGCTGGCCAGCCTGATGGGCAGCTTCGAGGCCGCGCGGCCTGGCGGCTCGGCGCCGCAGGCGCGCGCCTTCTTCGAGCAGGCCATCGCTGCCGGTGCCGGCCGCAGCGCCGGGCCCTACCTGGCGCAGGCCGAGGCGCTGGCGCTGCCGGCCGGTGACCGAGCGGCCTTCGAGGCCCTGCTGCGCCAAGCCATCGCCGCCAGCCAGGCGCAGCCCGACCTGGCCAACCTGGCGCTGCTTGAGCGCGCGCAGTGGCTGCTGGACAGTGCCGACGACCGCTTCTGATCCGATCAACTGGAACCCTGCCTGCCATGAACCGACTTGTTGCCCTCTTCGCCACCCTGGCCCTGCTGCTGGCGCTGCCCGCCGCGGCCCAGCCCACGGTGCAGCTGCGCATCGCCTCGCTGGTGCCCAAGAATTCGCTCTACCACCAGGAACTGCTGCAACTGGGCGAGGCCTGGCGCGCGGCCCAGGGCGGCGGTGCGCGCTTCGTCGTGTTCACCGACGGCAGCCAGGGCGGCGAGGCCGAACAGGCGCGCCGCATGCGCATCGGGCAACTGCAGGGCGCGCTGCTGTCGGTGGTGGGGCTGCGTGAGATCGAGCCTTCCATCGCCGCGCTGCAAAGCCTGCCGCTGCTGTTTCGCAGCTGGGAAGAAGTGGACTACGTGCGCGAGAAGATGCGTCCGGCCATGGAGAAGAAGTTTCTCGACAAGGGCTTCGTCGTGGTGGGCTGGGGTGATGCCGGCTGGGTGCGCTTCTTCTCGCGCACGGCGGCCTTCCGGCCCGACGACTACAAGGGCATGAAGTTCTTCGCCTGGGGCTCCGAGCCCGAGCAGCAGACCATCATGAAGAGCCTGGGCTACACGCCGGTGCCGCTGGAGACCGGCGACATCCTGCCGGCCATACAGACCGGCATGATCAACGTGGTGCCGTCGACGCCGTACTTCGCGCTGGCCAGCCAGGTCTACAACTCGGCGCCGCACATGCTGGAGATCAACTGGGCGCCCATCGTCGGCGCGCTGGTGCTCACGCGTAAGGCCTGGGAGGGCATGACGCCGGCTGCGCAGGCTGCAGTGCGCACGGCGGGTGAGAAAGCCGGCGTGGCCATGCGCGGCAAGGCGCGCATGGAAGTCGACGAGGCCGTGGACGCCATGAAGAAGCGCGGTTTGATCGTCAACCGCCCCACACCGGCGCAATTGCGCGAGTGGCAGGAACTGGCCGACCGCCTGTACCCGCGCATCCGCGGCAGCATGGTGCCGGCCGAGACCTTCGACGAGGTCTTCGCGCACCTCAAGGCCTATCGCGACGGCGCGGGGCGCTAGGCGCGTGAGCGCGGTCCTGCCGTCCTCCGCACTGCGCCAGCCATGGGGCCGGCTGCAGACCTTGTTGCGCCTGGACGAAGGCTTGGCGGCCGCGGCGCTGGCGCTGATGGTGCTGATACCCCTGCTCGAGATTGCGCTGCGCCCACTGCTGGGCCAGGGCGTGCAGAACGCCCCGGTGCTGGTGCAGCACCTGGGCCTGCTGCTGGCCATGTTCGGCGCCGTCGCGGCCGAACGCCACGGCCACCTGACCACGCTGGGCAGCAGCCTGGCGCTGCTGGGTCCGGCGCGCTGGCAGATCGGCGTGCAGGCCTTTGCCAAGGGCTCTGCGGCCTTCGTCTGCGGGCTGCTGGCGCTGGCCAGCTGGCGCTTCGTGCAAAGCGAAATGGGCGGTGCGCACGCGCTGGCCTACGGCGTGCCGGTGTGGTGGGTGCAGAGCGTGCTGCCGCTGGGCTTTGTGCTGCTGGGCCTGCGCCTGGGTTCGCGCTGCGGCCACTCCATTGCTGCGCGCACCGTCTGGGCACTGCTGCTGCCCGCGCTGGGCTGGCTGCTGGCGGCGCGCTTCGACGGTGCCACGCTGCCGCTGCTGCCGGCCGTGCTGGCCTTGGTGGTGGCCCTGCTGGCCGGCGCGCCCATCTTCGCGGTGCTGGGCGGGCTGGCGCTGGCGCTGTTCTGGTCCGACGCGCTGCCGCTGGCATCGGTGCCGCTGTCGCACTACGCCATCACCGTCAACCCTTCGCTGCCGGCGCTGCCGTTGTTCACGCTGGCCGGCCTGGTGTTCGCGCGCACTGGCGCGGCGCAGCGCCTGAGTACGCTGTTCCTGGCCTTGTTCGGCGGCGCGCTGCGCGGCACGGTACTGGCGTCGGCGCTGCTGTGCTCTGCCTTCACGGCGTTCACCGGCGGCAGCGGTGTCACCATCCTGGCGCTGGGCGGGCTGCTGCTGCCGCTGCTGCTGAAGGCCGGCTGCGACGAGCAGCGCGGCATCGGCCTGGTCACCAGTGCCAGCGCCCTGGGCGTGCTGCTGGCGCCTTCGGTGCCGCTGATCATGGTGGCGGTGATCGCGCGCGTGCCCATCGGCGAGATGTTCCTGGCCGGGTTGCTGCCGGCGCTGGTGATGGTGGCCAGCCTGCTGGTCTTCGGCGGCTTTCTGCGCCGCCCCACCGGCCTGTCCGCGCAGCTCGTGCCGCCCGCGCGCCCCGACCTGGTCGCTGCGCGCGCGGCCGCCTGGGCCGCCAAGTGGGAGATCCTGGCGCCCGTGGTGGCCATCGGCTCGCTGATCAGCGGCCTGGCCACGCCCACCGAAAGCGCCGCGCTCACGGCCGCCTATGCCGTGGCCACCCAGGCCCTGGCGCACCGTGAACTGGGCTGGCGCCTGCTGGGCCGTTGCCTGGTGAACACGGCGCAGTTGATCGGCGGGATCATGCTGATCCTGGGCATGGCGCTGGCGCTGACCAACTACCTGGTGGATGCCGGCGTGCCCGACGCGGCCATCGAATGGGTGCAGGGCGTGGTGCCCAACCGCTTCGTCTTCCTGCTGGCGCTGTGCGTGTTCCTGTGCCTGGCGGCGGCGATGATGGAGATCTTTGCCGCCATCGTGGTGCTGGTGCCGCTGCTGCTGCCGCTGGCCGTCAGCTACGGCATAGACCCGGTGCACTTCGGCATCATCTTCCTGGCGGCCATGGAGCTGGGCTTTCTGTGCCCGCCGGCCGGCATGAACATCTACTTCGCGTCGGCCATGTTCGGCAAGTCCATCCGCCAGGTGGCGGTGTCGGTGCTGCCCGCGGTGCTGGCCATCTTCATCGGCACGGTGCTCATCGCCTGGCTGCCGCTGCTGTCCACCGCGCTGCCGTCGCTGCTGCGCCAGCCCTGAGGGCCGTCAGCGGCATCGACGCCCGCTGCCGGACGGCACACGCCGGCCCGTGGCTGGCGCTGGCTTGACAAACCGCTATATTTGGATGATGCTAGAAATAGCGATACAGACCGACGGAAGGACCCGCGCATGACCGACTCCCCCGACGCCACCGCCCGCTTTGCCGACATGCTGTCGGCCATGGGCACCGAGCCGCGGCTGCGCATCGTGCGCCTGCTGCTGAGCGCGCATCCCGAAGGCCTGGTGGTGGGGGATATCGCCGCCGAACTGCAGATCGGCGGCTCGACCCTGTCGCACCACCTCGACAAGCTCAAGAGCGAAGGCCTGGTCAAGGTGCGGCGTGAAGGCACCTTCCTCTGGTATTCGGCCAACACGCAGGCGCTGCAGGAACTGCTGGCCTTTCTTTACGCCGAGTGCTGCACGCGCAACAAGGCGATCGAACCGCAGACCATCGTCTGCTGCCCCTGAACCCCGGAGACGAGAACATGAGCACCGAAATCGATGTCAAGCAGGTCGTCAAGGCCCGCTACGGCGAAGCCGCCAGCCAGGTGGCGCAGGGCGGCGCAGGCTGCTGCGGCAGCGCATCGCAGGCGCTGGGCGGCTGCGAGCCCATCACCGCCAACCTGTACGACGCACTGCAGGCCGTGGAGCTGCCCGAGCAAGCCCTGCTGGCCTCGCTGGGCTGCGGCAACCCCACCGCGCTGGCCGAACTGAAGCCGGGCGAGACGGTGCTGGACCTGGGTTCTGGCGGCGGCATCGACGTGCTGCTGTCGGCCCGGCGCGTGGGCCCCACCGGCATGGCCTTCGGCCTGGACATGACCGATGAAATGCTGGCACTGGCCGAAGACAACAAGCGCCAGAGCGGCCTGGCCAACGTGCACTTCCTGAAGGGCGAGATCGAGCACATCCCGCTGCCCGACCGCTCGGTCGACGTGATCATCTCCAACTGCGTCATCAACCTCTCGGCCGACAAGGACCGCGTGCTGAAAGAAGCCTTCCGCGTGCTCAAGCCGGGTGGTCGCTTTGCGGTCAGCGACGTGGTGGTGCGCGGCGAGGTGCCGCCCGAGATCCGCCGCAACATGGCGCTGTGGGTGGGCTGCGTGGCCGGTGCCCTGTCGGACCAGGACTACCTGCACAAGCTGGCCGCGGCCGGCTTCGAGAACGCCGCCATCGAGGTGACGCGCGTCTACCAGGCCGCGGATGCAGAGCAGTTCCTGGCCGGGCAGGCGGGTGACCTGGCGCAACTGGCGCAGCAAGTGGATGGCAAGTTCGCCAGCGGCTTCATCCGCGCGACCAAGCCGCTGGCCGCCGCTGCCACGGTGCCGGCGCCGGCCGCCAGCTGCTGCGCACCCCGCTGCTGCAGCTGATCAGCCTGGCCTTCGGCTAATCCCTGGCCTGCCCACACCGCATGAAGCGCATCCACGTCCTGGTGCTCTGCACCCACAACTCGGCCCGCAGCGTGCTGGCCGAGGCCATGCTGGGCCACTGGGCACGCAAGCTCGGGCGCGATGTCCAGGCCCACAGCGCCGGCAGCGCGCCCAGCGGCCGCATCAATCCGTTTGCGCTGGAGGCGCTGGCCAACGCGGGCATAGCGACTGCAGGCTTCCGCAGCAAGCGCTGGGACGAGTTCAGCGGCGCAGGCGCGCCGCCGCTGTCCATCGTGATCACGGTCTGCGACAGCGCGGCGGCCGAGAGCTGCCCGGTCTTCTTCGGCGGCACGGGCGGCCCGCCCGTCAAGGTGCACTGGGGCTACCCCGACCCGTCCAACGCCGAAGGCGGCGATGCCGGCAAGCGCCGCGCCTTCGAGTTGACGCGCCAGGCCATCGGCTACCGCATGCTGCAGTTGCTCAGCGCACCGATAGAAACCATGGATCGGGCTACGCTGCACGCGGCACTCACGGCCATCGGCCAGAGCTGACATCACTGCCATGAACACCCAGGTCCTGCCAAAGCCCGCCGACACCCCGGCGCCCCTGAACACCTTCGAGCGCTACCTCACCCTGTGGGTCTTTCTGTGCATCGTCGCCGGCATCGTGCTGGGCCAGTTGCTGCCCGGCCCCATACAGGCCATAGGCCGCATGGAGTTTGCGCAGGTCAACCTGCCGGTGGGCCTGCTGATCTGGGTGATGATCATCCCGATGCTGCTGAAGGTGGACTTCGGCGCGCTGGCCCAGGTCAGGGCGCACTGGCGCGGCATCGGCGTCACGCTGTTCATCAACTGGGCCGTCAAGCCCTTCTCGATGGCCTTGCTGGCCTGGATCTTCATCCGCCAGCTGTTCGCGCCCTGGCTGCCGGCCGACCAGATCGACAGCTACATCGCCGGCCTCATCCTGCTGGCCGCCGCGCCCTGCACGGCGATGGTGTTCGTGTGGAGCCGTCTGACCCACGGCGACCCGCTGTTCACGCTGTCGCAGGTGGCGCTCAACGACAGCATCATGGTGTTCGCCTTCGCGCCCATCGTCGCCTTGCTGCTGGGCCTGTCGTCCATCATCGTGCCCTGGGACACGCTGCTCACGTCGGTGGGCCTGTACATCGTGATCCCGGTGGTCATTGCGCAGATCTGGCGCAGGTCGCTGCTGCGGCGGGGGCAGGCGGCCTTCGACCGCGCGATGGCGCAGATCGGCCCCTGGTCGGTGGCGGCCCTGCTGGCCACGCTGGTGCTGCTGTTCGGCTTTCAGGGCCAGGCCATCCTGGCGCAGCCGCTGATCATTGCCCTGCTGGCCGTGCCCATCCTGATCCAGGTGTTCTTCAACTCGGGCCTGGCCTATTGGCTGAACCGCCGCGTGGGCGAATCGCACAACGTGGCCTGCCCGTCGGCGCTGATCGGTGCCAGCAACTTCTTCGAACTGGCGGTGGCCGCGGCCATCAGCCTGTTCGGCTTTCAGTCGGGCGCAGCGCTGGCCACTGTGGTGGGCGTGCTGATCGAAGTGCCGGTGATGCTGCTGGTGGTGCGCATGGTCAACGCCACCAAGCCCTGGTACGAACGCGGCGCCGCCGTCAGGGCGCGCCATCCATCATGAACGGAGCCAAGACATGACATCGATCCAGGTATTCGACCCCGCGCTGTGCTGCAGCACCGGCGTGTGCGGTGTAGAGGTCGACCAGGCGCTGGTCAGCTTTGCGGCCGACGTGGACTGGGCCCGGGCCCAGGGCGCGACCATCGAGCGCTTCAACCTGGCGCAGCAGCCGATGGCCTTTGCCGACAACGCGGCGGTCAATGCGGCGCTGCAGCGCAGCGGTGAATCCGCCTTGCCCCTGCTGGTGCGCGACGGGCAGGTGCTGCTGTCGGGGCGTTATCCCGCGCGCGGCCAGTTGGCAGGGTGGCTGGGGCTGACGACCGCCAGCGCCAGGCTGTCTGCCATCGCCGTGGCCGCGGCACCTGCCCCGGCCTGCTGCAGCCCGTCTGTGGCTGCAACGTCCATCCCGGAACCCGGCGGCTCCAAGTGTTGCTGACGGGTCAGGCGCCGGCCCCCGCAGCGCCGCCGATGAAGTTCCTGGATCACCCGCCGCGCTTCCTGTTCTTCACCGGCAAGGGCGGCGTCGGCAAGACGTCCATCGCCTGTGCCACGGCCATCAAGCTGGCCGAAGGCGGGGCGCGCGTGCTGCTGGTCAGCACCGACCCGGCATCCAACGTGGGGCAGGTGTTCGGCGTGCGCATCGGCAACCACGTCACCCCGCTCACGGCCGTGCCCAGACTGTCGGCGCTGGAGATCGACCCCCAGGCCGCCGCCCAGGCCTACCGTGACCGCATCGTCGGCCCGGTGCGCGGCGTGCTGCCCGACAGCGTGGTCAAAAGCATCGAAGAGCAGCTCTCGGGGGCCTGCACCACCGAGATCGCGGCCTTCGACGAGTTCACCGAACTGCTGACCGACCCCGCGCTGCTGGCCGCGTACGAGCACATCGTCTTCGACACCGCGCCCACCGGCCACACCATCCGCCTGCTGCAGCTGCCCGGGGCCTGGAGCGGCTTCCTCGAGGCCGGCAAGGGCGATGCATCCTGCCTGGGCCCGCTGGCCGGGCTGGACAAGCAGCGCGCGCAGTACAAGGCCGCGGTGGATGCGCTGGCCGACCCCCGGCGCACGCTGCTGGTGCTGGTGGCGCGCGCCCAGGCCGCCACGCTGCGCGAAGTGGCGCGCACCCATGCCGAGCTGGCCGCCATCGGCCTGACGCAGCAGACCCTGGTGATCAACGGCGTGCTGCCGCAGCGCGAGGCGGCGCAGGACCCCCTGGCAGCAGCCATTCTTCAACGCGAACAGGCCGCCCTGGCCGCCATGCCGGAGGCGTTGCGGGCCTTGCCCATGGACCAGGTTCCGCTCAAGGCCTTCAACCTGGTGGGCCTGGACGCCTTGCACCAGTTGCTGGACCCCGCGGACAGCCCGGCCGCGGCCAGCGACGAAGAGCCGCCCCCGCTGCTTGCGCCCACCCTGGCATCGCTGATAGACGACATCGCGGCCGACGGCCATGGCCTGGTGATGCTGATGGGCAAGGGCGGCGTCGGCAAGACCACGCTGGCGGCAGCCGTGGCCGTGGCGCTGGCCCAGCGCGGCTCGCCCGTGCACCTGACCACCTCGGACCCCGCGGCCCACCTCAGCGAAACGCTGATGGGCGCACAGCAGAACCTGGTGGTGAGCCGCATCGACCCGCACGTGGAGACCGAGCGCTACCGCCAGCACGTGATGAAAACCAAGGGCGCGCAGCTCGACGCGCAGGGCAAGGCGCTGCTGGAGGAAGACCTGCGTTCGCCCTGCACCGAAGAGATTGCCGTGTTCCAGGCCTTCTCGCGCATCATCCGCGAAGCCGGGCGCAAGTTCGTGGTGATGGACACCGCGCCCACCGGGCACACCCTGCTGCTGCTGGATGCCACCGGCGCCTACGACCGCGACATCCAGCGTCAGATGGGCGGCAAGGGCCTGCACTTCACGACGCCGATGATGCAGCTGCAGGACCCCAAGCAGACCAAGGTGCTGCTGGTGACCCTGGCCGAGACCACGCCGGTGCTGGAAGCCGCCAACCTGCAGGCCGACCTGCGCCGCGCCGGCATCGAGCCCTGGGCCTGGGTGGTGAACAACAGCGTGGCGGCGGCGCGGCCGCATTCGCCCCTGCTGCGCCAGCGCGCGCGCAATGAACGGGCCGAGATCGCCGCCGTGGCAACCGTGCACAGCCAACGCCATGCGGTCGTGCCCTTGCTGCAGGAAGAGCCCATCGGCGCTGCGCGGTTGCTGGCGATGGCGGTCGCGGGCAGCGCTGCCCCTGTCGCTGCCTGAACCTTCATGAACCCAGCCTCGCCCACGTCGCCCGCGCCCTTTGCCTGCGTGACCAGTGCCTGGCAGGCCCACGAGGCCGAGTTGCGCAGCTTCCTGCGCAAGCGCCTGGCCGAACCCGCCGCGGCAGACGATGTCCTGCAGGAAATCTTCGTCAAGGCCCTGCGCGCGGGTCAGGACTTCTGCAGGCTGGACAACCCGCGCGCCTGGCTGTTCCAGGTGGCTCGCAATGCGCTCGTGGACCGGCTGCGTGCATCGCGCCCTACCGAACCCCTGGAGGATCACGAAGAGCATCTGGCAGCGCCACAGGCCGATGGCGTGGCGCCGGTGGACGCCCTGACCGACTGCCTGTCCCGGGTGCTGGCCGAGCTGAGCCTCGACGACGCCGACGTGCTGCGTCGGTGTGATATCGAAGGGACGACCCAGCGCGCCTACGCCGAGCTGCGCGGCCTGGGCCTGCCTGCCGTCAAATCGCGTCTGCTGCGGGCCCGGCAACGCCTGCGCGAACGCATGGCGCAGGTCTGTCGCGTTCGCTTCGACCCGGTGGACGGCCGGGTGTGCGGGCACGACGGGCGGGCCGACGGGCCTGGGAACCCATCCAAGCAGGACTAGCGGTGCTCTTCCTGCAGATTCAACGCGGTGGCGCGAGGTAGCGAAGGCCGCGGTGTCACGGCGGGTCGCCCCGCAAGCAGGTCAGCACAGGCGGCCGGTGGACCCTGCCGGCCGCCTGACGCATGCAGGGGCACCGAAGTGCCCCGGGTCATGTCAACTCGGACGACGACGAATGGTTGACAGCCCGAGAAGGGCCAGGCCGACGAGGGCCAGGGTGGCAGGCTCCGGCACTTGCGTGATGAACGGAGGACCCTGCTGCGTGAAGGAGCAGTTCACCGACAAGCCCCCACCGCCCGACTGGTTGCAGTTGAGCAGCATGCCATCGGCGGCAGAGAAGCCGTTGGGGCCGGTAACCGTCCCCATGAAGCTCAAGTTCAGAAAGTCAGGACCCGCGCTGCCAGCCGTGACGGATGTGAACAGGGCCGTGTACAAGCCCTCCGAGCCACTGGCGCCTTCATTGCCAGTGGTGAACGTCTTGGTCAGGTCAATGGCGGTGGTCGAGCCGATGCTGTAGTTGATGACGGTTTGGGACAGGAAGACGGGCATCCCCAGAAACGAACCGGCGTCGTCCGTGAAGGGGGGCGTGTTGCCCACGGTGTTTGTCGCGTACGTCGCATTGCCGAAATTGAGCGCGGTGGAAGTCCCGAGCGAGCTGCCCACGTAGGTGAAGGTACCGCTGGGGACGAAGCCGAAATTCACCTGCGTGGCGGCAGCCTGTGCCGCGCCAGCAGATACGAGTGCAGCCGCGACGGCTGCGTACAGTAGGACCTTTTTCATAACATCTTCCTTCTAAATGAAAGTTTGATTGAAGCGCCAGGCGGCTGCCTGAAAAGGCAACTTGCCGGCACACCAATTACCCGCAAGTCTGATGCCAGTTTCAAAATTTGATGACTGGCAACGACTTAGCGAAAGCCTGCGCAAGGCGGCCAATGCGAGTGTCAAATTATTCGAGTAAGCGAATGTTTCCATTGGCTTCGGGCGCCCGCTAATGCTGAAAAACAGGAATCTCCATTAGCTGTCTGTCTGTACGAAAGCAGACATAAGCGAGGGGTCGGACATCGCCCCGCGCGCCATTGCCGCATTGCCGTCTGCCTTTGTTCAAGGGAGAACTTGCGCCAATGCACGAGAGATTGGAGTGCCAGTTGAGAGCTGCTGCGGGCCTGATGAGCGAGCCTGACGCGCCCCAACAAGGTGGCAGGCGCCCAAGGCAAGCTGGACAGCATGTCAGGGGTGAACCGGCCGCAACGCGCAAGCAGTTCGTAGAGGCAGAACCCGCGATGGTCAGCACGCCGTTGGCACACTGATGCGGTACCGCCATTCTTCGCATGGCAGGGTCGCCAATGCGAATTGCGCGACGATCCGCCTTGCCGCGCTCTCATGGCTCCACAGTTCGCATGAACTGTCCGCCATCAACCGCCGCGAGTTTTCTCGAAATGTCGCTGGCCGGAAATTCACATGTCGCGATCGATCATTCGCCTAATCCTATTAGGCACTGGCACTGAAGTGTTGGTTGAGGCTGGGCCTGTCCACCTTCATAAGCTCAGGGTCGAGTCTAGTGTCAGCTTCTAATGCGACACGTTTGACTCATGAGCTTGCGCACCTTATCTGGATCGATAACGCTACCCTGAACACATTCTGGAATGACTGATGGCGCGGATCATGCCGAGCCGGTGTCTTTTGCTCTGTTCGGTAACCCACATTGTCAGTCTCACTAGAACGGAAAGCGGGGGGCGATGGGGTCGGCGCATGGTGATGCCAGCGGGCATGGATGGAGCCGCTTGCTCGAAGCCCGCGCGAACCGACAGCGGGCCGCGGAACCCTGCCAAGACGACGCACCCGGTCCTGCATCCTTTTCGACCCTTCTTCGTCTCCACCAGCAGAGGTGAAGAAATGGCCGAAGCGAGCCTGTCCCAACGCACGCTGCAACTGCCCCGGCTCTACCCACGAGGCTTTCTGCTCGTGGCCGCGGTGGCGTGGTGGCTGCTGTACCAGGCGCTGGCCCCGGCTTCCGAGGCGTTGGTGGCCGCGCTGCCGGTGGACCGCGCCAGCCACCTGGGGGGTGCGCTGCAGTTCTTCCTGTACGACACGCCCAAGGTGTTGCTGCTGCTGACCCTGGTGGTGTTCGTGATGGGCATGGTGAACTCGTACTTCACCCCCGAGCGCACCCGTGCCCTGCTGGCGGGCAGGTCCGAAGGCGTGGCCAACGTCATGGCCGCCAGCCTGGGCATCGTCACGCCGTTCTGTTCTTGCTCGGCCGTGCCGCTGTTCATCGGCTTTGTGCAGGCCGGTGTGCCCCTGGGCGTGACGTTCTCGTTCCTGATCTCGGCACCGATGGTCAACGAGGTGGCGCTGGCGCTGCTGTTCGGCCTGTTCGGCTGGAAGATCGCCGCGCTGTACCTGGGCCTGGGCCTGACGGTGGCCATCGTCGCCGGTTGGGTCATCGGCCGGCTGAAGATGGAAGCCCACCTGGAGGACTGGGTGCGCGACATGCCCCGGGTGGCCGCTGCGGCCGGCGAGAGCGGCCTGACGCTGCAGGAACGCATGCAAGCGGGCTTCGCCAGCGTGCGCGAGATCGTCGGCAAGGTCTGGCCCTACATCCTGGTGGGCATCGCCATCGGCGCGGCCATCCACGGCTGGGTGCCGCAGGACTTCATGGCCTCGTTCATGGGCAAGGACGCCTGGTGGTCGGTGCCGCTGGCGGTGCTGTTGGGTGTGCCCATGTACACCAACGCCGCGGGCGTGATCCCCATCGTGCAGGCACTGCTGGCCAAGGGCGCGGCGCTGGGCACCGTGCTGGCCTTCATGATGAGCGTGATCGCGCTCTCGCTGCCCGAGATGATCATCCTGCGCAAGGTGCTCAAGCTGCGCCTGATCGCCACCTTCGTGGGTGTCGTGGCCACCGGCATCCTGATCGTGGGCTTCGTGTTCAACGCGGTGCTGTAACGCGCAACGCCAGTCTTCCACTTCAAGCCATTTCAAGGAGAGAACATGGACATCAAGGTACTGGGCACCGGTTGTGCCAACTGCAAGACGACGATGGCGCTGATCGAACAGCTGGCGCAGGCCAAGGGCGTGCCCGTGACGCTGAGCAAGGTCGAAGAGCTGCGCGAGATCATGGGCTATGGCGTGATGAGCACGCCCGGCGTCGTCATCGATGGCAAGGTGGTGCACGCCGGTGGCGTGCCCAGCCGCGACAAGATCGAGAAGTGGCTGGCCGCCTGAACCCCACACCCGCAACCAGGAACGCCCCATGAACGCCCGTGTCGAACTGCCCGCCGCCCGCGAGGTCTGCCCCACCACCACCCGCCGCCTGATCGGCGAAGGCGCCTTGCTGGTGGACGTGCGCGAACTGGATGAAGTGGCCCGGGTCGCCTTCGATGTACCGGGTGTGCTGTTCATGCCCATGTCCGAGCTGGAGCAGTGCTACGCCGAACTGCCGCGCGACCGGCAACTGGTGCTGGTGTGCGCCGTGGGCGAACGCAGCCTGAAGGCCACCTACTTTCTGATGTACCACGGCTACACGCAGGTCGCCAACATGCAAGGCGGCATCATGAAGTGGGCGCGCAAAGGCTTCCCCATCAAGGGCCAGGCGCCGGCTGAGGTGCCGGCCACCGGTGGCTGCTGCAGCAGCGCGGCGCCTGGCAAGAACTCCTGCTGCGGATGAGCTTGCCATGCCGAAGAACCGCACGCTGGTCTGGATCGCCGCCGGCACCTTGAGCTTGGGCGCGGGCCTGAGCGTGGCGCTGGTCACCCTGTCAACGCCGCTGGCGCCGCAGATCAGCGACCGGGCCACGGGGTCCCCAGGCGTGAACGGCGTGAGTGGCACCGACGCCGTGCAGACCGCACTGCGGGCCGGCAAGCCCACGTTGGTCGAGTTCGGCGCCAACGCGTGTGCAGCCTGCCGCGAGATGAAGCTCATCCTCAAAGACTTGCGGCAGACCGACGGCGAGCGCATCACCATCGTCGAGGTCGACCTGATGGCCCGGAAAGAGGCCGACTACATCTGGCGCTACCGCATCCAGCTCATGCCCACGCAGGTGTTCTTCGACGCGCAGGGCCGCGAGACCAGCCGTCACATGGGCAAGATCTCGGCCGAGGACATCCTGGCTCGCCTGCAGGTCCCGGCCTGGACAGGTGGCCCGCAATGACCGGCGCCGAGGGCCTGGTGGCTGCCTTCGTGGGCGGCGTGCTGACCTCCGCCTCACCCTGCGTGCTGGCCGCCGTGCCCGTGGCCGTGGGCTACGTGGGGGGGCAGGCCGTCACGCCGCGTCGCGCCGGGTTCCTGGCCCTGGCCTTCGTGGCCGGCATGAACATCGCGCTGCTGGCCATGGGCCTGCTGGCCGCGCGTCTGGGGTTGCTGCTGGGTGCGCTGCCGGGGCCGTGGTCGGTGGCGGTGGGCGTGCTCGTCATCGTCGCGGCGCTGTGGTTGTGGCGTTCGCAGGCGGCGGTCTGCGGCATCCGGCTGCCGGCGGCCCTGCAGCAGCGCCTGGCCAGGGCCGGCGTCTGGGGCGCCCTGGTGCTGGGGGCCTTGATCGGCACCGTGATGAGCCCCTGCGCCACGCCGGCATTGGCCGCGGCGCTGGCGCTGGCGGGCTCTGGCAGTGCCTTCGGCGCTTCGATGTGGTGGGGCGCAGCGCTGCTGCTGGCCTATGGCATCGGACACAGCGCCCTGCTGCTGGTGGCCGGCGCCATGCCGGGTGCGGCCACGGCCCTGATGCAGCGCTTTGCCTCGGCGCAGCCCTGGCTGCCGGGCCGGCGTGTCTTTGCCGCGCTGCTGGCCGTGGCCGGGCTGTGGTGGGTGGCGCAGGGTCTGGTGCCCGAATGGACCGCCGCGCTGACGGCATGACAGTTGGTGACGCGGCCCTGGCTACGCATGGGCTGAGAATGCCCCTGCCATGAGCGCCGGTCACGACCACAGCCACACCCCCGCGAACTTCAACGCGGCCTTCGGCATCGGCATCGCGCTGAACCTGGCCTTCGTCGCCATCGAGGCCTTCTACGGCTGGAAGGTCAACTCGCTGGCGTTGCTGGCGGATGCCGGCCACAACCTCAGCGACGTCATCGGCCTGGTGCTGGCCTGGGGCGGCGCCCTGGCCGGCCGGCTGCGCCCCGACGCGCGCCACACCTACGGCTGGAAGCGCGCCAGCATCCTGGCCGCCTTCATCAACGCGCTGCTGCTGCTGGTGGCCATGGGCTCGCTGGCCTGGGAAGCGCTGCACCGGCTGCATTCTCCGCAGGCCATCGAAGGCGTGACCATCATGGTGGTGGCCGGCATCGGCATCTTCGTCAACACCGCCACGGCGCTGCTCTTCATGCGCGGCAGCCGGTCAGACCTGAACATCCGCGGCGCCTTCCTGCACATGGCGGCCGACGCGCTGGTCTCGGCCGGCGTGGTGGTGGCCGGCGGCCTGGCGCTGTGGTTTGGATGGACCTGGCTCGATCCGGTGGTCAGCCTGCTCATCGCTGCCGTCATCGTGGTCGGCACCTGGAGCCTGTTCAGGCAGTCGCTGCACCTGCTGTTCGACGGCGTGCCCGACAGTGTGGACCTGCCCGCGGTGCAGGCACTGCTGGCCGGCCTGCCGGGCGTGGCGCAGGTGACCGACCTGCACGTGTGGGCCATGGGCACCCGCGAGACCGCGCTCACCGCGCACCTGGTGATGCCTGGGGGCGGCGGTGACGACGACTTCCTGCGCCATGCCACCGACGAACTGCACCAGCACTTCGAGATCCGCCACGTGACGCTGCAGATCACGCGCGTGCCGCTGGGCAACGGCTGCGCGCCGGTGGCCACCGTCGGACGCAGTTAAGATTCTTTGGCTGCATCGAGCAGAGGGATGCACCTTGAAACTCGCCTTGATCTTCACCGGCCTGGCCTTGTGCAGCACGCAGGCCGCGGCCCAGGCTGTGGCCGCCAAGGGACCTGCGCCAGCCGCCAGCGCGCCCCGCGCAGCGGCCCAGCAGGCAGGCGTGGAGCGTCTGAAGGGCCACGACCCGGCACAGCGCCAGAAGCGCGCCTTGCTCGACAAGCCGCAGCCGCTGACATCGTCACGCTCCGAAGCCACGCCAGGTTTCCCGGCCCTGGGTCTTTGCGACGGCTCGTAGCCGCAGGCGGTGCCACCCCGGGGCGCCCATGGCGGGCCGCGGACCCGGCCTATTCGGCCTCCTGCCCCTTTGACGGGATCTGCAGCCGTTTCATCTTCTCCCACAGGTTCTTGCGGCTGATGCCCAGGTAGGCCGCGGTCTGCGCGATCTGACCCTGGCAGCGCTGCAGCGCCTGCTGGATGTAGCCGCGTTCGCATTCGCGGATGTACTGGTCCAGCGTGCCGGCGGCCTGGGCCTGTGCCAGTTCGCCTTGCGGCCAGTTGTCGAACAAGGCATCGGGCTCGATGGCGGCGGCACCGCTCAGGATGCAGGCGCGTTCGATGCTGTGGCGCAGCTCGCGCAGGTTGCCGGGCCAGGGGTAGACCTGCAGCGCATGCTCGGCCTCGGCCGAGAGCGTGCGCCGTTCGCCGCCGTGCGCCACCGTGAACTCATCGAGGAACTGGCGCGCGAACCAGGCGATGTCCTGCGGCCGCTCGCGCAGCAGCGGGATGCGCAGGTGGATGACGTTGATGCGGTAGTACAGGTCTTCGCGAAACGTGCCGGCCTCGACGCGTGCGCGCAGGTCCTGGTTGGTGGCGCAGATCAGGCGCGCTTCCACCGCGATCGGTGCCTCGCCGCCCACGCGCACGATGCGCCGCTCCTGGATGGCGCGCAGCAGCTTCACCTGCATGGCCAGCGGCATGTCGCCGATCTCGTCCAGGAACAGCGTGCCGCCCTGGGCCTGCTCGAACACGCCCTTGCGCTGCTTGATGGCCCCGGTGAAGGCGCCCTTCTCGTGGCCGAACAGCTCGGCCTCGATCAGCGTCTCGGTGATGGCACCGCAGTTCACCGCCACGAAGGGCTGCTCCTGCCCCTTGGCGGCCAGGCCGTGCAGCTGCAGCGCCACGCGCTCCTTGCCCACGCCCGATTCGCCGGTGATCAGCACCGTGGCGGCATGCTCGGCCAGGCGCGGCAGCATGGCCGTGATCTTCTGCATGGCCGGCGACACGCCCAGCTGCAGGCCTTGCGCGCAGCGGCCACCCGGCGTGCGGTTGCGGCACAGCTGGCGCACCTTGAGCACCAGCTCGTCCAGGTCGAAGGGCTTGGTGATGTAGTCGGCGGCGCCGGCCTTCAGCAGCGCCACCGCGCGCTCGATCGAGCCCTGGCCGGTGATGAAGATGAAGGGCGGCAGCTCCAGCCCGGCGTCGTGCAGGCGCGCGTACAGCACCTCGCCGCTGAAGTCGGGCAGGCGGATGTCGCTGATCACCACGTCGTAGCCCTTGCGCACTATGGCGCGGTGGGCCTCGGTGGCGCTGCGGTGCCAGTCGAGGTCGAAGTCCTCGAGCCGGAAGCGGTCGACCAGCGACTCGCCCATGATCTCGTCGTCTTCAACCAGACACAAGCGCGCTTTGGACTTGGGGTTCATCGCTTCTCTTCAGGGGCAGTTCGACGCTGAACACGGTGTGTCCGGGTTCGCTGCTGGCGCGGATGCTGCCGCCCAGCTGTTGCACGATCTGGTAGGTGACCCACAGGCCCAGGCCGTGGCCTTCGCGGCTGAGCAGCGAGAAGGGCTCGAACAGGTACTGCAGCTTGTCGGCGGGGATGTGCTCGCCCTCGTTGCTGACCACGATGCTCAGGCGCTGATCCTGCAACGCCGTGTGGCATTGCACCCGGCCGCCCTGGCCCACGGCGTGTACCGCGTTGAGCAGCAGGTTGATGAGGATCTGCCGCGTCGGCGTGGACGGCAGCGGCAGCGGCGCGTCTATGCCGTTGTGCCAGTTCAGCTGCACCGCCTTGGCCTGCGCATCGGCCAGCACCAGCGTGCGCGTGTCCTCGACGTCCTGGTGGGTGAGGGCGTGGCTTTCGACGCGCGCCTCGACCAGCAGTGCGGCCACGGTCTCGCGGATCTGGTGCAGGCCGCGCTCGATCAGCGACATCGTTCGGGTGCTCAGCGGGTCGCTGCTGCCATGGCGCTTGAAGGTGCTGATGGCATTGAGCATGCCGCCCAGCGGATTGTTGATCTCGTGCGCGATGCCGGCGGTCAGGCGGCCGATGGCGGCCAGGCGGTCCGACGCGATCATCTGCCGCTCGAGCACCTCCTTTTCGCGCAGCCCGGCCAGCATGCGCTGGAACTCCAGCCCCAGGCGGCCGATCTCGTCGCGGCCGCGGTAGCGGGGCACGTAGTCCAGCTTGCCCGGCAACCGCGGGCCGACCTGGCCCATGGCGCCGGCCAGGTCTACCAGCGGCTGCGCGACGAGCCGCCCGAACCACCAGCCGGCGGGCAGCAGCAGCGCCAGCACGCCGGCCGTGACCAGGGCCGCGCGCTGCGCCAGCGCGATGAAGCGCGGCTTGAACACCGCGCCTGAGTAGCCCATCACCAGCGTGCCCAGTTCGACCCCGTCGGACAGGATGGGCAGCACGATGTACAGCTTGCCCGAGGCCCCCGCCACCAGGGCGGTCGGCTCACCACCGTGCGCGTCGGCCACGGCCTTCTGCACGCTGGCGTAGTCGGGGTCTATGCGAGCCGGGTCGGCCAGCATGGGGTATTCGGTGGGCCGGGTCGAGACATAGATCATGTGCTCGGCATCCAGCAGCATCACCACCTCGGCCGCCTGCGCTGCGGCATCGCCGCCGGCGCTGTGGTACGGCGCGCTGATGATCTCGTAGGCGCGCCAGGCGTCGTCGTGCACGATGGGTTCGACCAGCGTCTTGGCCAGCACGCGGGCCACGCCCGCCGAATGCCCGATCAGGTCGCGCCGCAGTTCGTCGCGCTCGCTCAGCACCAGCGCCGCCGTCAGCAGCACGGCCGTGATGAGCACCAGCAGCGTGATGCGCAGCGGCGTCTTGTAGACGAGGCTGAGGTCGCGCAGCCAGTTCACGCGCCATCCACCAGGCGCGACATCGCCTGCACCCCGTCGTACAGCGCCGGGCTGCCGGCCGTGAAGCCATCGATGTTGAGTCGCCCCAGCAGCGCCCGGCCTTCGGCATCGGCGCCCATGCCCATCAGCACCGACTGCATGGCCGCGAAGTCGCCGCCGCTGACGCCCGTGCGCGCCACGAAGGGCGGAAAGCCGAAGGGCGGCGACTGCTCGGCGATGCGCGTGCGCGCGGTCAGCTCGGGGTGCAACTGGGCCAGCGTGTCCCACACATAGCCGTCCACCGCGCCGCCCTGGGCCAGGCCCACGCCCACCGCGTCGACCACCTTGCGGTGGCCCCAGGTGAAGAAGCTGCGCGCAAAGAAGGCGGTGGGTGACTCGCGCAGGCGCATCAGCGAATGCACCGGGAACAGCCAGCCGGAGTTGGAGTCGGGGTCGGAGAACGCGAAGACCTTGGCACGCAGGTCGAGGATGGAACTTCTGACCTTGTCGCCTGCCGGCACGATCAGGTACGAGCGGTACAGCGGCTCGCCGCGGTACAGCGGCACCGCCAGCAGCTTCATGCTGCGGCGGTTGCGCACGAAGGGGTAGCCGCAGAGCCAGGCAAAGTCCAGCTGCCCCTGCTGCAGCAGCGCCACCACGTCGCGGTAGCTGCCGCGCTGCACAAACTGCACCGGCCGCTGCAGGCGCTGCTGCAGGTAGCTGCGCCAGAGGTTGACGAAGGCCACCTGGTTGTCCAGGAACACTGGCGTCAGCCCCACGCGCAGCGGCGCCACCGGGTCATCGGCACGCACGTTGGCAGACCACGACAAGGGCAGCGTGCTGGCCAGGAAGGCTCTTCGGGTGGGCAGGCTCATCGCGGGGGCCGGGCGGCCGCAGGGCTTTCGCCCGGTGCCTGAAATTCTAGAAGTCGACCCCGGCACGCGCACTGCGCAACGACCCTCGGATGACGGCGCTGCGCAGCCTACGGCGTGATGTCACCGTTCGGTAACCGGTTGCGCCGCAGCAAAGTTACGGCTGCGTAACCCCTCACCGACAGGTCTGCCCGTACTGCCCAGGTGGGCTAAGGGATTGCCCCAGATGGCCTGCTTCCTGCGGATAGACAGGGCATGGCCCAGCCCGCGACCCTCAGCACCCACGATGCCCCGGCAACGTCGGCAGCGGCGCGGGGCGCGCGCTTCGAAGCGCTGGCCCCGCGTGCCGCAGTGTCCATCCGGCGCAGCGCCTGCCTGCGGCTGCGCCTGGCCTCGGCCACCTGTGGCGCCTGCGCGGACGTGTGCCCCACGCAGGCCCTGAGCGCCGGAGAGCAGCAGTTCGAGCTGAGCGGCAACTGCACCGGCTGCGGCCGCTGCCAGACGGTCTGCCCGAGTTCGGCGCTGGCGGTGGAAGGCTTCGACGACGCCCCGGTCACGGCCGCGCCGGGCGCGTTGACGATCGAGTGCTGGCGCACCCCCGCAGGCAGCGGCATGCTGCGCCTGCCCTGCCTGGGCGGCCTGACCGCGGCGCGGCTGCTGAGCCTGTGCGCCGCCAACCCCGAGACCCGCGTGCAGCTGGTCGACCGCGGCTGGTGCGGCGCCTGCGCCAGCGGCGGCAGCGGCACACACCCGGCACGCGCCGTGGTCGAGCGCGCAGCCGCCTGGCTGGCCGAAGCCGGTGTGCCCGCTGCGCTGCGACCCGCCTTCGTGGCACCGGCCACGGCAGGCCCCGCCACCGCTGCCATGGACCCCATGCAGCAGCAAGGCCGCGCCCGGCGCGGCTTCTTCGCTGCGCTGGCACAACCGGTGCGCGCGCCGCAGCCCAGTGTTTGCCTGCCCGCGCACAGCGAAGCCGCGAGCCAGCGCCAGCAAGGCCTGGCGGCGCTGCAAGCCCTGGTGGCGCGGCATGGCGGGCGCATGCCGGCCGCGCTGTACCCCCGCCTGCAGGCCGGCCCGTCCTGCCAGGGCCACCGCGTGTGCGCTGCCGCCTGCCCCACCGGTGCCCTGGTGCGTTGGCGCGACGACGCCCACCAGCGCATGGGCATAGCCTTTGACAACGAGCACTGCATCGCCTGCGGCCACTGCGTCGAAGTCTGCCCCGAGCAGGCGCTTCAGCTGCAGCTGGGCGGTGGCGCCGCCGGCGCAGGCCGCCGCGCGCTCAGCACTTTCGAGCAACGCGCCTGCCCCGACTGCGGCACGCGCTTCGCATCCCGTGCAGAAGAAGAACACACGCAGTGCCCGCGCTGCCGCAAGTCGGCCGTGCTGGCGCGCTCTGCATTCCAGACCTTGTTCGGCGCAAGAACCTAAAGCCCGGGGACCGGGCCGATACCACCCCAAGAGGAGCATCGATGAGCATTCTGAAAACGATCACGACACGGCGGCGCTTCGTCCAGGCCAGCGGCGCGGCCGGCGCCGCGGTGGGCGTCGGGCACCTGACCGGCCTGACCACCTCGTCGCAGGCACAGACCACGGCGCCCGCCGCTGCGCCCGCGGCTGCGGCCGGTGACGGCAAGACCGTCGTCACCAAGAGCATCTGCGCGCAGTGCCCGGCGCGCTGCGGCATCGATGTCTACACCACCAATGGCCACGTGCATTCGATCTACGGCGCCGCCAACCACCCCATCGCCAACGGCAAGGGCTGCCCGAAGATGCACCTGGGCACCTACATCCTCTACGACCCGGACCGCTTCAAGGGCCCGATGAAGCGCACCAACCCGCAGAAGGGGCGCGACCAGGACCCGAAGTTCGTACCCATCAAGTGGGACGAGGCCCTGCAGATCGTGGCCGACCGTCTGAACACCCTGCGCGACAAGGGTGAGTCGCACCGCTTCGCGCTGTTCTACGGGCGTGGCTGGGGGGCCTCTTGTGCCGGCCTGCAGGGCACCTTCGGCAAGCTCTACGGCTCGCCCAACGTCGCCATCGGCCATGCGTCGATCTGCGCCACCGGTTCCCAGGCTGCCAAGTCGGCGGTGGACGGAAACGGCTCCTACAACTCGTACGACTACAAGAACGCCAACAACCTGCTGATGTTCGGCTGCAACTTCCTCGAAGCCTTCCGCCCCTACAACAACAACCTGCAGGTCTGGGGCCACATCCGCGGCGAGAAGACCGTCAAGACGCGCGTCACCTATGTCGACGTTCACATGAACACGACCGCCGCCGCGGCGGACCGCGCGCTGTTGCTGAAGCCGGGCACCGACGGTGCGCTGGCGTTGTCGATTGCCCATGTCATCCTGACCAACGGCCTGTGGGACAGGGACTTCGTCGGCAACTTCAAGGACGGCGTCAACCAGTTCAAGGCGGGCGCCACCATCGACCCGGCCGCGTTCACCGAGAAGTGGACCAAGGGCCTGATCGAGTGGTGGAACACCGAGCTCAAGGACCGCACCCCCAAGTGGGCCGAAGGCGTGACCACCATTCCCGCCGGGCAGATCATCGACACCGCGATGGAGTTCGGCAAGACGCGGCCGTCGATAGCGCTCATGGAGCGCGGCGCCCACACCCACAGCAACGGCATCTACAACGCCATGGCGATCCATTCGCTCAACGCGCTGGTGGGGTCGATGTTTGCCGAAGGCGGGCTGGGCTACCAGCAGGGCCCGTCTTATGGCGACAGGCCCGTGAAGGATGGCGACTACATGGACGACTATGCCAAGTCGCCCGACCGCAAGAAGCCGCGCATCGACCTTGCCGGCCACGAGGATGGCTACCTGATGGCCGGCACCATGATCCAGGAAGCGGGGCAGAACCACAACGCCGGCAAGCCCTACAAGCTCGACACGGCGATGTTCTATTACACCAACCCGGTGATGTCGTGCCCGGACACCAAGTCCTGGGAAGAGGCGCTCAAGACCATGTACGTCATCGACACCTCGCCCTTCCCCGGCGAGACGGCGTGGATGGCCGACCTGATCCTGCCCGACCACACCTACCTCGAACGCCTGCAGGACGCGCCGACCTACCCGTTCCAGGGCTACCCGATGACGCAGTTGCGCACGCCGGCTGTCAAGCCGGTGCACGACACCAAGTACTACGGCGACGTGCTGATCGAGATTGGCAAGCGCATCAAGGGGCCGATGGGCGAGTACTACAAGGCGCTCAACAACACCGAGAACGTGCTGCGCCACCTGGCCAAGGGCTTCGAGGCCGACCCCGGCGACAACGGCGTCAAGGACTTCGACAGCTGGAAGAAGGAAGGCGTCTGGTTCAAGAAGCCCTACGCCTACCGCCAGATCCGCGGCGCGTTCTTCAAGTGGGACAAGGCCGCCCAGTCCTACAGCGTGCCGATGAGCGATGAGGAAGTGAAGAAGGACCTGCTCAAGACCGACTCGGGCAAGTTCGAGTTCGCGTCCTCCAAGCTGCTGGGCAAGAAGGCCTGGATCCTGGCCAAGGTGCCCGGCCGCAACCCGGACAAGATGCACCTCCCGCACTGGGAGGAGCCCAAGTACACCGGTGGCGGCGACGTCCACTACATCACGCCCAAGACCGCTATGCACGCCGAAGGCCGCGGCGCCAACCTGCCGCATGCGATCGCGCTCAACCAGCCGACCGCCGGCGGCCGCAAGCAGAACTTCATCGAGATCCATCCCAGCTATGCCAAGGGCAAGGGCATCTCGAATGGCGACCGGGTGAAGATCAAGTCAGCCGTGGGCGAGGCCTTCGCCGTGGCGCGGATCTCCGAACTGACCCGGCCCGATGTGGTGGTGATCCCCTTCGGCCAGGGCCGCTGGGCGATGGGCCGCTGGGCCAAGGACCGCGGAACCCATACCGACCAGGTGATCGCGCAGCAGTCCGATCGCATCTCGGGCATGGCCAACTTCTACTCGGCCAAGGTCACGGTCGAAAAAGCATAAGGAGACACGAACATGGCTAAGTGGGGAATGGTCATCGACCTCGAGAAGTGCACCGGCTGTCAGGCCTGCAGCACGGCCTGCCAGATGGAAAACAACCGTCTGCCCGGCGAGAACTACCAGGACGTCCTGTTCTACACCGAGGGCAAGCAGCCTTCGCCGACGCTGGCCTGGTTCCCGCGGCCGTGCATGCAGTGCGAGGAACCCTCGTGCATGCACGTCTGCCCGACCAAGGCGACCTACAAGACCGAAGACGGCGTGGTGCTGATCGACTGGAACAAGTGCATCGGCTGCAAGTACTGCATGATCGCCTGCCCCTACGGCGTGCGCTTCTACACCGACGAGAAGCCGCTGGTCGAGCCCAACCTCAAGACGGTGTTCAAGGGCGAGGGCGACCTGTCCTGGAACCCGCCCTTCAAGGGCCCGCAGCAGGACAACAGCAAGGGCATCGGCATCCAGCCCAGCGGCGTGGTCTCGAAGTGCACCTTCTGCTACCACAAGGTGAGCAAGGCGCCCAAGGGCACGCCCGATCTGGACGAGAGCGATCCCGCGCTGGTGGAATTCGTTCCGGCCTGCGTGCGCACCTGCGCCCCCAAGGCCCGCTACTTCGGCGACCTGGACAACCCCAGCAGCCATGTCAACCAGCTGATCTCGGCCAAGAAGGGCACGCGGCTGCTCGACCACACCGGCAACAAGCCGCAGGTGTACTACCTGACGGGCGCCGGTGCCGCCGGCGGTGCGATTCCGTCCAACCGTTCCGACAAGAAGGCCTGAGGAGGCAACATGACAACCCAAGCGCACATGAGCGGCACCGTCGGCCTGTTCTCGATGGTCGGCGTGGCGGGGCTGATCGCCACCTTCGGCTTCGTCCTGTACAGCCTGATGTCGCAGGGCCACGGCTCCTTCAACAGCGGCAGCGACGGCATCACCTGGGGCTTGCCGGTGGTCAACTACATCTACTTCGTGCTGATATCGGCCGGATTGACGATGTTCGCCTCGCTGGCGCTCACCTTTGGCAGCAAGGCGTTCTATCCCATCGCCAAGCGCTGCGTGTGGCTGTCGCTGGTGGGGCTGGCTGCCGGCTTCGCCTCGCTGGCGATGGAGATCGGCCACCCGTTCCGGATGCTGTGGGCCATCCCGCTGAGCTTCCAGATCCTGTCGCCGCTGAACTGGATGGGTGTGTTCTACATCGTGTTCGGCATCTTCGGCGTGCTGAAGTTCATCCGCCTGCACAACGAGGACTGGGACAGCGCCACCAGCAAGAAGGTGGGTGCCGTCGCCCTGGTGGCCGAACTGTTTGCTGCCTGCACGCTGGCCATGGCCTTCGGCGCGCTGGCCATGCGGCCGATGTGGTTCAGCCCGCTGGTGCCGGTGTACTTTCTGCTGACGGCGCTGTGCTCGGGCGGCGCGGTGGCGCTGCTGACCTGCTACCTGACCTACGGCAACGAGCAGGCCATGCCGGAAGGCGTGCGCAGGCTGGTCAACGGCCTGCTGCCCACGATCCTTGCCGCCGTGCTGGGCGTGACCATCATCATCGGTGCCTACCAGACCTTCATCGGCCTGTGGAGCAACGCCGACGGTCTGCAGGTGTGGGACCACATCGTCTCGACGCCCTGGTTCTGGATCGAGGTGGCCTCGATGCTGGGCGCGCTGTACCTGCTGCTGCAGCGCAAGGCGCTGATGGTGGCCGCTGGCCTGATCCTGCTGGGCATGTTCATCCACCGCTACGAGTTCGTCATTGGCGGCCAGATGGTGCCGCTGATGAAGGGCTCCTGGGTGCCCAGCCTGATCCCGTACACGCCATCGCTGACCGAGTGGGCGCTGACCGCCATGTCCTTCAGCATCGTGGCGGCGGGCTGGGCCCTGGGCGAGCAGTTCCTCAAGCTCGGCGCCACGCCCAAGGAGTCTTGACAGGCGCAGCGATCGAAGCAGGCGACCGGCCTGCGGTGCCCTCGGGCGCAGCAGGCCGGCCTTCGGTCAACCAGTGGGGTGGCGCGGCGCGTCACCCCACGCCCTTATCAGATCGGCGACCATGACCATGGATGCACGCAACGCGCAGTTCGACACCGCAAGGGCCGACTTCTACCAATGCCTTGCCCGCGCCTTTCTGCCACCCATGGAAGCGGCGCACGCGCGCGCCATCCTGGGCGGCGACCTGAGCAGCGACCTGGCCGATCTCGATGAGGAGCTCGGCTACGGCCTGGCGCGGGAGATCGCGCAGCTGCAATCCGAGCTGGATGCCATCGGCGATCCACAGACCCTGCTGGTGCTCTACAGCCAGCTCTTCCTGGCCCCGCCGGTGCCGGCGCGCATCAACGCCGGCATGTATCTCGACGGCGCCATGAACGGCGGCAGTGTCATGGCCATGGAAGCGGACTACCGGGCCTGCGGTGTCGAGCGCGACCAGGCCTTTCACGATCTGCCGGACCATGTCTCGATGCAGCTCGAGTTTGTCGCCCTGCTGTATTCGGCCCAGGCGCAACGTTTCAGCGGGGAGGCAGCCGCCGAGCCCTTGCCGGTGGACCCGGGGCACTTCCTGCACCGCTTCGCGTTGCAGTGGCTGGGGTCCTTCTGCGCCGACATGGCGCGCGCTGCGGCCACGCGGGAACTGCCGGCCAACCCCTACCTGCCGCTGGCGCAACTGCTGCACGAAGCCGCGCTGCGCGATGCGCTGGCGCCCGAGCAGGACCCCAAGGCCGAGCGCAAGCGCAATGCCATCGAACAGGCCCGCGCCAAGTACGCTGCCCGCGGCATCAGCGCCGAGGACATGGACGTGATCAAGCGCAAGCTGCAGGAGCGCGGCCTGGCGACCGACCACTTGTCGGTGCCGGTGGACGAGCGCGACGGCGCGATGGGTCTGGCCAAGAAGAGCCTGCCCACGGCGCGCCGTTGATCGGGGCATGAGGCTGTTGCGGTGGGTGCTGCCGGTGGCGCCTTGCCTGTAGGAGAAGTTCACCATGAATGCACTTGCCGCACGCCGCATCGAAGCCGCGCCGCCGCCGGCCGAAGGATCGGACCTGGCCGACCTGGCGCTGACGCTGATGAGCACGCGCCACAACGTGTCCCCCAAGCGCCTGGCCGCGCCGGCGCCAAGCGAGGCGCAACTGCAAACGCTGCTGGCCGCCGCCGCGGCCGCGCCCGACCATGGCGAGATCACGCCCTGGCGCTTCATCCTCGTGCCGGTGCAGCAGCGCCCGCGCCTGGCCGAAGCCTTTGCCCAGGCGCTGCTGGACCGCGACCCGCAGGCCACGGCCGATCAGGTCGAGGCGGCGCGCGAGAAGGCGCACCGCGCGCCGATGCTGCTGCTGGCCATCGCCCGCCTGGGCCCCTGCGAGCCCGACATCCAGCCGCTGGAGCGCATGGTGTCCATGGGCGCGGCCATCCAGAACCTGCTGCTGGCGGCGCACGCACTGGGCTTCGGCGCCGGGCTGACCAGCGGCCAGGCCATGACATCGCACCGCCTGGCCCTGCTGTGCGAGCTGGACAACGGCGAGGTGCCGGTGTGCTGCATCAACATCGGCACGGCCACGCAGCGCAAGCCGCCGCGGCGGCTGAGGCCGCTGCCGGCCCGGGTCTTCAGCGTGCTGGGACCGTCTGTCGATCCAGCCACGAGCCTGGAACGCCCTGAGATCGGCGACGCGGAGCGCGCCGATCTGTAGCGCCGGCCGGTGTAGGGGGCGGGGTCAAGGCTCTTCAACCCTGGTCGAGGGCTGCGGACCTGCCGGCGAAGGCGCATGGGATGGACGCCCCGGCGGCGCACTCGAAACAAGAAGTTGCCGAGTGGTAGGATGAGGTAACCACCAAGAAGCTCGTCTGCCGGGCCTTTGGCCTGGTGGCCGCAGCGAATCCGTCTTACCCGAGGGGTTCCCCAATGCCACAAGTTCTTCCCGCACGCTCCAGCTTTGCGGCCACCGTGGACCAGGTCATGCCGCGCCTGGGTTTGGCCTTCCTGGTGGACGACGACAAGCGCGAATGGGCCGTGACCAAGAGCACGGCCGGCCCCGGGTTCGAGTCGCTGGAGTGCGGCCGGCGGGTGCTGCTGACCGTGGAAGACCACGATCAGTTCTGCCTGGTCAGCAGTTACGGCGACCTGTCCTGACAGGACCGCCGGCGCATCAGAAGCCCAGGTTGATCTGCAGCACCGTGCTGGTGCCGCTGATCTCATGACCCACGATCAGCAGCGGCTTGCCGTTGGGTGACTGCGCCGCGGGGATCAGCGTCAGGCCTTCGGGGCCGCGGTCGCCGGTGGCGGCGGTGCGCGGGTTGAAGTAGGTCGCGAAGACCGGCGCAGCCGGGTTGCTGACGTCGTAGACCGCCACGCCACCCACGCGCTCCAGGCCGATGAAGGCGTAGTGCTTGGCGCCGAAGCGGCCCACCACCACGCCTTCGGGCTCAGGGCCCTTGGACGCGCTGCGGCCGTCCAGCGTGTTGTTGTCGTGGCTGGCGTTGAAGTTGGCATTGGGCAGCGCCAGCGTCAGTTGCTCGAGCGCGTCGCCTGAGTCGTAGACGCGGGCCAGGTCGGTGTTCCAGATCGTGAACGAGCGCGCGCCGAAGCTGTAGAGCTCGGTGCACTGGCCCGCGCCGTTCTTGCCGTCACTGCCGCCGTTGGGCGTGGCGGTGATGCGCAGCCGGCCCAGGTTGGAATCGAGGATCAGGTTGGCCGCGTCGGCAAACACCGCAGGGTCCAGGCCGGCCGTGCAGTGCGCGCGCACCCGGGTCTCTTCGTTGAAGCCGGGCCAGTCGGCACGCGCGTCGCCTTCGTTGGCGGTGATCAGGTAGCTCTGGCCGCCGACCGTGTAGCGCGCAATGGCGTCGGGCAGGTACAGGCCCTTCACCGGTTGCACCGCGATCTTGATGGCCGGCGTGCCGGTGTTGGTGTTGCTGCCGCCGTCTTCGTCGCTGGCGTCCAGGCCCATGCCCGCCAGGCTGTGGTCCTTGAAGCCCAGGGGCTTGATCGATGTCACAGTGGCGCTGGCCACGTCGACCACGGCCACGGCGTTGTTCTCCTGCAGCGTGACCCAGGCCGTGCGGCCGTCTTCGCTGAGGGCGATGTACTCGGGCTCCAGGTCTTGCGCGGCGCTGGCGCCGGGGCCGAAGATGCGCACGCCCTGGGTGCGCAGCGCGGCCTCTTGCCCGTTGAAGGCGCGGAAGTCGGCGGTGGCCACCGTGGGTGTGCCGCCGCGGTTGACGCTGATCACGCTGACCGAGCCTTCGGGGTCCGCCGAATCGGCCAGGCCGTAGCTGTTGGGCTCGCCCTCGTTGGCCACCAGCAGGCGGCTGCCATCGGGCGTGAACACCAGCATGTCGGGCAGGGCGCCCACGGTCACGCTGTTCAGCAGGCGCAGGTCGGCGGCGTTGTAGAAGGCCACCGTGCCGGGGCTGGTCTTGGGGGCGGCCTCGATGGCCAGCGCCACCAGGCCGTCGTGCACGGCCACGCTGTTGACGCCGGCGCCCAGCGCGCTCACGTCCAGGGTGGTCAGCTTCACGGGGGCGGTGGGCGTGCTCAGGTCCAGCACGTCCACGGTGCCGTTGGCGCCGTTGACGACGAACAGCCGCTTGCTCGCGGCGTCGTACGCGGTGATCTCGGCGGCACCCGTTGCGGCGCCGTCGAAGCCGCCGATCTTTTCCAGCCCCAGCGTGCGTGGCGTGGGCTCGATGGCGACAACGGCGTCGTCGTCGTCACCGCCGCAGGCGGACAGGGCCGCAACGGCCAGCAGGGCGCTGGCAAGGAGGGCGGGCATCAGGTGCTGGTGCTTCAGTTTCATGTCGGGCGGCCTCGCGCGGGGGTTGGGCAAACGGCGGATATTGGCCGCGCTTGGTGACGGCGCCGTGACAAGCCGCTGGCTGAAGGGCTGCGCGGCGATATGGTCTGTGCAACGCCAAGCGGCGTCACCGCGCTGTCACTCCCGCTTCGTCGCCGCGTCACGTGCGGCGCCGACCATGCAGGGCATGAACACGACCCTGTCCCTCCCGTCCCCCCAGCACCGCATCGAGCCCCCCTGCACGGGCCGGCCACCAGTGCTGCCGGCAGGGTCTGCCGGCCCGGTGGTCAAGGCGCCGCCGCTGGAAGCCGTCTGGGCCCGCCACGCCGACGAGGTGCAAGCCGCGCAGCGCCTGCGCTTTCGCGTCTTCACCCAGGAGATGGGCGCTCGGCTGCGTCCGCCGCCGGGCACGCCCGAGGGCGTGGACGCCGATCTGTTTGACGCGCACTGCGAGCACCTGCTGGTGCGCACCGTGGAGACCGCCGACCAGGCCTCTGAAGTGGTGGGCACCTACCGCGTGCTCACCCCCGCCGCGGCCAAGCGCCTGGGCGGCCTGTACAGCGACACCGAGTTCGACCTGGTGCGCCTGGCGCGCCTGCGCCCGCGCCTGGCCGAACTGGGCCGCTCGTGCACCGCGCCCGCGTGGCGCCAGGGCGGCGTGATCATGATGCTGTGGTCGTCACTGGGCGGCTTCATGCACCGCAACGGCATCGAGTTCATCACCGGCTGCGCCAGCGTCTCGGTGCGCGACGGCGGCCGACAGGCGGCCGACCTGTGGCACACCCTGAAGCAGGATCACCTGGCCTCGCCCGACGACCAGGTACGGCCGCGCCTGCCGCTGCCCGTGGACGAGCTGGCCACCGGCCGCACGGCCGAGCCGCCCGCGTTGATCAAGGGTTACCTCAAGTGCGGCGGCAAGCTGCTAGGCCCGCCCGCCTGGGACCCCGATTTCGGCACCGCCGACCTGCCCATGCTGCTGCGCCTGTCGGACCTGCCCGGCTCCTACCGCAGGCGCTTCGTCGGCAACTGAGTTGCCGACCAGGCGGCGACCTGCTGCGCCAGCCAGGGCCCGTCGTCCAGCGGCAGGTCGTGGCCTGCGTTCGGGTGGCTGATCAGCTCGGCGCCCCATGCGCTGGCGATGAGGCTTGAGCACTCGGGGCTGACCAGCGCATCGCCCAGGCTGCGGGCCAGCAGCACCGGCAGCGCGGGCGGCGGGCCGCTCCATCGGTAGCGCGCGGCCGCCAGCAGCTGGCGCAGCGCGTTGGCGCGGCTGACTGGCCGCGATTCGCGCACGGCCTGCCAGCAGGCCAGCACGTGTGTGTGTCGTTCGGGGCTGCTGCTGGTCAGGTGCAGGATGGCGGCTTCGGCGCCTTGATCGCTGGCCAGCAGCCGCAGCAGCTGCGGCCACAGTTGCACGCGCAAACGCCGCCCCGGCGGGCTGTAGGGCCGCATGCTGGTGTTGACCAGCACCAGGGCCGCCAGCTCCTGTGGCCAGGCGCGGCTCCAGGCGGCGGCCACCATGCCGCCCAGCGACAGCCCCAGCAAAGCATACGGCGCCTGGGCGTTCGCTTCGGCCAGTTGCTCGCGGCAGGCTTGCACCATGTGCTCCACGCGCAGTGGGCAGGTCTGATGGCGCAGCTGGCCGGCGCCCGGCAGGTCCACGGTGACCACGCGCGTGCCCGGCATGCTCTGCGCCAGCGTCTGCGCAAAGTCGCCCCAATGCGCCTGTTCGCGCGTCAGGCCGCGCAGCAGCACCCAGGTCTTCACCACATCGTCACCATGCGCGCGGCCCGTACCAGTGGGCCAGCGCCTGGCGCTGCAAGGCCTCGCGCTGCTCGGGCGCGGGCAGCCAGCGTGCGTGGCTCATCGCGGCGCGCATCACAAAATCCAGCAGCGCCATGTGCCGGCGCAGCACGCGCTGCTGGCGGTGCGCGATCAACGGGTTGAAGATGCCGTGGCGGCTGAACAGCTGGCGCGGGTTCTTCTTGACCCACAGCCACGAGCCCATCTCCAGCGTCAGCGGCAGAAAGACGCGGCCGGGCTCTGCCAGTGAAACCTGGTGCAGGTGGTCCCACAGGTCGCCGTGCGTCAGGTATTGGCGGCTCTGCGGCTCGAAGACATAACGGTGATGCAGCAGGGTGCCGTCCAGCAGCGCGCGGAAGGCCTGCAGCTCGGGCAGCTGGGCGATCGGCCGGGCCGTGTGCGCATAGGGGAACCACAGGCGGTCGCGCAGGCCGAAGCCGGAATGGCAGTCCACGCTGATCGCCAGGCGGTGCGGCAGCAGCTCCTGGCTGACCACGTCGCAGACGGCCTGCGCCTCGGGCTGCATGGGCTGGCCGGCGGCGCCGCGGTACCAGGGCAGGGTGGGACCCAGGCGCTGGCCGCCCAGCAGGAAGGCGGCACCGGTGGCGGCCTCGACCGGGGCGTTGCGCATCAGGTCCACGCCCTGCGGGTTGGCGCGGGTGCGGCGCAGCATGCCGCCGGGGTTGACCAGGGGCATGAACACCAGGCGCACATGCTGCAGCAGGTGCTGCAGCGAGTCGTCCCAAGCCAGGCGCGCGACGATGCTGCGCAGGCAGGCCAGCACCACCTGGGCGCCGATGTGTTCGAGCCCGTGCACGCCGCCGAAAAAGCCGACGGCCGCGCATTCGGGCGCCGGATTGCCCAGGGTCAGCGCATACACCGGGTAGGCGGCACCGCCGGTGTGCACCTGGCACACGCTGCGGCATTGCACCGCCGTGCCGGCCTGGGCCGCCAGCGCCTCGATCTCGTCCAGCTCGAACAGCGCGGCCCGGGGCCGGGCGGCATCAGCCGCGGCGGTCAAGACACACCAGCCGGCAGCGTTCGGCCTGCGCGCCTGCCATCAGCCTGCCATCAGCCTGACATCCGGCTGCAGCAGCATCCGCCCCATCACTTATGCCCCCGCCCATGCACACACCCCGATTGCCCTCGCCCCGCGTCTGGCCTGCCTTGACGGCAGCCCTGATCTCCGGCCTGTTCGAGTGGGCGGCATTGTGCCGATCACGCGCGGCAGATTTGCGACAGCGCCTGGGCAAGCCGGCCGGTCATCAGGCCGGGCGGCTGCAGGCCTGGGCCCTGGGCTTGCCGCTGGCGCTGGCGGCCCTGGCCGGCCCGGCGGATGCCGCGGTGCTGATCAGCCAGGCCTATGGCGGCGGCGGCAACGCTGGCGCCACGCTGCGAAATGATTTCGTCGAGCTGTTCAACAACGGGCCGACGGCAGTCAGCCTGAACGGATGGTCGGTGCAGTACGCGTCGGCCACCGGCACCAGCTGGGCGGTGACGCCGCTGGCCGGCACGATCGCGCCCGGGGCCTACTATTTGGTTCAGCAGGCCGCAGGCACGGGCGGCACCACCAGCCTGCCCGCGCCCGACGCGGTGGGCACCATCGCCATGTCGGGCACGACCGGCAAGGTGGCGCTGGTGGCCAGCGCCACGGCGCTTACGGTCTCCTGCCCTTTGCCCAACACCCTGCTGGACCTGCTGGGCTATGGAGCCACAGCCAATTGTTCTGAAGGCGGCAACCCCGCACCGGGCCTGAGCAACACCACGGCCGCCGTGCGCGCCGCCGCCGGCTGCACCGACAGCGGCAACAACGCCGCCGACTTCAGTGCCGCCGCACCCACGCCGCGCAACAGCGCCAGCCCGGCCGCCACCTGCGGTGTGGTCACGCCGCCGCCGGGCGCCGAACTCGTGGCCATCTACGCCATCCAGGGCAGCGGTGCCACCAGCCCACGCGTCAACCAGCCGGTGCTCAGCAGTGGCGTGGTCACCAAGCTCACCAACAACGGCTTCTTCATGCAGGACCTGGTGGGTGACGGCAACCCGGCCACGTCGGACGGCATCTTCGTCTTCACCGGCAGCACGGTCTTCCCGGCTGTGGCCGTGGGCAACCTGGTGCAGGTGGCCGGCACGGTGGTCGAGTTCAACACCGGCGCCGCCAGCAACGCCGACACGCTGGCGCACACCGTCACCCAACTGGGCGGTGTCAGCGCCGTCACGCTGCTGGGCACCGGCCTGAGCATCGCACCGACGCTGGTGGTCCTGCCCGAGGCGGTGGACGGCGACCTGGAGCGCGTGGAGGGCATGCTGGTCACGCTGCAAGGCCCGCTGACCATCGCGCAGAACTTCTTCCAGGGTCGCTTCGGCCAGCTCACGCTGGCCGCCGGTGGCCGGCTGGAAACGCCGACCAACCGCTTCCGCCCCGGTGCGCAGGCCGACGCGCTGGCCGACGAGAACGCGCGCCGCCGCATCATCCTGGACGACGGCACGACGCTGCAGAACCCGCGGCCCACGCCCTACCTGGGCGCGGCTGCGCTGCCGCGTGCCGGCGACACGGTGGGCAGCATCACCGGTGTCATCGACTACGGCCTGGCCACCAACAGCAACACCGGCTTCGGCGACTACAAGATCCACCCGACGCTGGCGCCGGTGTTCGCCACGGCCAACCGGCGCACCGGCGCCCCCGCGCCGCTTCTGGGCAACGTCAGGGTGGCCAGCTTCAACGTGTTGAACTACTTCACCACCTTCACCAACGGTGCCACTGCCAGCGGCCAGACCGGCCAGGGCTGCAGCCTGGGTGGCGCGGTCAGCGCCGGCAACTGCCGCGGCGCCAGCAACCTGGCCGAGTTCGAGCGCCAGCGCGCCAAGATCGTCGAGGCCCTGGCCGTGATCACCGCCGACGTGGTGGGCCTGATGGAGATCCAGAACAACGGCAACACCGCGGCACAGAACCTGGTGGATGCGCTCAACGCCCGCGTCGGCGCCGGCACCTATGCCGTGACGCCGCTGCCGCCGCAGGGCACGGGTACGGATGCCATCCGCGTGGCCATGATCCACAAGCCAGCGCGCCTGAGCACCGTGGGCGCGGCCATCAGCGACACCGACGCCGTGAACAACCGGCCCACGCTGGCGCAGACCTTTGCCATGGCCAACGGCGAGCGCTTCTCGCTGCTGGTGAACCACTTCAAGTCCAAGGGCAGCTGCCCGGCCCCGGGCGACGCCGACTTTGCCGGCAATGCCGACAGCGGCGACGGCCAGGGCTGCTGGAACGCCCAGCGCGTGCAGCAGGCGCAGCGCCTGCGCAGCTTCGTGGCGCAGGTGCAGGGCGCGGCCGGCAGCAACGATGTGCTGCTGATCGGCGACCTCAACGCCTATGCCCAAGAAGACCCGATCCAGCAGCTCACCGGCAGCGGCTACGTCGACCAGATGGCGCGCTTCGGCGGCGGCTATTCCTACGTATTCGACGGCGCTGCTGGCCGGCTGGACCATGCCATTGCCAACAACACGCTGTCGGCGCGCGTGGCCGGGGCGGTGCTCTGGCACATCAATGCCGACGAGACCTCGCTGGCCGACTACAACCTGGAGTTCAAGGCGCCGCTCACCTGCACCGGCGGCGCACTGTGCCCCGACGACCCGTATGCCGCCACGCCTTACCGATCGTCCGACCACGACCCGGTGGTGCTGGGGCTGGACCTGTACAAGACCCTCGTTGCCGCCCCCGGCAGCACGACTCTCGTGGGCACCCCGGGCGACGACATCCTGATCAGCGGCGCCGGCCGGCGCACGTTGACCGGTGGCGCGGGCCGTGACCAGTTCCAGTTCAGCACCGGCTTTGCGGGCGGCGCCACCATCGCCGACTTCCAGCCCGGTGCCGACACCATCGCGCTGCGCGCCGTGCTGCAGGCCTTCGGCATCAGCGCGGCCGATCCCCTCGCCCAGGGCTACCTGCGCTGCAGCGCTTCCGGCGCCGGCGCATTGATCAGCCTGGACCCGGACGCCGGCGGCGCCGCGCTGCCGCGCCCGATGATCCTGGTCCGCAACCAGGGCTGTGCCGTGCTGAACAGCGCCAACTTCGTCTTCTGAACCCGCGAGCCCCCACCATGCAAGCTTTCCTTTCCATTCGACATGCCCGGCGCGTGCTGGCAGCGCTGCTGCTGGCCAGCGGCGCGGCCGCGGCGCAGGCGGCGTCGTTCAGCTTTACCGGTTTCACCGATTCGGGGCCGTTGACGGGCCAGGCCTTCAGCGGCAGCTTCAGCTATGACGAACCCCTCAGCGGCTTCGACGGCAGCGTGGCGCTGCAGGCCTTTGCGCTGGACTTTGCCGGCAATGCGTACAACCTGGCCACGGCCGATGCCAGCACCACGCCCGTGGCAGCCTTTGCCGCGGGCAGTTTCATCGGCATCGATTTCCAGGACACGGCTACGCTGGACCTGGACCTGCGCCCGCAGGTGCAGTTCACGGCCGGCTTCTTCGACCTGAACCAGGCCTTCTTCAGCTATGTGGGCCGCGACGCCTTGGGCAGCCCGCTGCAGGGATTCGGCAGCTACAGCGTCAGCGCCGTGCCCGAACCCGCCGGCCTGGCGCTGGCCCTGGCGGGGTTGACCACGCTGGCGGCGCTGCGCCGCCGCCGCGGCTGATCATCAGCCCGGCAGCACACCGATCTCGCGCATCGCTTCACCCACGGCCTGCACGGCCTGCTGCATCTCGGCACGGCCGATGGCGCCGATGCAGCCCACGCGGAAGGTCTCGACGTCGGTGAGCTTCCCAGGGTAGAGGATGAAGCCGCGGCGCCGTGTGGCCTCATACAAGGCCTGGAAGCGCCAGGCCGGATGCGCCGGGGCGTGGAAGGTCACGATGATGGGCGCCTGCAGCGCCGCGGGCAGAAAGGGCCGCAGCCCCAGCGCCGACAGGCCTTGCACCAGTGCATCGCAGTTGTCGCGGTAGCGCGCCAGCCGCGCCGGCTGGCCGCCTGCCTCGATGAACTGCGCCAGCGTCTCGTCCAGCGCCGCCACCACGTGCGTGGGCGGGGTGAAACGCCACTGGCCGGTCTGCGCCAGGTAGCGCTGCTGGTCGTGCAGGTCCATGGCCAGACTCTGGCTGTTGCCGGCGCAGGCGTCCAGCAGCGCGCGGCGGATGAACACGAAGCCCATGCCCGGCACGCCTTCCAGGCACTTGCCGCTGGCAGCGATGAGTGCATCGAAGCGCAGGCTGCGGGCGTCTATGGGCAGGGCGGCAAAGCTACTCATGGCGTCGACGATCAGGCCCTTGCCCGCTTCCTCACACACCCGGGCCACCTCGGCCAGCGGGTTCTCGACGCCAGTGCCGGTTTCGCAATGCACCATCAGCACGTGGCTGATGCCGGGGTCTGCGGCCAGCTGTTCGCGCAGGCGCTGTGGCGACACCGCCTGGTCTTCGGCAAAGCGCAGGGCCTGGGCGCGGCGGCCCATCATCGTGGTCAGGCGCAGCGCGCGTTTGCAATAGGCGCCGTTGTCCAGCACCAGCACCTGGCCGTCGCGCGGCACCAGGGTGGCCACCGCGGCTTCGACGCTGAAGGTGCCGCTGCCCTGCAGGGGTACCAGCACATGGCTGTCGTGGCCGTGCACGATGTCCAGCAGGCGTGTGCACACGCGCGCCGTGATCGCGTTGAAGCCGGCGTCCCAACTGCCCCAGTCGCGCAGCATGGCCTGCTTGGTGCGCAACGTGGTGGTCAGCGGCCCGGGGGTCAGCAGGATGGGGTCGCGTTGCATCTTGGGAGCAAGGTCACCAGGGCAAGGAGTAGGTCTTGACGTGGGTGAAGCTGCGGCAGGCCTCCTGCACGCCTTCCTTGTAGCCCAGGCCCGAGTCCTTGATGCCGCCGAAGGGCGTGACCTCCAGCCGGTAGCCGGGAACCTCCCACACATTGACCGAGCCGACTTCGAGCGCCTGGACGAAGCGCATCACGTCGTCCAGGCGGTTGGTGCACACGCCCGAGCTCAGCCCGAAGGCCGTGGCGTTGACCAGCCCGATGGCCTGCTCGACGTCGTCGAAGGCGATCACCGGCGAGACCGGGCCGAAGGTCTCCTGCAGCACCAGCTCCATCGCCGGGTGCACGCGGTCCAGCAGCGTGGGCCCGTACGAGGCGCCGCTGCGCTGGTTGCTGTGCAGCAGCCGTGCGCCCTGGGCCACGGCCTGCTGCACGCGGTGCTCGAACAATGCCGCGGCCTGCGCGTCGATCACCGTGCCCATGTCAACCGTCGGGTCCAGCGGGTCGCCGTGGCGCCAGCGGCGCGTGCGCTCCAGCAGCGCCTGGGTGAAGTCGGCGGCGATGGCCTTGTGCACCAGGATGCGCTTGACCGCGGTGCAGCGCTGGCCCGAATTCTTGTACGAGCCGCCCGCGGCTAGGTCGGCGGCGCGGTCGATGTCGGCATCGTCCATCACGATGAGCGGGTCGTTGCCGCCCAGCTCCAGCACCTGGCGCTTGTAGACCGCGCGCGACGCGATGTACTTGCCCACGGCCACGCCGCCGGTGAAGGTCACCAGCTCGGCGTGCTCGTTGGTCAGCATCTCGTCGGCGATCTCGCGCGGGTCGCCGGTGATCACCGACAGCATGGGCGGCGGCAGGCCGGCCTCGTACAGCACGTCGGCCAGCAGCAGCGCCGACAGCGGTGTCTTCTCGCTGGGCTTGAGCACCATGCGGTTGTTGGTGGCCACGGCCGGCGCCACCTTGTGCGCCACCTGGTTGAGCGGGTGGTTGAAGGGCGTGATGGCCGAGATCACGCCGCGCAGCGGCTCGCGCATCGTGTACACGCGGCGCTGCTGGCCGTTGTGCGTCAGGTCGCACGAGAAGCACTGCCCGTCGTCCACCAGGGCCTGCTGCGCGGCGAACAGCAGCACGTCGCTGGCGCGGCCCACTTCGTACAGGGTGTCCTTGATGCACAGGCCCGATTCCAGCGTGATCTGGCGCGCGATCTCGGCGCGGCGTTGCGCGATCAGCTCACCCGCCCTCATCAGGATGCGATAGCGCTCGTGCCGCGTCAGCGTGGGCCGGTAGTCGTGGGCGGTGCGGAAGGCGCGCTTCACGTCTTCCACGCTGGCCAGCGGCACGGTGGCCACCACTTCGCCGGTCCAGGGGTAGCGAACGTCCAGCGTGCGTTCGCGCCGCAGCACCTCACCGGCGATGCGCAGGCCTTCGTGGCGGGGCTGGTCGATGACAGAGGTGCGTGGGTGCATGGAATAGCGTGTGGCTCGCTCAGATGAAGCGCTGGCGCAGCTGCGCCGAGGCCAGGTCGATGAGCGTCACGCACACCACCAGGATGATCAGCACGGCGCAGGTCTGCGCGTACTGGAAGCCGCGGATCACCTCGAACAGCACCACGCCGATGCCGCCCGCACCCACCATGCCCACCACCGAGGCCGAGCGCACGTTGCTCTCGAAGCGGTACAGCGTGAAGCTCAGCCACAGTGGCATGACCTGCGGCACGATGCCGTACATCACCTCCACCAGCTTGTGCGCACCGGTGGCGCGTATGCCTTCCACCGGCCGCGGGTCTATGGCCTCCACCGCTTCAGAGAACAGCTTGGCCAGCGTGCCCGTGGTGTGCACCGCCAGCGCCAGCACGCCGGCAAACGGGCCCAGGCCCACGGCCACGATGAAGAGCATGGCGAACACCATCTCGTTGATGGCGCGGCAGGCGTCCATCAGGCGCCGCACCGGCTGGTACACCCAGGGCGGGGCGACGTTGGTCGAACTCAGCAGCCCCATGGGCACCGCCACCACCACGGCCAGCAGCGTGCCCCACACGGCGATCTGCACCGTGATCAACATCTCGTGCAGGTAGATGCGCCAGTCGGCGAAATCGGGCGGGAAGAAGTCGCTGGCGTAGGTGCTGATGTTGCGTGCGTCGCGCAGCAGGTCCAGCGGCCGCATCTCGGCGCCCTGCCAGGCCCAGGCCAGCAGCGCCAGCGCCACGGCCCAGCCGATGTAGTAGCCGGCGCCGGGGCGCTCTTGCGCCCCGCGCTGGCGCAGCAGCGCCAGAGAGGCTGCGCTGGGCTCTCCTGCGCTGCGCATGGGCTCAGCGCTTGAGCGCGGCCAGCTTGCGGTCGATCTCGACCAGCGCCTTCTCGCGTTCGTCGGCGCTGAGCTTGGCGTCGTCCTCGGCCTTGCGGCGGTCGCGGAACAGCTCGAGCTGGCGGATGGGGATCAGCTGGTCGTTGTTGCTCTCGCGAAAGCCGCCGTAGCTGTAGATGTTCTTCAGGATCGCCTTCTCGGCCGGGTCGGTCTTGGCGTAGCCCAGCACGAAGCTCTTGAGCTTGGCCTTGACCGCGGGGTCCAGGTCCTTGCGCCAGACGAAGGGGTCGCTGGGGATCAGCGGGCTCTTCCACAGCACGCGCACCTGCTGCGCCAGTTCGGGCTTGCTGGTCTCGAGCTTGCCCAGGTCTTCGGTGTTGTTGGTGGCCACGTCCACCTGCTTGGCCAGCACCGCCTGCAGGTTGGCACCGTGGCTGGCGTTGCGGATGCTCTTGAAGGCGGTGCGGTGGTCCACCTTGTTCTGCGCAAAGACGTAGAAGGTGGGCACCAGGAAGCCCGAGGTCGAGTTCGGGTCGCCGATGCCGAAGTTGATGGACTTGCCGTTGCGGAACACGTCGTCCAGCGTGTGGTACGGCGAATCCTTGTGCGTGACCAGCAGGCCGTGGTAGCCGAAGCTGCCGTCGGCGTACATCACCTGCGCGAAGACCTCGCCCTCGGCGCGGTCCACGGCTTCCATGGCCGACTTGTTGCCGTACCAGGCGACCTGGATCTTGTTGAAGCGCATGGCCTCGATCACGCCGGCGTAGTCGGGCGCGTAGTACGACTTGACCTTCAACCCGGTCTTGGCTTCCATGTCGCGGAAGAAGGGCTCCCAGCGTTCGCGCTGGGTGCTGGCCGAGTCGGTGGCGATGATGCCGAAGTTGATCTCCTGGGCCTGGACGGTGGCCGTGGCCAGGCTCAGGGCGGCGGCCAGTATGTGCAGAGGTTTCATGGTGCGGGGGCCTTGCAGTGGGGGTGGGGTGGGGCTCAGGCCGGCTGGACCATCAGCCGTACGGGTGCGGCCTGGGGCTGCGGCGGCGCCTCGTCCTCGATCAGGTCGGCGGCGGCCTGGCCGTACAGCGCGTGCAGGAAGTCGGGCGTCAGCGCGGAAGTAGTGCCGTCGAACACCAGCTCGCCGTCGCGCAGCGCCAGCACGCGTTCGCAGTAGCGCCGCGCCAGGCCCACGTGGTGCAGGCTGACGAGCAGGGTCATGCCCTGCTGCTGGTTCAGCGCCAGCAGGATCTCCATCACGCGGCGCGTGGATTCTGGGTCCAGCGACGCCACGGGCTCGTCGGCCAGCAGCAGCCGCGCGCCCTGCACCAGCACGCGCGCGATGGCCGCGCGCTGCTGCTGACCGCCCGACAGCGTGCTGGCGCGCTGGAAGGCCTGCGGACCCAGGCCGATGCTTTCCAGCGCATCCAGCGCGCGCGCGCGCTCGGCCAGCGCAAAGCGGCCCGACAGGCTGCGCCACAGCGGCACCTCGGCGGCCAGGCCGGTGAGCACGTTGCTCATCACCGGCAGCCGCCCCACCAGGTTGAACTGCTGGAACACGATGCCCACCTGGCGCCGCAGCGCGCGCACGGCGGGCGTGACGCGGCCGCCTTCCTGCAGTACCTGGCCGAAGAGTTCGACGCGCGAGGCGCCGGCATCGGCCGACTCCAGCGCGCACAGGCAGCGCAGCAGCGTGGACTTGCCCGATCCCGATGCCCCGAGCAGGGCCACGCGCTCGCCGGGGCGGATGTCCACAGTGATGCCACGCAGCGCCGGCCGCTGCCTGCCGAAGGTCTTGCTCAGGCCGGTGACGCGCACGGCCGGTGGCGTGGGGCTGTGCAGGGTGTTCATCGTGTGCAGGGCCTGGTGCGGTGGGTTGCGGGGCTCAGGGCACGATGGCCGCGCGCAGCACCCTGCGCGCTGCGGCGTCGTGCATGGCCTGGTCGACCTGGTCCAGCCCGTAGCGGCCGTCCACCAGGTCGCCGAAGGGGAAGCGCTGGCGCTGCGCGCAGACGAAGTCCAACGCCTGCACCAGGTGGCGCGGGTGGTAGTTGTGCACGCCGCGCAGCGTGATCAACTTGCGCAACAGCAGGTTCAGGTCCAGGCGAACATAGGACTGCGGGTTGACCACGCCGCCCAGCACGTAGCGCCCGCCGGTGCGCAGCATGGCCAGGCCGGCGCTCACCACTTCGGGCACGCCGCACAGCTCGATCGCCGCATCGGCGCCGGCCGGCGGGCACTGTGCGCGTACTTGCGCCACCAGCTCGTCCTCGCTCAGCGCCGCCGGGTCGAACACCTGGGTGCAGCCGAAGCGCAGGCCTAAAGCGCGCCGCGCCGGCAGCGTGTCCAGGCCTATCACCCGTTTGGCACCGCGCGCGCTGGCGATGGCCGCTGCGTACAGGCCCAGCAGGCCCAGGCCTTGCACGACCACGGTGTCGCCCAGGCCGATGTCGGCGGCCTCGGCGATGCACACGGCGGTGGCCACGCCGCAGTTGATGGGCGTGGCTTCGGCGTCGCTCAACTCGTCGGGCAGGCGCAGGATCCAGGACTTGGGCAGGATGTAGCAGTACTGGCCGAAGCCGCCGTGGTGGTGCGGCGCGGTGTCGGCCGACAGGTGCCCGTACTTCTCGACGCCGGGCGACTTGTGCGGCAGGTCCAGCACCTCGCTGAACCAGTTGTCGCCGGGGATGAAGAACTCGCTCCATGTCACGCGGTCGCCCACGCGCAGCGGCTCGCCGCGCATGTCGGCGACCATGCCCTCGCCCAGCGCGACGATGCTGCCGATGATTTCGTGGCCCAGCACGCCGGGCGTGGGGTTGGGGCGCTGGCCCTGGTAGCTGTGCAGGTCGGAGCGGCAGATGGTGCACATGCGCACACCCACCAGCACCTCGCCCGCGCGCGGCTCGCGCAGCGGAAAGCGGCGCAGCTGGAAGGGCCGGTTGGGCGCTTCGTACACGGCCACCAGGCCGTCGCTAGCCAGGGGCGTGTTCACAGCGTGCCGTTGATGGCGAAGTCGAAGACCTGCCAGCTCTTCAGCGCCTCGCCCGCCGCCTTGTTGCGGTAGGCAGCGTTCAGCGGCCGGTTCAGCACCAGCGGCACCTTGGCCTCGGACAGCCCGCCGTGGGTGCGCAGCCGGTGCCCCTGCAGACCCGACAGGTCGTGCGCCGCGGCCGAGCCGCCGATGCACACGTCGTGGCGCGACACCACCACGACATCGGCCTCGCGGTCGGGCGGCAGGTCGAACATGCGGCAGGCCGTGGCCTGGTCCAGCGCCAGCTCCACGCCGTCCAGCGCGGCGATGTGGTTGATGACGGCGCGCACGCCGACGCCACCTTCACCGCCCCTGAGCCACACGCGCACGAAGCCGCCCAGCGCGCCGTGGTGCGCGACGAAGGCGTCGGTGATGGGGCAGACGACGATGGTCTGGCCCGGGCCGAAGCGCTCGTCCAGGCTGTCCTGCAGCCAGATCACGCGCGGGTTGCCTTCGGCGTCGCTCTTGTCGCTCATGCCGTGGTCGGCGGTCAGTGCCAGCGTGATGTCCTGCGCCGCCAGGCGGCCGAAGGCGTCGTCCAGGCGGCGGTAGAAGCTGCGCGCTTCGTCTTCCTCGGGCGCCCACTTGTGCTGCACCCAGTCGGTGAGCGACAGGTACATCAGCTCGGGCCGGCGGTCGGCCAGCAGCTTGATGCCGGCCTCCAGCACGAACAGCGACAGTTCCATCGAGTACATGCCGGGCGCGGGCATGCCCACGTAGGCGGGCGCGTCGGCGATGCCGTTCTCGTCCAGCGTGCAGGCCTGCGCGAACTCGGCCGAGAAGGACACGTTACCCTCGCGCACGTCCAGCCCCTTGGCCAGTTGGCGGCGCAGCTTGTCCTTGGCGGTGATCGACACCACGCGTGCGCCGGCCTGGGCAAAGCGCGTCAGGATGCTGTCGCCGCGCAGCAGTTCCGGGCCGGTCATGACCACCGGCTGCCAGGTGGCGGTATCGAGGTAGAAGTTGCCCGATATCCCGTGGCGCGCGCTGGGCGTGCCGGTGATGATGGACATGTTGTTGGGACAGGTGAACGAAGGCATGGTGCCGTCGATCACCGCCGCATGGCCTTCGCGCACGAAGCGCGCGATGTGCGGGATGCAGCCCTCGGCCAGGTAGCGCCGCAGGTAGGCCGGGTCACCGCCGTCCACGCACACCACCACCACCGGGCGCAGCGGCCAGCGGTAGCCGACGCCGTTGATGTCGATGTCGATTCGCTGCGGCCGCGGCTGCTGCTGCGGCTGCTGCTGCTGCGGCTGCTGCTGCGGCTGCGGCTGCTGCTGCTGCTGCTGCTGCTGCTGCGTGGGGTCGGTCTTCGACGACTGCGCTGGGTTCACGAGTGCTTGGCCAATGGCGCTGTACCGAAAGGGCCATTGTTGGCAGCCACTGTGATGCGTTCGTGACAAGGCGCGCAGACGGGCCATGTGACAGCGGCCATCGGGCGCGCCCCTCTTGCACTTTGTCGCAATAAGCGTATAAACGATTTACACCATTCATGGAGCTACCCACCATGGCCCGCAAATCCCCTGTCGCAACCGCTGATCTGCCGCTGTCCAGCGCCGCCGCCGCAGCTTCCGCAGCAGCACCCGCCGATGCGCCTGCATCGGATGCGGTGCCACCGCCGCAAGCCGGGCAGCCCGCGGCGGCGAAGCCGCCTGTCAAGCGGGCCAAGCCCGCCGCCCGGAAGGCCAGCCCTGTTGCCCGCAAGCCCACGCCCGTAAAGCCGGTCAAGGCAGTCAAGCCCGCCAAGGCAGTCAAGCCACCCCAGCCGGCCAAGCCGAAGCCGGCGGCCAAGCCCGCGGCTGGCGCTACGCCTGTGGCCATAGACAAGCCCACGGTCGTGGACAAGCCCGCGGGCAAGCTGCCCCGCCCGCATCCCAAGCTGGTACGCGACAGCTTCACCATGCCCGAGGCCGACTTCGCCTACATCGCCCGGCTCAAGGTCAGCGCGCTCGGCGTCGGGCGCGCGGCCAAGAAGAGCGAACTGCTGCGCGCCGGCCTGCGCCTGCTGGCAACGCTGGACGCCAAGACCCTTGTGCAGGTGCTGGACGACCTGACCCCGGTGAAGACCGGTCGGCCCAAGAAGGGCCGTTGATCCGGCGCCTGCGCGTGTCAAACCGTCACCCGGCACGCCCCGCGCCTGCCCAAGCTTCCTGAAGGGGCTCGTCCATGGCCAGTGCCACGCTGATCTGGTGGTCTTTTCTGTGCGCGGTGAGCCTGCTCAACGTAGTGGTGTGGGCGGCGTCGGTGGCCCACTTGCGCCGCCGCGCGCCCGGGCTCGACCCCGACACCCGCGCCCTGCTGCGCCTGCAGATGCTGCTGTCGGCCGGCTACGTGCTGGGCTGCGCCTACCGCTCGATGTTTCCGGTGTACGACGTGCAGCGCCTGGGCCTGGTGGATTCGTGGCTGTCCAGCGTGATCGTCGGGCGCTCGGTCGCCACCCTGGCCGAGATGTGCTTTGCCATCCAGTGGGCGCTGCTGCTGCGCACGCTGGCCCGCGACAGCGGCAGCCGCTTCGCCCTGTGGATAGCGGGCCTGGTGGTGCCGATGATCGCGCTGGCCGAGCTGTGCTCGTGGCATGCCGTGCTCACGCGGTCCAACCTGGGCCACGTCATCGAGGAAACGCTGTGGGGGCTCAGTGCGGCGCTGCTGGTGGCCGGCTTCGCGCGCGTCAGGCCGCACTGCGCGCCCAGCGTGCAGCGCGTGCTGGCCGGCGCCTGCGTCATCGGCCTGGCCTACGTGGCCTACATGTTCATGGTCGATGTGCCGATGTACTGGGCGCGCTGGGTGCAGGACGAGGCCCAGGGCCGCCAGTACCTGAGCCTGGCCCAGGGCTTGGCCGATGCGTCGCAGAACTGGGTTGTGTCACATCGCTGGGCCGACTGGGAGACCGAGGTCGTGTGGATGTCGCTGTACTTCAGCGTCGCCGTCTGGCTGAGCATGAGCCTGATGCACGTGGCCGGCCTGCTGGGGCGGCGCCCGGGGCAGCCTGTGGCCTATGCTGGGGCTGGAACTGTCGCGCCGGCTTCGAGTCTGCGCCTGGACCGGCTGCCCCGTTGAACCTTCGGAACACCCCATGAAGTCCACCACCGCTTTCAGCCTGGTCCGCGTCGTGCGGGCCATGCAGTACTCAGAGAAAGGCATCCGCAGCGCCTGGCGCGACGAAGCCGCCTTCCGGCAAGAGCTGATGCTGATGTTGCTGCTGGCGCCGCTGACCCTGTGGCTGCAATTGCCGCTGCTGCACACGGTGCTGCTGCTGGCGCTGATGGGCCTGGTGCTGGTGGCCGAGTTGCTGAACAGCGGACTCGAGGCCGTGGTGGACATGGTCTCGCCCGAACTCCACCCGCTGGCCGCCAAGGCCAAGGACTGCGGCAGCGCTGCGGTCTTCGTGGCGCTGCTCATGTGCAGCGGGGCCTGGCTGGCCCTGGCCGGGCCGGCCTTGTGGGCGCGTGTGCTGTACTGAAGCTGTGCGCTGGAGTTTGCCTTTCGGCCAAATTCGGCGGCAAACTCGATGGAAGTGGTTACCCCGGGTCGCCGGCCCATTTGGGTAAACTCCCATCCAGATTCGACAGGTATATGGAACGGCTGAGTTTCGCTGCAAGCTCATTGCATTTCGATTCGCCAGCTTCTAATGCGTCATTTCCCGCCTGCGCCGCCACTGCCTGGCTGCCTGCCCACACAGTTTGCCGGCCCGGCGGTGCGGGTCTGCGGTGGGCCTGTCACGGCTGACGCGGGCCTATTCCCTTAGTTTCAAGGTGCTCGGCACACAGATGCAATTCAGATCCAGACACCAGACGTCGAAAGTGTCCACACGCGCTGGAAGTGGGCCCAGGGCACAGCGCCCAGCCGGCCCCGATGCACCCGATGCGCCCATGAGCGCGGCGCGGCTGGCGGCAGAGCTTGCGTTTTCACTGCCGCCACAGCCCGCGTCTGCGGACAGCGGCCCCATCGTCGTGGTGCGCAGGGCCAAAGGGATCACCCGGGATGAAGCCGTTGCGGCCCCCGTGCCCACGGCCGCAGAAGATGCCGATGCTCGCCACAAGGGCCCGCGCATCTTCCGGGTGGCGTCGGCGTCCGGGCTTGCAGCCGATGGCGAAGCGCACGCCCAGGCCCTCCATGCCGGGGATGACCAGGATTTGCCGCACGCGCGCCGCCGCAGGCTGCTCGCGGCCGACAGGCGCCCGGGCCCCCTGCTGCAGGTCTATCAGGCCCCGCACCAGCCGCAATTCGATGTCGATGCGGGCGCGGACGCGCAGTCTGAGGGTTCCCCGAGGCTGCTGGAAGCGCTGGCTCGACAGCTGGCCGGCATCGAGCCGGTCTTCGACGACATCCGGCGCGCGCAGGCCTTTCGGTTCAGGGAAGACGGGTCTGACGAAGCCTGGCAGGGCCTTTCGGTCGCGGCCGATACGGTGCACGGTTGGATCCAGGTGCAACTGGACAACGCATCGAGTCCGCCCGAAGAACCAGCAGTCGAGGCCGCCCCGCCGGCCGCGACTGCGCCGCGCGGCCCCAGCCGGCAAAGTGTCTTCCAGCGACGCCGGACCTGATCGTGCGCCCTGGTTCCCGTCACCCGGGCTGAAGCAAGGGCAGTCCGTGTGGGCAGGGGCCGCGTCACGGCGCTGACGCCGCGTTGTCACGCGCGCGTCGCGCGGCGGCGCCACGATGCAGGGCATGCGCCGTGATGAGCTTCCCGACCCCGCCGAGGCAGCGTCCACTGACGAAGCCCAGGGCCGGCTGCAGGTGCGCACGGTGTGGATCTCCGACCTGCACCTGGGCACGCCGGGCTGCCAGGCCGAGGCCTTGCTGGACTTCCTGCGCAGCGTGGATTGCGAGACGCTGTTCCTGGTGGGCGACATCATCGACGGCTGGCAGCTGCGCCGGCAGTGGTACTGGCCGCAGGCGCACAACGACGTGGTGCAGAAGCTGCTGCGCAAGGCGCGCAAGGGCACGCGCGTGATCTTCGTGCCGGGCAACCACGACGAGTTCGCGCGCAAGTACCTGGGCCACAACTTCGGCGGCGTCGACGTGGTCGACGAATACATGCACGAGACCGCCGACGGCCGCCGGCTGTGGGTCACGCACGGCGATCTGTTCGACAGCGTGATCCAGTGCGCGCGCTGGCTGGCCATCGTGGGCGACTGGGCCTACGACATCACCATCCGCATCAACCGCCATGTCAATTCCTGGCGGGCGCGCATGAAGCTGCCCTACTTCAGCCTGTCGCGCTACCTCAAGCTCAAGGTCAAGCGCGCGGTCAGCTACGTCGGCGATTTCGAGGTGGCAGTGGCGCGCGAGGCCCGCGCCCGCGGCGCGCACGGCGTGGTCTGCGGCCACATCCACCACGCCGAGATGCGCAGCATCGACGGCGTGCTGTACTGCAACGACGGCGACTGGGTCGAAAGCCTCACGGCCCTGGTCGAGCACGCCGATGGCCGGCTGGAAATCGTCGACTGGTCGCATCGCGCAGGCCATGCCGCCGCGCACCCGGTGCCCGCGCTGCAGGCGCTGCCGGCCTGAGAGGCTGAGAGTCTTTCACCCATGCCCGCCTGTCGCGCCCAGACACCCCCGCTCGTCGTTGCAAATGCTCGCCATAGCCCGAGCTATGGCTGCGCTTTGCGCCTAGATCGGGGGCGCCTGGACGCGCCCTTCGGGCACGGCCGAAAAACTCCCAGCCTCTGAGCCGGCGTCGACTTCAACCCTTGTCGGCGGCGCGCGGTTTGGGCGGCGCGGGGCGGCGGCCGTCGATGACGTGCGCGATCGCCAGCACCGGGTGCTTGAAGATCATGCGCGGGCCGGCGTAGCGCATCACCGCGCGCGTGGCCTCGCGCTGCTTCGGGCCGTAGCAGTGGATCTGGCAGTTCACGCAGGTGGGCTTGTCCGGCCCGAAGGGGCAGGCGGCCAGGCGCTTGCGCGCGTAGTCCAGCAGCGCGGCACAGTCGTCGCACAGGCCTTCGGCGTCGTGCGGCAGGCTGGTGTGCAGGTCGGCGCAATGGATGCGCATCATGGCCGCCAGCGTGTGCAGTTCGCGCCGCAGCCGGGGCGTGTTCATGCGGGCCGCGCGACGTGCGGCGCCCTCGGACAGCGGGACCGGTGCTTCATCCATGCCGGCATTCTTGGGCGGCGGCGGCGGGCGCGCCCTGCGCCAGATCAAAACATGCTTGTGAAATGCATCTATCGTCGAGGCATGGACACTCCGCTGCAACCCCGGCCCTGGCTGCTGCTGGCGCCGGCCCTGGCGCTGGCCTTGCTGGCGGCGCATTTCTACCGCGCGGCCGCCTGGCCGCTGGTGGGCGCCAGCTTGCTGCTGCTGGGCCTGATGCTGGTCTTGCGCCGCGCCTGGCTGCCACGTCTGGTGCAGGTTTGCCTGTTGGCCGGCACGCTCGAGTGGCTGTGGACGGCGCTGCTGCTGGCCCAGCAACGCCAGGCCCTGGGCCAGCCCTGGCTGCGCATGCTCTTGATCCTGGGCGCCGTGGCCCTGCTGACGGCGGCTTCGGCCGCGGTGTTCAGCCAGCAGCGCGTGCGCAGGCGCTACGGCCTGGAGTAGCCCTCAGTGTTCGGGCCGGCGCCACAGCCACAACGCCACGGCGGCCATGGTGGCGCAGGCCAGCAGCAGGGCCCAGGGCTGCACGCCGATGACGGCCATCAGCACCGCGCTCAGGGTCATCATGATGCTGGCGGCCCACTTCGCGCGGCGCGGCACGCTGCCCCTTTCGCGCCACTGGCGCAGGCCCGGGCCGTAGCGCGGGTGTTGCAGCAGCCACTGTTCCAGCGCCGGCCAGCCGCGCCCGCCGGCCCAGGCGGCCAGCAGCAGAAGGGGCACCGTCGGCAGCCCCGGCAACACGGTGCCCACCAGGCCCAGCAGCAGGCTCAGCAGCGCCAGCGTGCGCCAGAGCAGGACGGTGACGGCGCGCGGCAGCATGGGGTGGCCTGGGGGTGTCGTTGCGGCGGGCACGGGCCCGGCCAGGGGGCAGTCTACGCATCCGGCGGCAGGCGCCGCCAGCACCCCGTCAGGGCTTGGCCGCTGGTGCGGCGCTGCGGCTTGCCATGGTGTCGATGAAGGCGCTGCGCACGTAACTCACCACCTCGGCGATGGCTTCGGGCGTAGGCGCCAGGTCGCCGGCGGGCATGCCCGGGGCGTGCGGCCGGCGCGCCACGGCCGCCGTCATGGCCGCCGCGTCCAGATCGGGCCGGGCACGGCCTGTGGCGATGGCGGGTGCCGCCTCGACCGCGCCGCGGCGCGGGCCGCCCTTGCCGCGGTCGCCGTGGCAGGACAGGCAGGACTGGCGGTACAGCGCGTATCCGCGCCCCAGCGGCGTGGCCGGGTCGGGGCGGATGAAGGCGGTGCGGATGAAGTCGACCACGCCCTCGATGGCTTCGTGCGACAGGCGCTCGTTGCGGCCCACCATGGCCGTGTGTGGCCGACCGTCGCGCACGATGGCGATCATGTAGGGCCGCGTCAGCGTGAGCCGCGCTTCTTCGGAGGTGAAGTCGCGCGGCCGGCTGGCCAGCGCCGATGCGGCGTGGCTGTCGCCGTTGCCTCTTTCTCCGTGGCAGGCCGAGCACACGCGCAGGTAGGTGTCGGCCGGCCGGGTTGCGTCTTGCGCCGGGGCGGCGCCGGCGGCCAGCAGGCACAGGGCGGCGGCCAGGGTGTGGCGAATGCTCATGGCGCCAGACTGTAGCCCAGCGTTCCGGGCCGCCCGGGGTGCCCTGGCGCATCGTGTGGAATGATGCGGCCCGTCATGCGCAGCACCTTGGTCCCGTCCTTGATCCTGGCCCTTTCCGCCGGCGCGGCGCAGGCGCTGGACCTGGCGCCGCTGTGGGATTTCAGCCAGCCGGCCGCCAGCGAGCAACGCCTGCGTGCCGCGCTGGCCACGGCGCAGGGCGACGCCGCCTTCATCCTGCGCACGCAGTTCGCGCGCAGCTGGGGTCTGCGCCGCGACTTTGCGAAGGCGCGCGCGCTGCTGGCCGAGCTGCAGCCCGCGCTGACCGGCGCCGGGCCCGAGGCGCGCGTGCGCTACCACCTCGAACTGGGCCGCAGCCACGCCTCGGCCACGCACCCGCCCGAGGCCCTGACCGACGACGCCCGCCGCCAGGCGCGCGCCGCTTTCCAGACGGCGCTGGACACGGCGCGCGGCGCTGGGTTGGACGGCCTGGCCATCGACGCCATCCACATGTTCGCCTTCGTCGACACCGCGCCGGCGCAGCAGCTGCACTGGGCGCAGCAGGCGCTGGCGCTCTCGCTGTCGTCTACCCAGCCGGAGGCGCAGCGCTGGCAGGCGTCCATCCGCAACAACCTGGGCCATGCGCTGCACCAGTTGGGCCGTTTCGAGGAAGCACTGGCGCAGTTCCAGCAGGCCCTGGCGCTGCGCCAGCGCGCCGGCAAGCCGCAGGCCGTGCACCAGGCGCGCTGGATGGTGGCCTGGACCCTGCGTGCCCTGCAGCGCAGCGATGAAGCGCTGCAGATGCAGCTGGCGCTGGAGCGCGAGGCCGACGCTGCGGGCGCGCCCGATCCCTATGTCTTTGAAGAGCTGGAGACGCTGTACCGCGAGCGTGGTGACAGCGCGCGTGCCGCCCACTACGCGCAGCGGCGCCGGCAGGGGGTGCGCTGAGCGCATTGTTCTGGCAGGCCTCCCATCGGACTGGCGTGCCTGCAGCGGGGCGGCAAAGGCGGGCCCGGGCGGGCCGCGGCGCTTCGGCAAGGCGGTCGGCCCCGGGGGGCCGACTACCCTTGCGGTGCTCGGGCCCGTGGCCCTGCCGCAAAACTCGCTGCGCTCACTGCGTTCGCTGCGCTCGAACAGTTGCGGCAAGTCAGTTCACGATGCTCGCTGCGCTCGCGGCCACGCGCCCTGCGCTCCTCGGCGCCTTGCAGGCGCGCCACAGCCCGCCCGAGCCCGCCTTTGCAGGACAGTGCCAGCACGCGCGCGCCACCTTCGTGCCTGAGCGCCAGGCGGCATTCGGCGGCGGCGATTTCTGCGGCGACGAGGAACGCAGCCCCGGGGTCGCGCGCGCAGCGCGCATCAAAAACTGACTCGGCGCATCTGTTCGAGCGCAGCGAACGCAGTGAGCGCAGCGAGTTATGCGCCGCGACCCCGGGGCGAGTACCGCAGTGGAGTCGGCCCCCCCAGGGGCCGACCGCCGCAGCATGAGCCGCCGCCGGATGTCGCCTGGCGCGACGCCACCGATGCACACCCGCCCGATCAGCCAGGTCCCTTTGCAGCCACCACCTCGGCCGCGGCCAGCCCGCGCAGGCACGCCAGGCACAGGCAGCCGCTGTAGTCCTGCCGCAGCCGCGCCTGCAGGGCGGGCGACAGCGTGAGCGTGCTGCAGGCGCAGGGCCCGGGCTGGCCTATGCCGCAGACGAAGGCGCCGCCGCAGCGCGGGCAGCGGTCGGGCGGCGCTGCGGCCTCGTTCACGCCGCGAACAAGCCCTTGTGCTGTTCGCGCAGCAGGTTCTTCTGCACCTTGCCCATGGCATTGCGCGGCAGTTCGGTCACCACGATCAGCTGCTTGGGCACCTTGAAGTTGGCGATCTGGTTCTTCAGCGCGGCGATGATGGCCACGCTGTCCAGCGTGGCGCCGTTGCGCGCCGTCACCACCGCCACCACGGCCTCGCCGAAATCGGCGTGGGGTACGCCCACCACGGCCGATTCGGCCACGCCGGGAATCTCATTGATGTAGCCCTCGACCTCGGCCGGGTAGACGTTGTAGCCGCCGGTGATGATCAGGTCCTTGCTGCGGCCGACGATGGTGACGTAGTGGTCGTGGTCCATCTTGCCCACGTCGCCGGTCTTGAACCACAGGTCGGTGGTGAAGTCGTCGGCGGTCTTCTCGGGCATGCGCCAGTAGCCCTTGAAAACGTTGGGGCCCTTGACCTCGATGCCGCCAATTTCGCCGGCGTGCAGCGGCGCGCCGCGTTCGCTGTGCACGCGCAGCTGCACGCCCGGCAGCGGCACGCCCACGGTGCCGCCGCGGCGGGCGCTTTCGGGGCGGTAGGGGTTGCTGGTGAGCATCACCGTCTCGCTCATGCCGTAGCGCTCGAGGATGGTGTGGCCGCTGCGATCGCGAAAGTCGTTGAAGGTCTCGATCAGCAAGGGCGCCGAGCCGCTGACGAACAGCCGCATGCCGGCGCAGGCCTGGCGCGTGAGGCCGGGCTCGGCCAGCAGGCGGGTGTAGAGCGTGGGCACGCCCATGAAGACCGTGGCCTCGGGCAGGCGTTGCACCACGGCGCGCGCGTCGAAGCGGCTGAACCAGATCATGCGGCTGCCGTTGAGCAGCGCGCCGTGGCTGGCCACGAACAGGCCGTGCACGTGGAAGATGGGCAGCGCGTGGATGAGCACGTCGCCGCCTTCGGCCGCCGGGCGCCAGCCCCAGAAGTCTTGCAGCACGCGCGCGTTCGACAACAGGTTGCCGTGGCTGAGCATGGCGCCCTTGCTGCGCCCGGTGGTGCCGCTGGTGTAGATGATGGCGGCCAGATCGTCGGCGCGGCGCACCACCGGCTGGTGCTGGTCGGACTTGAACGCCGCGCGCATCAGCAGCGTGCCGGTGCGGTCGTCGTCCAGCGTGAAGACGTTGTGCGTGCCGTGCTGGAAGGCCAGCTTGCTGACCCAGCCGAAATGGCGGCTGGCGCACACCAGCATGGCCGGCTCGGCGTTGGCGATGAAGTATTCCAGCTCGCTGGCCTGGTAGGCCGTGTTCAGCGGCAGGTACACGTGGCCGGCACGCAGTACCGCCAGGTAGAGCATCAGCGCCTCGACGCTCTTTTCCACCTGCACGGCAATGCGCGAAGCCGGCGGCAGATCCAGCGATTCGATCAGGTTGGCCATCATGGCCGTCCCGCGCTCGAGGTCGCGCCAGGTGTAGAGCAGCGGCAAAGGCGTGTCCGCGGTCTCGATCGCCGTGGCGTCCAGATCGCTGGGAAACGCAGCGCGCAGCGCGGCGAACAGGTTCTCGTCTTTCATTGCTTCCCTTGCTTACTGCCTTGATGTCAATCGAGTCTTGCGCCCGAGTTCTTCACCACCTCGGCCCAGCGCTTGACTTCGCTGTCGACGAACTTGCCGAAATCTTCGCCCCACAGGTTGGGCGTGCTCGTGCCCAGGCTGGTCCAGGTGGTCTTCAGGTCGTCGGCGTTGAGCGCCTTGCGCATCTCGGTGGCCATGGCCGTGGTGATGTCGCGCGGCGTGCCCTTGGGTGCCCACAGGCCGTACCAGGTGGCCACCTTGTAGGTGGGCACGCCGGCCTCGGCGGCGGTGGGCACGTCGGGGAAGCCGGGCGCGCGCTGTTCGCCGGCCACGGCAATGGCGCGCAGCCGGCCGCTCTTGATGTGGGTGGCGCTGGAGCCCAGACCGTCGAACATCAGGTCCACCTGGCCGGCAATCAGGTCCTGCAGCGCCGGGCCGGCACCGCGGTAGGGGATGTGGGTGATGAAGGTCTGGGTCTGCAGCTTGAACAGCTCACCCGCCAGGTGGTGCGAGGTGCCGTTGCCGGCCGAGGCGTAGTTCAGCCGGCCCGGGTTCTTGCGCAGGTGCTCCAGCAGGTCCTTCAGCGTGCTGGCCTGAACGCGCTGCGGGTTGACGACGATGACCTGCGGCACGCTGGCGATCAGGCCCACCGGCACGAAGTCGGCCAGGATGCTGTAGTCCAGCTTGGGGTACATGCTGGGCGCGATGGCGTGGTGCACCGCGCCCATGAAGAAGGTGTAGCCGTCGGGCGCGGCCTTGGCTGCGATGCCCGCGCCCAGCGTGCCGCCGGCGCCGCCCTTGTTGTCGATGACGAACTGGCGGCCGACGTTGCGGCTCAGCGCGGCAAACAGCGGCCGGGCAAAGGCGTCGGTGCCGCCGCCGGGCGGAAAGGGCACGACGATGGTCACCGGCTTGCTGGGCCAGGCCGATTGCGCCTGCGCCCAGGGTGCGGCCAGCGCGGCGGCGCCGGCGATGAGCGCGCGGCGGCGCTGGTGGTCTTGCGGCTGCTGTGTCATGGGTTTGTCTCCGTTGTTGTAGGGGCGGCGTTCAGCCGGGCAGGGCGATGGCGCGCGATGCAACCACCTCGCCCTGGCGGAACCGGGTGTGGCTGGCTTCTACCTGCGCCAGGTCGTACAGGTAATTGACCATCAGGCCGAAGGATTGGCGCAGGCCCTTGCCCGACATGTTGGCGCGCAGGTTCAGGCGCTCGAGCCGGGCGCCGTTGTCCAGGTGGAAGCGCGCCACCGGGTCGCCCGCCGGGGTGGGCGAGGCATAGGCCAGGTAGGCACCGCACAGCAGTTGCAGCGCGTCCGCGGCGTCGGGCTCCATCTGCTCGTGCACCAGCGGGCCTTGCAGCGCGCCCAGGTCGCCGCCGCAGCGTTCGCGCAGCAGCGTGCGCGCGGCATCCAGGTCGGCCAACCCGGGCTTGCGCAGCTGGGGCCAGGCGGCGAAGTCGGGTTCGGCCAGCAGCCAGGCGGCGAAACCGGGGATGGGCGACAGCGTGCAGAAGCTGCGCAGCCGCGGCAGCTCTTGCTGCAGCTGCTGCGCCACGGTCTTGATGAGGAAGTTGCCCAGTGAGACGCCACGCAGCCCGGGCTCGCAGTTGCTGATGCCGTAGAAGGCGGCCACGCGAAAGCGGTCGGCCGGCAGCGGCACGCTGGACTTGTCGATCAGCGGCGCGATCGCCGCCGGCATCTCGGGCAGCAGCGCCACCTCGACAAAGATCAGCGGCTCGTCCACCAGCTGCGGGTGGAAGAAGGCGAAGCAGCGGCGGTCGGGCTGCAGGCGGCGGCGCAGGTCGTCCCAGCCGTCGATGGTGTGCACCGCCTCGTGGTGGATGATCTTTTCGAGCAGCTGCGCCGGCGAGTTCCAGTCCACGCGCTTCATGCGCAGGAAGCCGGGGTTGAACCACGACGTCAGCAGGTGCAGCAGGTCGGCCTCGATCGCCGCCAGCTCGGGGCGCTGGGGCAGGCGCTGCAGCAGCGCGCGGCGCAGGCGCAGCACGGCCGCGGTGCCGCCGGGCATGCGGTTCAGGCGGCGCAGCAGCTCTTGCCGCGGCGGCTCTATGGCCTGCATCAACGGCAGCAGCGTCGGAGCGCCGGGCGTGGCGGCGTAGGCCTGGGCCAGCGCCAGCACGGCCTGCGGGTCGGGGCTGAGCTCGTCGGCCAGGAAATCGAAGAAGCCGTCGGTCTGGTCGTCGGCCAGGGCTTCCAGGCGGTCGATCAGTTCGCGCGCCAACGCCATGCCGCCCAGCTCGCCCTTCTCGGACAGCAGGCGCAACGCGTCGGCGCGCATGCGCCGCACGGTGCGCACCGTGCGCTGGCGCGCGGCGGCCTGGCGGATGTCGTCGAGCATGGCGTCGGGTGGGGGCAGCAATCAGCGGCGGATGCGAAGCGATGGTAACGAGGCCATCGCCGGTTCGTGGGGTCTGGCGGGCCAGTGAAATCCCGTGTTCGGGTCTGCCATAGCAGGGCCGCCATCCCTACCCCTGCACCGACGCGATGTGCGGGCGATCCCTAGAATGCCCGGCCCCCATCCCGTCAAGGCCTGCATGTCTTCCGGTCTCATCCGCATCCGTGGTGCGCGCCAGCACAACCTGAAGAACCTCGACCTGGACATCCGCACCGGCGAGATGACGGTGGTCACCGGCCCCAGCGGTTCGGGCAAGAGCAGCCTGGTGTTCGACACGCTGTACGCCGAAGGCCAGCGGCGCTACGTCGAGACCTTCAGCGCCTATGCGCGGCAGTTCCTCGACCGCATGGACCGCCCGGCGGTGGACCGCGTGGACGGCGTGCCGCCGGCCATCGCCATCGACCAGACCAACCCGGTGCGCACCAGCCGCAGCACGGTGGGCACGATGACCGAGCTCAACGACCACCTGAAGCTGCTGTTCGCGCGTGCCGCGCAGCTGTTCGACCGCCAGACCGCGCTGCCGGTGCGCCACGACACGCCCGAGACCATCTACGCCGACCTGCTGGCGCGCGCCCATGCCGCGGGCGACCCGCGCCTGGTGCTGAGCTTCCCCGCGCAACTGCCCGCCGACACCACGGCCGAGCAGCAGGAGCAATGGCTGTCGGCCAGCGGCTATACGCGCGTGCAGGGCGAGCGCGTGGAAGGTAGCGTCAAGATCCTGGACGTGGTGGCCGACCGCTTCCGCCTGGCCGGCACCGAGAAGGTGCGTGCGCTGGACGCCATCGAGACCGCGCTGCGCCGCGGCGGCGGCCGCCTGGCGGTGCACGTGGGCGAAGGCGGCGCCGAGGCCTTGTGGCGCTACAGCACCGGCCTGCACTGCCCCGAAAGCGAACTGCGCTACGCCGACCCGCAGCCGGCACTGTTCAGCTTCAACAGCGCCTACGGCGCCTGCGAGACCTGCCGCGGCTTCGGCCGCGTCATCGGCGTGGACATGGGCCTGGTCATCCCCGATGGCCGCAAGACCCTGCGCAACGGTGCCATCAAGCCGCTGCAGACGCCGGCCTGGAAGGACTGCCAGGACGACCTGGTCAAGTACGCGGGCGAGGCCGGCATCCCGCGCGACACCCCCTGGCAGCACCTGACGCAGGCGCAGCGCGACTGGGTGGTGGAGGGCACGCCGCACTGGAGCGGCAACTGGAACAAGCAGTGGTACGGCGTGCGCCGCTTCTTCGAGTACCTGGAGAGCAAGGCCTACAAGATGCACATCCGCGTGCTCTTGTCCAAGTACCGCAGCTACACGCCCTGCACGGCCTGCGGCGGCGCGCGGCTGAAGCTGGAATCGCTGCTCTGGCGCATCGGTGACAAGCCCGGCGCCGACGCGGTGCTGCCCCCGACCCAACGACTGCTGCCCGTGGGCGCGGCCTGGACGCGCGTGCAGCTCGAAACCCTGCCGGGCCTGTGCCTGCACGACCTGATGCAGCTGTCCATACAGCGCCTGCGCCGCTTCTTCGACGGCCTGAGCCTGCCCAGCAGCCTGCTGGACGACGCGCTGAAGCTGCTGCTGGACGAGGTGCGCACGCGCCTGAAGTACCTGTGCGACGTGGGCCTGCACTACCTGACGCTGGACCGCCAGAGCCGCACGCTCAGCGGCGGCGAGGTGCAGCGCATCAATCTGACCACGGCGCTGGGCACCAGCCTGGTCAACACCTTGTTCGTGCTGGACGAGCCCAGCATCGGCCTGCACCCGCGCGACATGAACCGCATCGTGCAGGCCATGCACCGGCTGCGCGATGCCGGCAACACGCTGGTGGTGGTGGAGCACGACCCGGCCGTGATGCTGGCCGCCGACCGCCTGATCGACATGGGCCCGGGCCCGGGCGAGCGCGGCGGGCGCATCGTCTTCGACGGCACGCCCGACGAAGCCCGCCACGCCGACACGCTGACCGGCGCCTACCTGGGCGCGCGCAAGCAGGTGGGCCTGGGCTTCCGCAAGCTGGTGGAGGCCCACACGCCGCGCTTGATATTGGAAGGCGCGCGCGAGCACAACCTGGCCGGCGTGACGGTGGAGGTGCCGCTGCACCGCCTGGTGGCCGTCACCGGCGTCAGCGGTTCGGGCAAGAGCACGCTGATCCAGGACGTGCTGTACCCGGCGCTGGCACGCCACTTCGGCAAGGCCACCGAAACCCCGGGCGCGCACGACCGGCTGCTGGGGGCCGATCTGCTCAGCGACGCCGTGTTCGTGGACCAGAGCCCCATCGGCAAGACCGCGCGCAGCAACCCGGCCAGCTACGTGGGCGCCTTCGACGAACTGCGCAAGATCTTTGCCGAGGCGGCACTGGCGCGCGAGCGCAGCTACACGGCCGGCACCTTCAGCTTCAACGCCGGCGACGGCCGCTGCCCCACCTGCGGCGGCAGCGGCTTCGAGCACGTGGAGATGCAGTTCCTGAGCGACGTCTACCTGCGCTGTCCCGACTGCGACGGCCGCCGCTACCGGCCCGAGGTGCTGGACGTGAAGGTGCTGCGCGGGCCGCTGCGCTTAAGCATCGCCGACGTGCTGGACCTCACCGTGGCCGAGGCCGCGCACTGGTTCCAGAACGACCGCGAGGTGGTGGCGCGGCTGCAGCCCATCATCGACGTGGGCCTGGATTACGTGCGCCTGGGCCAACCGGTGCCCACGCTGTCGGGCGGCGAGGCGCAGCGGCTCAAGCTGGCCGGCTTCCTGGCCGAGCATGCCGCCGGCACGCGCCAGCCGCTGGCGCGCAAGGGCACGCTGTTCCTCTTCGACGAGCCCACCACCGGCCTGCACTTCGACGACATCGCCCGGCTGATGCGCGCCTTGCGCAAGCTGCAGGCGGCCGGGCACTCGCTGCTGGTGATCGAGCACAACCTGGACGTGATCCGCGCCAGCGACTGGATCATCGACCTGGGCCCCGAGGGCGGCGAGGCCGGCGGCCAGCTGGTCTGCGCCGGCACGCCCGAGGACGTGAAGGCGCACGCCACGTCCCACACCGGCCAGGCGCTGCGCGAATACGAAACCGCGCTGGGCCTGGGCGCCGTGGTGGCCGAGGAAGGCCGGCCGCTGCAAAGCCTGCTGCGGGCGCGCCGCGCGCGCACGGCCGAGGACGAGAGCATCCGCATCGTCAACGCGCGCGAGCACAACCTCGAGAGCCTGAGCGTGGACATCCCGCGCGGCAAGTTCAGCGTGGTCACCGGCGTGTCGGGCTCGGGCAAGAGCACGCTGGCCTTCGACATCCTGTTCAATGAAGGGCAGCGGCGCTATCTCGAATCGCTCAATGCCTACGCGCGCAGCATCGTGCAGCCGGCGGGGCGGCCCGAGGTGGACGCGGTCTACGGCATTCCGCCCACCGTGGCCATCGAACAGCGCCTGAGCCGCGGCGGCCGCAAGAGCACGGTGGCCACCACCACCGAGGTCTGGCATTTCCTGCGCCTGCTGTGGGTGAAGCTGGGCCTGCAGCACTGCACGCGCGACGGCACGCCGGTGCGGGCGCAGAGCGCCGAGAGCATTGCCGCGCAGCTGCTGCGTGACCATCGCGGCCAGCACGTGGGCCTGCTGGCGCCGCTGGTGGTCAACCGCAAGGGCGTGTACACCGACCTGGCCAAATGGGCCAAGGCGCGCGGCCACACGCACCTGCGCGTGGACGGCGAGTTCCTGCCGCTGGACCCGTTCCCGCGCCTGGACCGCTTCAAGGAACACACGCTGGAGCTGCCGGTGGGCGACATCGTGCTCACGCCCGAGGCCGAGCCCGAACTGCGCGCGCTGCTGAGCAAGACGCTGGAGCTGGGCCGCGGCGTGCTGCACCTGTTGCAGCCGCTGGACGGCCTGGCCGTGGCGATGGAAGCCGCCGGCAAGGGCGTGCCGGCCGGCGCCGGCATCGGCCGCGTGAGCGTGTTTTCCACCAAGCGCGCCTGTCCCACCTGCGGCACCAGCTACGCCGAACTGGACCCGCGCCTGTTCAGCTACAACAGCAAGCACGGCTGGTGCCCCGGCTGCGTGGGCACCGGCCTGGCGCTGACGCGCGAGCAACGCAAGGCCTACGACGACAGCGTGCGCGACGACGACAAGCGCGGCCAGGAGCAGAGCTTCCCGTCCGAGGAACCCGAGGTCGAGGGCGTGGCCGACGCGCCCTGCAGCGAATGCGGCGGCCAGCGCCTCAACGCCATCGCCCGCGCCGTGAGCTTCGAAGGCCGCGCCATCGGCGACATCGCGCGCCTGTCGGTGCACGAGACGCGGCAGTGGCTGGACGGCCTGGTGCTGCTGGGGCGCGACGCCGACATCGCGCGCGACGTGGTGGCCGAGATCAAGAGCCGACTGAGCTTTCTGGCCGACGTCGGCCTGGGCTACCTGACGCTGGACCGCGCCGCGCCCACGCTGTCGGGCGGCGAGGCGCAGCGCATCCGCCTGGCGGCGCAGCTGGGCAGCAACCTGCAGGGCGTGTGCTACGTGCTGGACGAGCCCACCATCGGCCTGCACCCGCGCGACAACGGCATCCTGCTGGGCGCGCTGGCCAAGCTGGGTGCGGCCGGCAACACGCTTGTAGTGGTGGAGCACGACGAGGACACCATACGCCGCGCCGAACACCTGATCGACATCGGCCCCGGCGCCGGCAAGCGCGGCGGCCGGCTGGTGGCGCAGGGCACGGTGGCTGACCTCTCGGCGCAGGCCGATTCGGTCACGGGCCGCCTGCTGGCGCACCCTCTCCGCCACCCGCTGCAGGCGCGCCGCGCGGTGGACGCCGCGCTGCCGGCGCTGTGGCTGCGCAAGGCTAATCTGCACAACCTGCAGGGCATTGACCTGTGGGTGCCGCTGGGCCGCCTGGTGGCCGTGACCGGTGTCAGCGGCTCGGGCAAGAGCACCCTGGCGCGCGAGGTGCTGCTGGCCAACCTGGCGGCGATGGTGGCGCTGCGCGCCAGCAAGGCCGGGCGCGACGCGCTGGCGGCGGGTCAGCTGCCCCCGCTGGCGGGCTGCGCCGGGCTGTCGGGATTCGAGGGCATAGACCGCGTGCTTGAGGTCGACCAGACGCCCATCGGCAAGACGCCGCGCAGCTGCCCGGCCACCTACATCGGCTTCTGGGACGCCATCCGCAAGCTCTTCACCGAGACGCTGGAGGCGCGCGCCCGCGGCTACGGATCGGCGCGCTTTTCCTTCAACACCGGCGACGGCCGCTGCCCCGGCTGCGAAGGCCAGGGCCTGAAGACCATCGCGATGAGCTTCCTGCCCGACGTCAAGGTGCCCTGCGACATCTGCCACGGCGCGCGCTTCAACCCCGAGACGCAGGCGGTCAGCTGGCGCGGCAAGAGCATCGGCGACGTGCTTCGGATGGAGGTGGACGAGGCCGTGGGCTTCTTCGCCAGCATGCCGGCCATCGCGCACCCGCTGCAGCTGCTGCAGGACGTGGGGCTGGGCTACCTGACCCTGGGCCAGCCCTCGCCCACGCTCAGCGGCGGCGAGGCGCAGCGCATCAAGCTCGTCACCGAGCTGAGCAAGGTGCGCGACGACGTCACGCGCCGCGGCAACCGCGCGCCGCGCACGCTGTACGTGCTGGACGAGCCCACCGTGGGCCTGCACATGGCCGACGTGGAACGCCTGATCCGCGTGCTGCACCGCCTGGTGGACGGTGGCCACAGCGTGGTGGTGATCGAGCACGATCTGGACGTCATCGCCGAGGCCGACTGGGTGATCGACTTGGGGCCGGAGGGTGGCGCGGCCGGTGGGCAGCTGGTGGTGGCGGGGCCGCCCGAGGCGGTGGTGGCCGCCGGCTCGCACACGGGCGTGGCGCTGGCGGGGGTGCTGGCGCGGGGGTGAGTTGCGCTGCTCTTCGTCGTCGGGCGCACGCCAGCAGGCAGCCGGGCAACCATGGCTGCCGGTATGCGCCTTCGACCGGGGTCAACGGCACACGGCCGGCCGTCATCAGCCACAAAGGCCCTACTCAGGGCATCGACCGTTGGTGCTGGCCCCTACATCGTCACGCCAGCGCCGCCGCCTGCCAACGCCCGACAAAAGGCCTGCCGAAGCAAGCTGCTATTTCGCCTGCAAGCGGCTCAAGTATTCACTCAAGGTCAGGATGCGTGTGCGAACGAAGGCTTCGCTGTCGTACGGAACGTCGACGTAGTACTCGCCGGCCTTGACTCGGTAGTCTTGACCCCACACCGGCATATCGCGACTGCCGTGCCCAACGCCAGCGCCATCTATGACCTCGTAGACGCGGCTGATCGGAAAGACGCCGCCATTGCGCTTGGCCAGTATCGTCAGGTCGGTTGGCGTGCGCTTCAGGAAGTCGACATAGGCGCCGCCTCCCTTCCCGTCCACGCCATGGCAGCTGGCGCAGTTGCTGTCGTATTCGCGTTTGCCCAAGTCGGCCTTGCCCTGCGCCAGCACCGAAGTGCCTGCCACGAGCAGCGCCAACGCCAGCAGACGCGGCATCTCGCTTGCCCTGTTCATAAACATCTCCTTGGCTGCATCCGGCAAGAGGGTGCCAAGAATCGATGACACCACCGGACATCGATGACACTGCCGCCTATGGGGGCAACGTCCATTGAGTGCGCTCAATGGCGGTTGAATCCGAAGGCCCCGGGCGCCGCCCAGGCGCGCGGAACAAGAAGAGTGTGAAGCAGCCGATAGGCCGGGTTCAGTGCGTTGCTCGTCGGGGGGTCTTGGGGTCAGGTCTCGGCTCTTGTCTCGACATGCACCCCTGCCAGGCGGCCCGGCCCTATCGCAGCGGGTGGCGCCAGCGCAGCGCTTTGAAGCGGCTGAAGTCGCGGTCGGTGGTGACCCACTCGCAGCCAGACTCGATCGCCATCGCGGCCAGGTAGGCATCGGGCAAGAGGTTGCCTTTCGCGCCGGCCTCGACACAAAGGCCGCAGAAGATGTCCCAGTGCCTGCGGCCCGGCGCCACCGGCACGCAGTTCGGGCGCCCGCGCAATTGGTCGGTGAACTCCAGCGCCGCGGCCAGCGGGCTAGGCTTGGCGAAGACCTTGGGGTGCGTGGCGACGCGCAGGAAGCCGCTCAGCACCAGTTCGGACAGGCCATAGGCCTCGTCGCCGTTGACCATGGACTCGACCCACTCGCGGCAACCGGCGTGGTGCGCGGCGTCTTCGCGGTGCGCGTAGACCAGCACATTCACATCGGGCAGCACCATGTCACTTGCCCATCAGGTCGAGCAGCGACGCGCTGTCGTCCAGGTCAACCCCCGGGCGCACGCCACCGCCGCCAAAAGTCTTCAGCCGCACAGGTTCAGAACGGGCCGCGGCAGGGCGCCGCGCGAGCGACTCGCGCAAGGCTGTCTCCAGAACGGCGGTGAGCGTCTGGCCGGACGCAGCGGCATGCTGCTTGGCCGCGTGAAGCAGGTGTTCGTCGAGCCGGACGGTGGTGCGCATGCATCAAAGCATACTGATAGCGCATCAATATGTCTAGGCCCGGCTATGCCTGATCGACAAGGGAGGCGTCGGGCTCAAGCCGGCCACCGGCGACGGCCGCTGCCCCGGCTGCGAAGGCCAGGGCCTGAAGACCATCGCGATGAGCTTCCTTCCCGACGTCAAGGTGCCCTGCGACATCTGCCACGGCGCGCGCTTCAACCCCGAGACGCAGGCGGTCAGCTGGCGCGGCAAGAGCATCGGCGACGTGCTGCGCAGTCGCCAGAAGGTAGTCAACTGGACGGACGCATCCACACCGCAGGGCCGAAGAGGCACGGTCAGGGCTTGAGCGTGAGCAGCCAGCGCAGCACGTCGGCCTTCTCGCCGGCGCTGCACTCGCGGCCCACCACGTCCATGCAATTGTTGCGGTACCAGCCCTCGACCTTGGCGCGGTCGGTGAAGCGCTTGTTGTTGAAGGCCGGGGCCAGCGGCTCGAGCTGCTTGTCGGAGATCGCGTCCTTGAAGCCCTTGGTGGGCACCGCGCCGTGGCAGGAGGCGCAACTCAGGCCCAGGTCCTTGCCGAAGTTGGTGTTGAAGAACTTCTCGCCCCGTTCAGGCGATGCGGCGGCACCCGCCTGTGCGGTGTAGGCAGCCAGCAGTTCGGCCGGCGTGGCCGCATGCGCCGCGGGTAGCAGGCTGGCCAGGGCCAGTAGCGCGAGGGGCCGGCAACGGATGAGGGTCGACAGGTTCATGGCAACTCCTTCAAGAAGACACTGACATCGTCGTTCTGGCCCGCACCCTACTGCGCCGCACGGGCCGGGCAGGCCAAGGCGGCCCGCAGCGCGCGGCGTCGCAAGATCGTTGGATTGGTTGTCATGGGGCGGCCTCCTGGTCGATGGCTTGGTGCAGGTTCGCAGCTCGCCGCGCAACAGCCGATCGCCGGTGCGCCGTGCACCACGCTGTGCTGAGCGGGCGATGGTGCGCGCCGTCCATGGCCAAGCCTTCAGGGCAGGCGTCCGGCCACGCGGCGCGCTTCTGGCTGCCAGCCGTCGGTCAGCGTCTGCATGAACGCCACGATGTCGTCCACCTCGCCCGGGTTCAGCCGCAGGTTCCCCAGTTCGTCGGCGTTCACGTTGGCCACCATCTCGGGTCGTGGCCAGCAGCCCTGGCGCAGCGCCTCGGCCTCGGACACCAGATCACCGGCGCAGCGGGGTCGGACATCGCGCGTGTTGTAGAAGTCGACCACCGCACGCAGCGAAGTGAAGTAGCCGTTGTGCATGTAGGGCGCGGTGACCGCCACGTTGCGCACGGTCGGCACCTTGAACTTGCCGTAGTGTTCGGCCTGGCGCACCCTGCCGCCGAGGCCCAGGTCCACATGGTTGGGCCCAACTGGGTTGTGCGCCGTGGGCAGCTGGTAGAACGGGTTGGCGGGGTTCCTGGGCACGCCCAGGTTGTCGTAGGTGAAGTCGGTGCCCAGCCCGCCCCGGCCCTTGTCGTCCCGGGCCACGGGGTGACAGGCTGCGCAGTTGCCCTTGTCCTCGCGTTCGAAGAGCCGCAGGCCACGCAGTTCCTGCTTCGTCAGGCGTGCGCGGCCGGCCAGGTAAGCGTCGTACTTCGAAGTGAAGGGGCTGAACACGGGTGTGCGCTGCCACTCGGCAATCGCCTCGGCGACGTGGTCGAAGGCCCGATGGGTGTCGCCGAAGGCGTCGGCACCGAACACCTCGCGGAACAAGGGCGCATAAGCACTCGCCTGGACCTTGGCAACGACTTGATCGCCCGACGAATGCGCCATCTCCAGAGGGTTCAGGAACGGCCCTTTGGCCTGTTCCTCGAGCGTGGCGGCGCGCCCGTCCCAGAACTGGCCGCCCACGTAGTGCCCTTCGGTCGGATTGAAGTGGAACCGGGGACTGAAGGCCATGTAGGCGATGGACGGCGCGTTGCGATCGCCGAACAGCCCAAGCCGAACCCCTTTGGAGGTGGGCGTGCTGCGATCGGGGTCGGCAAATCCTGCGCCAGCCGAATGGCAGCTTGCACAGGCCTGGCCCGGCGGATCGGACAAGGAGGCGTCGTCGAAAAGCAACTGGCCCAGACGGGCCTTGGCCGACAGCAACGCAGGCGCGGCACCGTCGGCGTGCGCGTCGTGAGGTAGCACCAGGGCCAGCCCGAACGCCGCGCAGGCGGTCAAGGAAAGGAGGATGGGAGCTCGCATGGTTGTGCAGGAGTTGAAGGAGTCATGAAACCGCTGCGGCAGCGCGCGCCATCGCATGGCGGCGCCAAAAAGGTACCCATCGACAGTACCGCTGAACAGGCGGCTTCAGGTCTTTGGTGATGCCCGGCGTTGATCCCGCGCAAACCCTTGCAGGCCGCCGCGGGGGGAGTCTGGGGTCAGGTCATGCCCCTGCCATGAGGCCCGGGCGGGCCCGGCGCAAGCGGCACGCAGTTCGGGCGCCCGCGCCGTTGTCGTCATTGCGGGTCCGACCACCAGGTCTCGCCGATCTGGCCCTGCAGCCATTCGATGAAGCCGCTGACCTTGGCCGGCACCTGGCGCGGTGAGGGGTACACGGCATGGATCTCTTGCGAGGGCAGCGACCATTCGGTAAGCACCGGCTGCACGGCGCCGGCCTTGACGGATTCGTGCGCCACGTACCACGGCAGCGCCGCCAGGCCCATGCCGCCGCGTGCGGCTGCGAGCAGCGCGGACAGGTTGTTCGAGCGCAACGGGCCCCGCACCGCGGTGGGATGAAGCCGCCCATCGGCCCCGGTGAAGAGCCAGCGCGCATCGCCCTGCACGGTGCTGTAGATCAGCGCGTCATGCTGGGCCAGATCGCTGAGCCTGCGCGGCAGGCCGCGTTGCGCCAGGTACTCCGGTGAAGCCACCACCACCCAGGGGTTGATGCCCAGGAAGCGCGCGCCCAGCGTCGAATCGGCCAGGCGTCCCATGCGGATGGCGATGTCGATGCCTTGCGCCACCAGGTCGACATACCGGTCCTCGAAGCTCAGTTCGATCTGCAGTTTCGGGTTGAGCTTCATGAAGCGCATCACCAGCGGCACCAGCACACGGCGGCCAAAGGCCACCGAGCTGCTGATGCGCAGCCCACCCTGTAGCTGCGATTGCATCAGCGCGGCCACCGACTCGGCTTCTTCGACGTGGTGCACGATCAGCTTGCACTTCTCGTAGTACAGCAGGCCGATCTCGGTGGGCGTCACGCCATGCGTCGAGCGGTGCAGCAGCCGCGAACCGAGCTGCGCCTCCAGCTTCGCCACCTGCTTGGTCGCCGAAGGCTGGCCCAGCCCCAGGTCGGCCGCGGCCTTGCTGAACGAGCCCAGGTCCACCACGCGAATGAAGAGCTTGACGGCTTGTATGCGATCCATGCCGGTGATTGGGACACAGGCGTAGGCGCGCCGCCTCGGTGTATTCCAGGCCGGAATAACCGTAATGCAAGCGCCGCGGCTTCCACTTCAGGGCCCCTGCCGCGAGCATCCAGCCAGCGCTTTGAAACCCCCGACAGGAGACTTCGATATGGCAAAGATGAAGGCCGCCATGGCCGCCGTGCTGGTGATGGAGAAGGAGGGCATCACGCAGGCCTTCGGCGTGCCCGGTGCCGCGATCAACCCGCTGTATGCGGCGCTGCGCGAACGCGAGAGCATCAGCCACATCCTGGCCCGCCACGTCGAGGGTGCCAGCCACATGGCCGAGGGCTACACCCGGGCCAAGGCCGGCAACATCGGCGTGTGCATCGGCACCAGCGGCCCGGCCGGCACCGACATGATCACGGGCCTGTACTCGGCCATCGCCGACAGCATTCCCATCCTGTGCATCACCGGGCAGGCGCCGCGGGCCCGTCTGTACAAGGAAGACTTCCAGGCGGTGGACATCGAGTCCATCAGCAAGCCGGTCACCAAGTGGAGCGTCACCGTGCGCGAACCCGCGCTGGTGCCGCGCAGCTTCCAGCAGGCCTTCCACCTGATGCGCAGTGGCCGCCCGGGCCCGGTGCTGATCGACCTGCCGTTCGACGTGCAGATGGCCGAGATCGAGTTCGACATCGACACCTACGAGCCGCTGCCGGTCTACAAGCCGGCCGCCAGCCGCAAGCAGATCGAGAAGGCGCTGGACATGCTGATGGCTGCCCAGAAGCCGTTGATCGTGGCCGGTGGCGGCATCATCAACGCCGACGCGTCCGAGCTGCTGGTGGAGTTTGCCGAACTCACCGGCGTGCCGGTGATCCCCACGCTGATGGGCTGGGGCGCCATTCCCGACGACCACCCGCTGATGGCCGGCATGGTGGGCCTGCAGACCAGCCACCGCTACGGCAACGCGACGATGCTGGCCAGCGACTTCGTGCTGGGCATCGGCAACCGGTGGGCGAACCGCCACACCGGATCCACCGAGGTCTACTGCAAGGGCCGCAGCTTCGTGCACGTGGACATTGAACCGACGCAGATCGGGCGCGTCTTCAACCCCGACCTGGGCATCGTCAGCGACGCCAAGGCCGCGCTCGAGCTGTTTGTGCAGGTCGCCAAGGAGCGCAAGGCCGCCAGGCAGTTGAGCGATTTCAGCACCTGGGCCAGCCGCTGCGCCCAGCGCAAGAAGCTGATGCTGCGCAAGACCCATTACACCGAGACACCCATCAAGCCCATGCGCGTGTATGAAGAGATGAACAAGGTGCTGCCGCGCGACACCATCTACGTCACCACCATCGGCCTGAGCCAGATCGCCGGCGCCCAGTTCCTCAACGTCTTCGGCCCGCGCCAGTGGATCAACTGCGGCCAGGCCGGCCCGTTGGGCTGGACGATGCCCGCCGCGCTGGGCGTGGTGGCGGCCGACCCGACGCGCCAGGTGGTGGCCTTGTCGGGCGACTATGACTTCCAGTTCATGGTGGAAGAACTGGCGGTGGGCGCGCAGTTTCGCCTGCCCTACGTGCACGTGCTGGTGAACAACAGCTACCTGGGCCTGATCCGCCAGAGCCAGCGCGGCTTCGAGATGGACTTCTGCGTGCAGCTCGCCTTCGAGAACCAGAACGTCGACGACGCCACGTTGCAGAGCTATGGCGTGGACCACCAGGCGGTGGTGCAGGGCATGGGCTGCAAGAGCCTGCGCGTGACGGACCCCGAGAAGCTGGAAGGCGCCTTGGTCGAAGCACGCGCGCTGGCCGACAAGTACCGCGTTCCCGTGGTCGTCGAAGTCATCCTGGAGAAGGTGACCAACATCGCCATGGGCACCGAGATCGACAAGATCAACGAGTTCGAGGACATCGATTGCCGCCACCCTGGGGGTCGGCAGGGTCTGGCGGTGGCGGGGCTGCTGGAGTAAACCGAAGCGCCTGCCGCCGCCCTGGCGTCGGCGCCCCACACCAGAAGCTCACCGGAGTCACACATGCCGCGCCTTGCCGCCAACCTCACGATGATGTTCACCGAGGCTGCCTTTCTCGACCGCTTCGGGCTGGCCGCCAAGGCCGGCTTCAAGGCCGTCGAGTTTCTCTTCCCGTATGCCTTCGAAGCCGATGACATCAAGCGCAGGCTCGACGACAACGGTCTGGCGCTGGTGTTGCACAACCTGCCCGCCGGAAACTGGGAAGCCGGCGAGCGCGGCATCGCCTGCCACCCCGACCGGGTCGACGAGTTTCGAGCGGGCGTCGGCCGCGCCATCGCCTACGCGCAGGCGCTGGGGGTCAGGCAACTCAACTGCCTGGCCGGCAAGGCGCCCGACGGGGTGGCCGAAGAGCTGTTGCGCAGCACCTTCGTCGAGAACCTGCGCTACGCCGCGAATGCCCTCAAGGCCGCGGGTCTGAGGCTGCTGATCGAGCCGATCAACACCTTCGACATCCCCGGCTTCTACCTGAACCGCACCGCGCAGGCCGCCAGCATCCTGGCCGAGGTCGGCGCCGACAACGCGTTCATCCAGTACGACATCTACCACGCCCAGCGCATGGAAGGCGAACTGGCCGCCACGGTGCAGAAGCACCTGCCGCGCATCGGCCATATCCAGTTGGCCGACAACCCGGGGCGCAACGAGCCCGGCACCGGAGAGATCAACTACCCGTTCCTGTTTGCGCACCTCGACCGCATCGGCTACGACGGCTGGATCGGCTGCGAATACAAGCCCGCCACCACCACCGAAGCGGGCCTGGGCTGGCGCCAGCGCGTGGCGGCCTGCTGACGGCAGCCGAACCCCGGACCTCCTCTACCAAGGCACCGAAATGACCTCCTCACCCCTCAAGATCGGCTTCGTCGGCCTGGGCATCATGGGCGCACCCATGGCCGGGCAGCTCATCAAGGCCGGGCATCAGCTCTTCGTCTTCACCCGGGGCAAGACGCCGCCGGCGATTGCCGACAGCAGTGCCACCAAGTGCCTGAGCGCACGCGGCGTTGCCGAGCGCGCCGACATCATCATCACGATGGTGCCCGACACGCCCGATGTCGACGCGGTGCTGTTCGGCGAAGTCGGCATTGCCTCGGGCCTGAGCAAGGGCAAGGTGGTGGTCGACATGAGTTCGGTTTCGCCCATCGCCACCAAGGTGTTTGCACAGAGGATCAACGCGCTGGGCTGCGACTACCTCGACGCGCCGGTCTCGGGCGGCGAAGTCGGCGCCAGGAATGCGACGCTGTCCATCATGGTCGGTGGCCCGGAGGCGGCGTTCGAGAGGGTCAAGCCGCTGTTCGAATTGATGGGCAAGAACATCACCCTGGTGGGCGGCAACGGCGACGGGCAGACGGCCAAGGTGGCCAACCAGATCATCGTGGCGCTGAACATCGAAGCCGTGGCCGAGGCTCTGCTGTTCGCCGCCAAAGCCGGCGCCGACCCGGCGCGCGTGCGCCAGGCGCTGATGGGCGGCTTTGCATCGTCGAAGATCCTCGAGGTGCATGGCGACCGCATGGTCCGGCGCACGTTCGACCCGGGTTTTCGCATCGAGCTGCACCAGAAGGATCTGAACCTGGCGCTCAGCAGCGCGCGCGCCCTGGGCTTGTCGCTGCCCAACACGGCCACGGCGCAAGAGCTGTTCAACAGCTGTGCTGCCCATGGCGGCAAGGCCTGGGACCATTCGGCCATGGTGAAGGCGCTGGAGACGCTGGCGAACTTCGAAATCGGCCAGAAGGCTGCTTGAGACCCGAGGCGCCGAGTCCGTTGGGGGCAACGCCACCCCCACGGGCCGGCGCCGGGCCCAAGCCCGCCTGAGCGGGCCGAGGGGCTACGACACCTGCGGCCACAAGGCCGGCGACGAATTGCTGATCGAACTGGGCCGACGGCTGAAGACCTCGCTGCGCGTGGACGATTTCGTGGCGCGGCTGGACGGCGACGAATTCGTCGTGCTCGCCGGCAACCTGGCGCGGCCCGAGATGGACCGCAGCCGCCATCCCGCGCCAGCCCTGAGCGGCCGCCGGTCTGCGCCGCGGCCCGGCTCAGAACTGCGAATACGGCTGCACCGGGCGCGGCAGGGTCACTTCGCCGCTTTGCGGCGACAGGTTGCGGCGCAGGTAGAACAGCCACTGCGTGGGCGCGTAGTAGGCCGAACGGTCGGCAAAGACCGAAGCGCCGGCGCTCCAGTGCGGGCTCAAGCGGCGTTCGATCTCGACGCGCAGGCTGGTCGAGGTGCCGCCGCCGCGCCCGCCGCGATGCAGGGGCTGGCCCGCGGCCGCCTGCAGGGCGGCATCGGTGGGGTAGTAGGGCGCGTCGGCCTCGTAGGTCCAGGAGCGCCCCACCGAGGCGCGCGCGCGGTAGCTCCAGGGGCCCAGCCGGCCTTGCGCCTGCACGGGCAGCGACAGGCTGGTGTAGCGCTGCGGGCTGTAGTAGCCGCCATGGCCGAAGCTGTGGAAACCCAGGTTGCGGCGGTAGCGCCACAGCGCCAGCGTGGCGCCCAGGTTCAGGCGCAGCGCCGGGCCGTCGATCCAGTCGCGGTCGCTGGTCAGGCGCAGCTGCACGGTGTCGTTGCCGGCCACGTTGTGGCCCGCCAGCCAGCCGGCGCGCAGGCTGGCCGCGCTGCTCCAGCCCGCCAGGTCGCCGCCGATGCGCAGCGTGGCCGCATTCAGCGTCACGCCACCCCAGCGCCGGCCGCTGAGCGGGTCGCGCGTGCCGGCGTAGGCCAGCAGCCCGCTGGTGAGCACGCGGCGCGACAGCTCGACGCTGGCGTCCTGGCCGCGCCAGGCGAAATCCTGGCGCCAGCCGCCCACCAGGTTGGGCAGCTGGAAACCGGCGCCGACGATGCCGACGTCCCAGCGCCGCTGTTCACCGGTATGGCCTGCCCCCAGGTTCAAACCCCGCGCGCGCTGCGGCAGCGGCGCGCTCAGCGGCTGGCCGCTGGCCAGCACGGTGCCAAATTCGGCGGCCTGGTCGAATTCGGCGGGCAGTGCGCCGGCGTCGATGCGCACCGGGTCGATGTGCAGCCAGCGGTGGCCACGCGTCTGCGCCGACGACGCGTCGTCGGCGCCGGTGTCGGCCAGCGGGCGCGTCAGCACGATGGGCATCTCGATGCCGCGCAGCGACGAGCGGCCGTCGGCAGCGCGGCGGGCGTAGGGGAACAGCGCCACTTCGTCGGTGGGCTGTCGCCAGGCCAGGCGTTCGGCGCGCCGGCGTTCGGCTTCGGCCACCGCGGCCGCGGCCACGGCCGCACGC